>CALAIL010000059.1 GCA_937923255.1 uncultured Propionivibrio sp. | reverse complement strand
AAGCCGCTATGGCTCGACTTTGCCAAAGACAAGGCGCTAAGCCGCTGACAGTACAAGCAGTACGGCAAGGCGAAGCCAACGCCGTATTTTGGCAAAGGAAGCCGCTATCAAGCAGGAGCGCGCTTCAGGTCAGGTACGCGGCCAGCTCGTCCAGCGCAGCGATATGCGTAACCCGCTCGGTCAGGCGGACGGGCAGTCCGGCCGGCTCGTGCAGCGAAAAAACCTGCATGCCGGCGGCCAGCCCGGCTTCGATGCCCGGCAGGCTATCTTCGACGACGGCGCAGTGTTCCGGCGCGACGCCCATGTGCTCGGCGGCGAGCAGAAAGAGGCGCGGGTCGGGCTTGAAAAAACCGCTTTCGTAGGCTGAAAAGACACGCTCGCCAAAAAAACGGTCGAGTCCGGTCAGCGCCAGCGTCAGATCGATCTTCCGGCGCGGGCCGTTTGTCGCCAGACAAAAAGGGATGCGCAGGCCGGCGAGCAAGGCTTCCGCACCGGGCATCGGCAGCAGCGATTGACGAAAACGCTCGGCCTGCCGTTCGCGCACATGGCGCGTAAAGTCCGTCCAGTAAGTCTCATCGCGCGCGGGCTGTGTTTCCGGCGAGTTGGCCGCGATCCAGGCCACGCAGTCGGCCATGCGGCTGCCGCGGAAGCACCGGAACGCCTCTTCGCGCGAGCGCGTCAGCCCGATCCGCACAGCCTGTTCGTAGAGCACTTCCATGCCCGGTTCTTCGCTGTCGATCAGCGTGCCGTCGGCATCGAAAATCGCCGCCCTGATCGTTCTGCCCGGCGCAGCCGCCGCATGGGTCATCATTTTACTGTCGTTCATTTTTCGTTCGCGATCCGTCACGATTCGCCCAACCTGACCGATCTGTCGCGCCCTGCCCGTATTCGGCGGCGGCAACGATACGACGCGGCGCCGGGGCGCGCAACGCCGTTGATTGGGCGGCAAACACCCGCTTTGCCGGACGCCGGTGAAATCTGCCGCAGCGCGTCGCCGGCCGTCACGGCAGCCGTCCGGCGAAAGGCAAACGCAGGCCGAGCGGCCGGACGTCGATGCCGAAATTGAGCCCCAGCACGTTGGCTTCAAAGCCCTCTTCCGGCCCGACGCTCAGGCCAAGCATGCCCAGCAGAGAAACCTGTCCGCCGCTGCCGCTGGGCGAGCGCCCGAACGGATGGGCAAGCGGCCGGTAGTCCTTGCCAATGGCGTTGGCCGGCAGATCGAGCGCCAGCGCCGGCGTTTCGCGGCCAATGTGCGCGATGAAGGTGTTGCTGTTGGGGCCGGGATAGCTGCGGTACTCGCGCGGATAGGGGTAACTGCGGACGGCCGCCTCAATGCGGTTGATCATCGCCTCGACGCCCGCACCGCGATGCTCGATGAGCAGGCGCGGTCGCTTGCCGGCCCAAAAGGCATCGGGCAGGTCGGCGTTACGCTTGACGACGCTGCCGCCGCCCCAGCCTATGACTTCGTAGCGGGTGAACGCCGTCTGCCCCGCCCGCTTGTAGATCAGCCACGGATGCACGGCTACGTAGCCCCGCCAGCCATAGGTGGGCGCGACGTACACCTGCACGATGGCCGTGTCGACGTGCTTTTTCGGGTCGGGCGCCAGTCCCGCCGAGCGGCGCGGCATCGCACGCCAGTCGAGGCGCCGGCCGTCGTTGTGCCAGGCGGACAGCCCGCCGCCCAGCAGCAGCGCGGCGCCAAAGCTCAGGGCGAAAACCACGCCCGCCCCCTTGAGCGCGCGCAAAAACATTTTTGCAAAGCGTTTCATGAAAAATTCACTGACCCATCATGATCGGGATTGTACGGTTTGGGCATCGGCCAGGAAACACAACGCCTGCCGCACGGATTCAGCGGCCGCCGCCGAGGCAGCCTGCGGCGCGCCGATCGTGACGGCAACCCGGCGGAACGGGCGCAGCCGCGCCAGGCGCTGACCAAGGCGCAGACGGGCAGCGGCGAAGGCGCTGTCCTCCAGCCCATGCAGCGCCAGAGGAAGCACCGGCGTTGCCGGATGCCGCGCGCGCAGCGCCTCGAGCAACGCCGCAAACCACGGGCAGAAGGGACGCACTTGCCCGTCGGCCTCAGCGCCGGTTTCGGGAAAAACGACTACGATTTCACCGGCAGCCAGCGCCGATTCGATGGCGGCTTGCGCCGTCTGCATGGCCACCGACGGTGCGCCGTTTCTTGCGGCCTCGCCGGCCTGACCGGCCTCACCGGGCAAAGGGATCGCCCGGCCTTCACGCAGCACGGCGCCGAGCAGCGGCCGCGCAAAGTGCCTCGGGTCGATGGCAAAACGCGGCGGGCGGACACTGGCGGCCGTAATCAGAAGGACATCGGCAAGGCTGGTATGGTTGCTGACCAGCAGCGCGCCGCCGCTTTCCGGCACGCGCTCAATACCCCGTTTCTCCAGCCGGTAGACAGAATGAACGAGCAGCCAGACGACGAAGCGGATGAGGAACTCCGGCACCAGGCGGTAGATGTACGCCGCCACGACGATGTTGAATAGCGCCGTTGCCAGAAAGAGCTGCGGAATCGACAGCCCCAGCGCGAACAGCGCCATGGAAACGACAGCGGAAATCACCATGAACAGGGCGTTGAGAATATTGTTGGCGGCGATGATGCGCGACTGGTGGCTTTTCTCGCTGCGCGTCTGGATGAGGGCGTAGAGCGGCACGATGTAGAAGCCGCCAAACAGCCCCAGCAAGGCGATGTCCAGCAGCACGCGCCAGTGCGTGGCCTGCCCCAGTGCGCTCAGAAAATCATAAGCGCCGTGGGCAAGCCCGGCGGGCAGGCTGGCTGCGCCAGCGTTCAAGCTCGCCCAGTAGAGGTCGACGCCGAAAACCGTCAGGCCGATAGCGCCGAAAGGCACCAGGCCGATTTCCACCTTGCCGCCGGAGAGTTTTTCGCACAGCAGCGAACCGATGCCGATGCCGAGCGAGAACACCGTCAGGAGCAGGATGAAAACGCTTTCATCGCCGTGCAGCACGTCTTTGGTGAAGGTGGGAAACTGCGCCAGAATCGTTGCCCCGTAAAACCAGAACCACGAAGTCCCGAGCAGAGACAGCCAGACGGTGCGGTTGCCGCGCGCAAATTTCAGGTTGCGCCAGGTTTCGCTCACCGGATTCCAGTTGATGCGCAGCTGGGGGTCGGCGGCTGGCGAATGCGGCACGCCGCGGCTGACCCAGTACCCCGCAACGGCAACGGCGATAACCGTCGCCGACGTCAGCAGTGCGCCGTCATTGGCCATTGCCAGCCACGCGCCGAGAATCTCGCCGGCCAGGATGGCGACGAAGGTGCCCATTTCGACCATGCCGTTGCCGCCGATCAGCTCTTCCTCGCGCAGATGCTGCGGCAGATAGGCGTACTTGACCGGGCCGAACAGCGTCGATTGCGCGCCCATCAGAAACAGGGCGGCAACAAGCGGCCAGAAGCTGCGGGCCATGAAGCCCCAGGCAGCCAGCAGCATGATGCCGATTTCGAGGCATTTGGTCAGGCGCACCAGCATCGATTTTTCGTATTTGTCGGCGATCTGCCCGCTGGTTGCCGAAAAGAGAAAGAACGGCAGGATGAACAGGCCGGGCAGCAGGGTCGCCAGCATCTTGCCGTCCAGCGTGGTGAGCTGCCCGGCGCGGAAAGTAACCAGCGTAATCAGTGCCGTCTTGAACACATTGTCGTTAAACGCGCCGAGAAACTGGGTGAAAAAGAAGGGACGGAAGCGCTGCTCGCGCATCAGTTGAAACTGGTTACTCATGGTGATGATTTCTCCAGTGTGTTTGCTCAGGCGCCGGCAGTGGCTGCGCTCCGGGCGGAGGGGTCGCTTGGTGTGCTTTGTCCACTCTCACTGCTTTCACCGTTCCCACTATTTTTACCGCCCTCATCGCCTGCGCTCTCCTCGGCCATGCGCTTGAGCGTGACGTAATCGGTTTTGCCGGAGCCGAGCAGCGGAATGGCCGCCACATGGCGGATAAGGCGCGGCACCGAGAGTTCCGGCGAACCGGCGGCCTTGGCAGCGGCGAGCAGCTGCTCGCGCGTGAGCGCGGGCGCCGTGGTGAACAGCACCAGCGCCTCGCCCTTGGCCGCGTCGCTGCGCGTTGATGCGGCGTGGGTAAAGCCTGGCGCGGCGTCGGCCGCGTTCTTCTCGACGACTTCGAGCGAAATCATTTCACCGGCAATCTTGGCAAAGCGCTTGATGCGCCCGCGAATGGTCACAAAGCCTTCATCGTCGATCGTCACGATGTCGCCCGTTGCGTACCAGCCCGCGCCCTTGGCGGCCGGCGGCTGAATCACGCCGGGCTGGTCGTAGAGCAGATAGCCCTTCATCACGTTCGGCCCCTTCACGTACAGCGCGCCGCCGTTATCGATGCCGGGCACTGGCTCCAGCACCTGTTCGATGCCGGGCAGAAGCTGGCCGACCGTGCCGATCTTGCAGGCCATGGGCACATTGACGGCGACGACCGGCGCACATTCGGTCACGCCGTAGCCCTCCAGAATGCGGATGCCGAACTTCTCAATCCATAGGCGGCGCACTTCTTCGGAAAGTTTTTCCGCGCCGGCAACGACGTAGCGCAACCGCCCGAAATCGTAGGGATGCGCGTACTTGCCGTAGTTGCCGAGGAAGGTAGACGTCCCGAACAGCACGGTGCAGTCGCGGTCATAAACGATCTCCGGAATGATGCGGTAGTGCAACGGGCTGGGGTAGAGAAACACCTTGCAGCCGGCCACCAGCGGCAGCAGCACGCCGCAGGTGAGGCCGAAGGAGTGGAACAGCGGCAGCGCCATCATGAACTTGTCGTGCGGCGTAAAGTCGGCGACGGCGCGAATCTGCGCAACGTTGGAAAGCAGCGAATTGTGCGAATGCACGACACCTTTGGGCTTGCCCTCGGAGCCGGAAGTAAACAGCACCACGGCGGGGTCGTCGGGCGTTTGCGGCACGGCCGCGCCGGCGGGGAAATACATGCGCCAAAGCAGCCAGAGCTTGTCGGCCGAGGTGATCTGCGCGCGGAAGTCTTCGACATAGACAACCCGAATCGCTCCCGCCTCGGCCAGCTGCGCAACCGTCGCCGTCAGGCGCGCTTTTTCGATGAAGCCGCGCGAAGCGATGACGGTTTTGATGCCGGCTGCGACGCAGGCCGAGCGCATGCCGTCCGCGCCAGCCGTGTAGTTAAGCAGCGCCGGCACGCGCCTGCCGATTGACAGCGCCAGAATCAGCCCCATGGCGGGCGCGGCGTTAGGCATGAGCAGGCCGACGATTTCGCCGGGCTGGCTCAGCCGGCCAGTGATGCGCGACAGGCCGAGCGACATTTTGAGCAGCGAGCCGTAGGATTCCTCGACGAGGCGAATATCTTCGACCAGCTTGTACTGTGCGCCGAAAATCGAGCGGCCTTCGAGGAACGCCTCGAACAGCGTGCGCTGCGGCCGCGTCGCTACCAGCATGTCGAGCAGGATATGGCGCATCAGCTCGCCGGCGCGGCGGCGGCGTTCTTTGGCAGAAGGCAAATCGGGCATGGGAATCGCGCGGCGCGGCAGTACCGTCATCGTCACCTTCGGGAACAGCTTGCGCGGATAGATGCCCGCCAGCCGGCCAAAATAGCTGCGCGCGGCCCCGTCGATGCGCACGGGAACAACGGTTGCGCCGGTTCGGGCGGCCACGAAGGCGGCACCGTCATAGACCTTCATCAGCGAGCCGGTTTTGGTGATGCGCCCTTCGGGAAAAATCACCACCGGCTGGCCGGTTTCCACCAGCTTGACGATCTGCTTCATGGCCAGCGGGCTGGTGGATTCGACCGTCAAATGCGGCACAAAGCGCAGCAGGAAGCGGAAAAACGGGCGCGCCGCAATTTGCGAATGAATGACGAATACGGCATCGACCGGCATCATCAACCCCATCAGCAGGCCGTCGAGGAACGATTCGTGATTGGCCACTATCAGCGTTCTCTCATTGGTAAATACTGCGGTGTCACCCTGTAGTTCGACACGAAACAGGGCTTTCATTACAAAGCGCAGCAAGGCTTTGAGCATGGGAGTTCCTTTCTTTTTCTGTCTCTCGTTATTTCTTTGTTTCTGACGGGCAGGCTGGCTGATGGGATCGCCGCACCAGGTCGGCCACAATGACGCCGGCGGCGGCCGTTGCCAGCAGATGCTTGAGCGTATGGCCGGTCAGCCCGCCAAGCAGACGGCCGATTTCGTGGTCGTACAGCTCGGCCGCTTTGGCTGCGGCGTATAGTAGCAAAGCCATGCCAAATGCACGACGCTCGGCCGCCGGACGGCCGCGCAGCCATTGCCACATCGGCACCAGAACGAAAGGCGCGATTTGCAGCAGCAGGTAGCAGCGCAGGTCGCCCTGCCCGCGCAATTCCGTGGCATACCACCAGAACACGCTGAACACGGCGAAAACCGCCAGCAGCGCGCTCAGCAAAGCACCGCTGCGCCCGCTCTCCGCGTGTGTTTCGCCCCAAACCCCCGCCAGCAGGCCGGCGCAGGCAAGCGCGATGGGCAGCCGATCCCAGATCAGGCGGGCGTTATCCGGCGCCAAGTGATACCAGGCCGAGCCGAACGCCGTCAGCAACAGGGCGGTTAGAAACAGCCGGTAGCCCGGCGCGCCGCCGCCCAGCGCGCGGAAACCCTCCCCGCTTCTCAGCCGCGCCCAGCCCCAGAGCGCGACAAGGGCAAAGCCCAGGTTGGAAACGACATCCCGCGCATGGGGAATTCCCAGCACCGGCGTCTGGTCGGCAAAATCATGGTAATGAGGCAACTGGCCAACCGGCCCGTGGAACAGTGCGGCCAGCAGCAGGGCGCACAGCGCCGCCCAGGGCAGGCATCGAGCGATGTTTTTCATCATTGTTCTCCTAAAACAAGGTGCGCTCAGAATGCCAAAAGGGAGATTAAAAAGATACTAATTCATTATTCGTATTAGGTATAATCTTATTTAGTATTAAATATCGAGACTTTTTAAGGTGCATGCCATGAATGAAACCCGTCAGCTCGTCAACACGCTCAAACGCCGCCTCAAAATCCAGGGCATGACTTACCGCGATCTGGGGCAGGCGCTGCATCTGTCAGAAGCCAGCGTCAAGCGCCTGTTCGCTTCCGGGCGCTTCAGCCTCGACCGGATCGTCGACATCGCGCATCTGCTCGGCCACACGCTCGCCGAACTGGCGCAGGAAGCGGCGGTGGCGGAAAAACGCCTGCACACGCTGAGCGCAGTACAGGAAAAGGAACTGGTTTCCGACGCAAAGCTCCTGCTCGTCGCCGTCTGTGCGCTCAACCAGTGGGAAATCGCCGACATCGTCGAGCGCTACCAAATCAGCGAAGCCGAATGCATCGGGCGGCTCGTCCGGCTTGACCGCCTGCGGCTGATCACGCTGATGCCCGGCAACCGCATTCGCCTGAACGTCGCCCGCGACTTTGACTGGCTGCCGCACGGGCCGATCCGCACCTACTTCCGCGAACACGGCATGCATGACTTTCTCTCCGGCGAGTTTGCCGGCGAAAACGCCGTCATGGCTTTTTCCCACGCCATGCTGACCGATGCCGCCATCGCCAGAATGCAGACGGAAATGCGCCGGCTGCGCCAGAAATTCGCCGAGCTGCACGAAGAAAGCCTCGCTTCGCCCCTGCCCAAACGCCACGGCACGGGCATGCTGATCGCCTTGCGCGAGTGGGAAATCGGCGCGTTCAGCGCCCTGCGAAAACCAGCGCCTCCGCGCCCCGCCGCAAACCGACATGTTTAGTACCCCGCGCCCCGTACCACTAAAACCCGCCCGAACGTATACAAGCCAGGGAAATTCCGGAAACAAGTGGGCGCAACTCCTTACCGGTGATCCTAGCAGTACCCCAATGGCAAGGCAGTCACAGGAAACCATCTCCGCCGCGGAGAGTAACGACAAGCAGCGCCGCGATTCTCGGTACCTCTATCGCGCTTCATGTGCTTTCACTGCACCAGCCTGCAGAAGCACCAGGCGCGTTAACACGCACTCCGACCTTGGGTCAATTTCGGTGTCTCTGCCGCTATCTTTGCCTCCGGGCTGATCTTAGACAAAACCCTGATTGAATCCGGATATTATTGATTTTTGGAATCTACCAAAATCCCTTTGCGTCTTCCCGAGTTTTTAAAGGCTGAGGTCTGCCAGCAGAAAAACCGGCCAACACCAGGATAAAAATAAAACCGAAAACCCTGTCGGCATGCTCAGGCAATCGCCCGGGAAACATTTATTTTAGCGTCGTCGGCTTCCCGAACTTGCGGCCGCTCAGCACATATCTGTGAGAAAGACTTTTGCCTTACTTTCTAAACGTTGGCAGATTAAAGCTTAGGCAAGTTTCCGATGATGACCTTTTGGGCAGTTGTTTTGCCATGATTATTCACTCGCCTAGAAACGCCTAGGAGAATTCTATATTTTTGGCCAGCGCATGCACATATTGGGGCAGCCCAAAGTCCGATTTTTCCAGCGCCGCAGAAAAGCGTTCACCCGCCAAAACCGCCGTATTAAGGCGCGAGAGCGATTCTTTCATGCGCGGATGATCGGTCGTCTCCAACAGGGTCGAGAATGCGTCGGACAAGCCCACGCTGGATTTCAGGAGCGTTGCAAGTTCGCGGACAAAGGCAACCACATCGGTATGGCGGATCTTCTGCGCCCCGGAGATGACTTTGCGATGATTCTCCGCAACTGTCTGCGCTTTCAGCTCCAGTGAAATCTGGCCTTTTTCCTGTAGCAACGCCAGGGCATCCGCCTCGCAAGACGCTTCAATTGCACCTTGCCTAACAGCACCGGAGGCATCGAGTACGCGGTAGGAAAATAACATGATCGATGCAGAAAATTTCCAGACTACCGCGACAGCAATGATGCGAACGCGGCGCCCGTCGCATCTTTGGCCGACACCTGCGGCGCAGCGGAAAGCGGCCAGCGGATGTTCAGCTGCGGATCGTCCCAACGGATGCAGCGTTCCAGTTCCGGTGCCCAGTAATCGGTCGTCTTGTAGAGGAACTCGGCCGCTTCGCTGAGCACGAGGAAGCCGTGGGCGAATCCGGGCGGAATCCAGAGCTGGCGCTTGTTTTCCGCTGAAAGCGTTTCACCGACCCAGGTGCCGAAAGTGGCCGATTCCGGACGGATGTCGACGGCCACATCGAACACTTCGCCAACGACGATGCGCACCAGCTTGCCCTGCGCCCGCGGCGGCAGCTGATAGTGCAGGCCACGCAGGACGTGCCGGACGCTGCGCGAGTGATTGTCCTGGACGAAATCGACCTCCAGACCGGTCGCCTGTTTAAAGCTTTGCCGGTTGAAACTCTCAAAAAAGAAGCCGCGCGCATCGCCAAATACCTTGGGTTCGATGCACAGCACGTCGGGAATCGCCAGCGGGGTGACTTTCATGGCTGCATCCTCATGACAGAATTTTTTCCCGGAATAGGCCGAGCAGATACTGGCCATATCCCGACTTGGCAAGCGCCTGCGCCATACTTTCCAGCTGACGGGCGTCAATCCAGCCGTTGCGCCAGGCGATTTCTTCCGGGCAGGCAACTTTCAGTCCCTGGCGACGCTCGATGGTATGAATGAACTGGCTGGCGTCGAGCATGGATTCGTGCGTGCCGGTATCGAGCCAGGCATAGCCGCGCCCCAGCGTCTTGACGCTGAGCTGACCGCGTTCAAGGTACAGCCGGTTGAGGTCGGTGATCTCCAGCTCGCCGCGCGCCGACGGCTTAACGCTCTTGGCCAGTTCGACGACCTGCCGATCGTAAAAATACAGTCCGGTCACGGCGTAGCGCGAACGCGGCGCCTTGGGCTTTTCCTCCAGGCTGATTGCCTGCCATTTTTCATCGAACTCGACGACACCGTAACGTTCAGGGTCGGTCACCGGGTAGGCAAAAACGGTTGCGCCCTCGCGTTTGGCATCAGCCTCGCGCAGCAGGCGGGCAAAATCATGCCCGTAGAAAATGTTGTCGCCCAGCACAAGCGCCGAAGGTGAATCGTCGACAAACGATTCGCCGATCAGAAAGGCTTGCGCCAAGCCGTCGGGCGAGGGCTGCACCGCATATTCGAGGCGGATGCCCCACTGCCCGCCGTCACCAAGCAGCTGTTCAAAACGCGGCGTATCCTGCGGCGTAGAGATGACCAGAATGTCACGTATGCCGGCCAGCATCAGCGTACTGAGCGGGTAATAGATCATCGGCTTGTCGAAAATGGGCAGCAGTTGCTTGGAGACGACCTGCGTTGCCGGATAGAGCCGGGTGCCGGAGCCGCCGGCAAGAATGATGCCTTTACGATGATTCATGGAGGTCATGGGAGATTTTCTGTGCAGGTGTTAATCACTACTGTTTCAGGATTTCGGTCAACGCCCGCAGAACGCCGCTGCGCCAATCGGGCAGAACCAGGTCATAGGCCGCCCGTAGTTTGGACGTATCAAGCCGGGAATTACGCGGCCGCGGCGCGGGCAGCGGATAGGCCTCGGTCGGAATCGGCACGACCGCATCTGGCGCAACCCGCACCGGCAGCCCGGCATTACACGCCTGTTCGATGATCAGACGGGCATAGCCGTACCAGGAAGTTTCGCCGCCCGCCACCAGATGGTAGAGGCCGGCAAGATCAGAACGCGCCGGCGCGGCGCATACCGCACGCACGGCGTGCGCCGTCACGTCGGCCAGCAAATCGGCACCGGTAGGCGCGCCGACCTGATCATCGATCACCGTCAGGCGCTCGCGTTCCTGCGCCAGTTTAAGCATGGTGCGGATGAAATTGCCGCCGCGCGCGGCATAAACCCAGCTGGTACGGAAGATGAGATGCTTCCGGCAACGGGCGGCGGCGATTTCACCGTCGCGCTTGGTCTGCCCATAGACGCTGAGTGGATTCGTCGCATCCTCTTCCCGCCAGGGGCGCTCACCGCTGCCGTCAAAGACGTAATCGGTCGAGTAATGGACGAACCAGGCGCCGATTTCTTCGGCCGCATCGGCAAGCGCGCCCGGCGCTTCGGCATTGATCCGGCGCGCCAGCTCCGGCTCGGACTCGGCCTTGTCGACGGCCGTATAGGCAGCGGCATTGACGACAACATCGGGCCTGACCTGACGCACAGTCGCCGCGATGTCAGCCAGACGGGTGAAGTCGCCGCACAACTCACCCGGCGTGTCAAAGTCGAGCGCGACAAGTTCGCCCAGCGTCGCCAGACTCCGCTGTAATTCCCAGCCGAGCTGGCCGCCCTTGCCAAAAAGAAGGATTTTCATGACGCCCGTCCGCCGTAGTTTTTCTCCACCCACTCGCGATACGCACCCGACTGCACGTTAGCGATCCATTGAGGATGATCGAGATACCAGGCAACTGTCTTACGAATGCCGGTTTCAAAGGTTTCCTGCGGCTTCCAGCCAAGCTCGCGCTCAATCCTGGTCGCGTCGATCGCGTAGCGCCGATCATGGCCGGGACGGTCGGTCACGTAAGTGATCTGCTCACGATAGGATTGGCCGTCGGCGCGCGGACGCAGTTCATCAAGCAGCGCGCAGACGGCATGCACGATGTCGAGATTGGGCTTCTCGTTCCAGCCGCCGATGTTGTAGGTTTCTCCCGGTTGCCCGGCTGCCAGCACGCGCCGGATAGCGGCGCAGTGGTCGCCGACATAGAGCCAGTCCCGGATCTGCTGGCCGTCGCCGTAAATTGGCAGGGATTTGCCGGCCAGCGCATTGACGATCATCAGCGGAATCAGTTTTTCGGGAAATTGGTAGGGGCCGTAATTATTCGAGCAGTTGGTGGTCAGCACCGGCAGGCCGTAGGTATGGCAATAGGCGCGCACGAGATGGTCGGACGCCGCCTTGGACGCGGAATACGGGCTGTTGGGTTCATAGCGGTGACGTTCCGTGAAAGCCGGGTCATCCTTGGCCAGTGAGCCGTAAACCTCGTCGGTAGATACGTGCAGGAAACGAAACGCCGTGCGCGCAGCGTCATCCAAGCCGCCAAAATGGGCGCGTGCGCATTCGAGCAGGTTGAACGTACCCAGGATATTGGTCTGGATGAATTCTCCCGGCCCGTGAATCGAGCGATCGACGTGGCTTTCGGCGGCAAAATTGATCACCGCGCGCGGCGCATGCTGCCGGAAGAGCCGTTCAACCAGGGCTTTGTCGCAGATGTCGCCCTGCACGAAAGCATAGCGTGGATCCCCCGCCAGTTCGGCCAAATTTTCCAGATTGCCGGCGTAGGTTAGTTTGTCAAGGTTGAGAACTGGCTCATCGCCCGCGCGCAGCCAGTCCAGAATGAAATTGGCGCCGATGAAACCGGCGCCGCCGGTGACGAGTATCACGTTCAAGCCTTTCTCGTGTTTTTAGAATTTCAAGTCATCAAAAAATCCGGGGCACCGAGGCAAGCGGCAATCCCCGATATAATGCGCAGCGTTTTTAGCGCCATGCGCAATATAAACAGGCGCCCACGCAAATCCCTGCCGATATTCTACCCGCTGATGCGTATTTTGTTGGTCAAGACCTCCTCACTCGGCGATGTCGTGCACAACCTGCCGGTCGCCAGCGATCTGTCCCGCCGTTTTCCCGACGCACGAATCGACTGGTGCGTCGAAGAGGCATTTGCCGACATCCCGCGCCTGCATCCGGCCGTTCAAAAAGTCATTCCCATCGCCATCCGCCGCTGGCGCAAATCGCTCTGCCAGCCGGCACACTGGTCGACGCTCGGGCGGGAAATCCGCGCCGCCCGCGCGCAGCTCCGGGTACGTCCCTACGACGCCATCCTCGATACGCAAGGTTTGATCAAAAGCGCGCTGATCGCCCGCCAGGCGCGAGGCGAAACACTGGGTTACGCGCGAGAGGTCGCACGCGAACCGCTGGCCGCCTGTTTTTATGACCGCACCTTCATCGTCCCTACCCATCTGCACGCCGTCGAGCGCAATCGCCGGCTCGCCGCTCTGGCACTGGGCGCCGCCGGCGCGGCGCCCGCGCCACGCCCTAAAGCCCCGGAAGCCACCGAAATCCCTGAGGTCGCTTTCCCGCCCCCGTCCGCCAGCCCCTTGCCGCTCGATTACGGCATTCGCCCGCCGGCAATGGATTTCCCCTGGCTGGGCAAGGCGCCTGATGGCAGCCGCGTCGTTCGCTACGCCGTCCTGCTGACCGCAACCAGCCGCGCTGACAAGCTGTGGGATGAAGCCCACTGGCGCGAAGTCGGGCAAGCGTTGAGCCAGCGTGGCCTGACGCCGGTTTTCCCCTCCGGTAACGCAGCCGAGCGGCAACGCGCGGAACGTATTGCGGCGGGTATCCCCTCCGCCTGCGTCGCGCCGACGCTGGGGCTGCGCGAATTGGCCGCACTGCTCGGCCACGCCCGCCTCTGCATCGGCGTCGATACGGGACTGTCGCATCTGGCTACGGCACTGCGCACGCCAACGATTGCACTCTATACGGCCACCGATCCGGCCCTGACCGGCGTACTCGGCACGGGTTTTGCCCGTAACCTCGGCGGTAAAGGCTCGCCACCGAGCGTTGCGGACGTTCTCACTGCCGCAGAGCAGGCCTTGACGGCGACGTTCTCGCCAACGTGACGAAGCCCCACTCAATACACGAACCACGAACGCCCCCATGTCCCGCCTGATTTATACCCTGCTTTTCACCCTCGTCCAGCCGCTGATCTGGCTGCGCCTGCTCTGGCGGGCGCGCCGACAGCCCGAATACCTGCGCCATCTGGGCGAACGTTACGGTTTCTATGCGCACGCTGCGTCGCCGCACCTACTCTGGCTGCACGTTGTCTCGGTCGGCGAAACGCGTGCGGCCGAACCCCTGATCCGCGCCCTGCTTGCCGCCTTCCCCAGGCACGAACTTTTGCTGACGCACATGACGCCGACCGGCCGCGCGACAGGCAGCGAACTGGTTGCCAAATACGGCGCACGCCTGCATCAGGCTTACCTGCCTTACGATCTACCGGGCGCCTGCCGCCGTTTCTTCCGGCATTTCCGCCCACAAATCGGCCTGCTCATGGAAACCGAACTCTGGCCGAACCTGATCGCCCTCGGCCAGGCGCGGCAAATACCGATCCTGCTGATCAATGCCCGCCTTTCCGCGCATTCGCAGCGAGGCTATCTGCGTTTCGCGCCGCTGGTTCGGCCGATGATGCGGCAACTGGCCGCCGTTGCCGCGCAAACTCCGGCCGATGCCGAACGGCTGACCGCCATCGGCGCCGAAAATGTACGCAGCTTCGGCAACCTCAAATTTGACGTCGACCCCGCGCCGGAAAAAATTGCGCTCGGCCAAAGCTGGCGTACAGCGATCGGCCGGCGTCCCGTCTGCCTGGCCGCCAGCACCCGCGAAGGCGAGGAAACGCTGATCGTCGATGCTTTCCTCCAGGCGCTGCCGCCGGAAGCGCTGCTTGTTCTTGTGCCCCGTCATCCTGAACGCTTCGATGAAGTCGCCGCCATGCTTGCCTCGCGCGGCGTCAACAGCCAGCGGCGCAGCAACGGCCTGCCGGACGCCGCAACCCGTCTCTGGCTGGGCGACAGCATGGGGGAAATGCCAGCTTATTTCACGCTGGCCGATCTGGCGCTGATCGGCGGCACATTGCTGCCTTTCGGCGGGCAGAATCTGATCGAAGCCGCAGCCTGCGGCTGTCCGGTGCTGGTCGGCCCGCATACGTACAATTTCGCCCAGGCGACCGAAGACGCGCTGGCCTGCGGCGCGGCGCAGCAGATAGGCAGTGCCGATGCGGCTGCCCGCGCAGCCGCGCATCTGCTGGGCGACCATGCGACGCTCGACAGGATGCGTGCGGCTGCCCGCGCATTCAGTCAGGCGCACCGCGGCGCAACCGCTCGCACCGTGACGCTGGTTCAAACGCTGATGGGAAACAACGGGTAGCAGACAATACCTCGCCGGCCGCGGTTCCGGCGGTTTCGGCACTGACGCCGAAACGTCCGGTTCGAGAACGCCTTTTCGCAGCGGATGAATCCCCCATCAATCATTACCAGCGGCCCGTAGTCCGCCGCTCAACCGCCATCGGCTGTCATCGGCTGCCCGCAGCGTCCAGCTCAACCGTTTCCCGGAAGGTGCGTTTGATGGATTACCGGCACCGGAATGTGTATGCACGGTTTTCAGTGTTCCAAAATCTGCAAAAACCTGTTCGCGGCCCCCTGACGAATAGGCGATCGCAGCATATCGAGAAAACACCTCGCCGCAGTATTGTCTATGAACTGGCGGACGTGCTATCGTCGATCTGCATTTGCGGCATGGCAGGATAGATGCCATTCCGAACCGGAATCGTAGTAGCAGCAATGGCAGGCCGGTTCGGCCATTTTCCACCAGACCAACAGATTAGAGGTAATTATGCAAAAGCGTTCGAAATATCTTTCCGCCTTCCTGGTTACGCTGTTTTCCTCATCGCTGGCGTTTGCTTCGGGCATGGTGCTCAAACTGGGTCACATTGCCGAGAAGACCAATCCCTATGCCATGGGCGCCGACCACTTCGCCGAACTCGTCAAGAAAAAATCGAACGGCGAGATTGAAATCAAGGTCTTCCCCTCCTCCCAACTGGGCGCGCAGAAAGAACTGATCGAAGGCCTGATCTACGGCACCGTCGATATGACGCTGACCGGCACCGCCGAGCTGGGCACCTTTCAGCCGCAAATGGCGATCTTCGACATGCCGTTCCTGTTCAAGGATCGCGCGCACGCCTATAAGGCGCTTGATACGGTCGGCATGGAACTGGGCAAGCCGCTTGAAGCCAAAGGCATCAAGCTGCTCGGCTACATGGAAAACGGGATTCGCCACCTGACCAACAATGTCCGCCCGGTCAAGTCGCCCGCCGACATGAAGGGCTTGAAAATCCGCGTCATGAACAACAAGGTATATGTCGAGATGGTCAAGGCACTGGGGGCCTCGCCGACACCCATGGCTTTCTCGGAACTGTATTCCGCGCTGCAACAGGGCACGGTCGATGGTCAGGAAAACCCCAGCGCGCATATTTTCACCAAGCGCTTCTATGAAGTTCAGAAATATGCATCGCTGACCGGCCACGCCTATGCCCCCGAACCCGTGCTGATCTCAATGACGGCCTGGAAAAAACTGACGCCGGCGCAGCAAGAGATCATCCAGTCCGCAGCAAACGAAGCGATTGCCTGGCAACGCCAGCTCTCCGAAAAAGAGGACCAGGCGTTCTGGGACAAGATCAAGGCCACCGGCAAGATTGAGGTTATCGACGTCGACCGCAAGCCATTTATGGAGGCGACCCAAAGCGTCTATAAACAACTGGCCAAGACCGTCGGCCAGAACAACATCGACAAGATCAAGGCGCTGGAGAAATAAACGGCAAGGCAGCATAGTCATCACCTATTGCGTTGTGCCCCAAAAACCCGGACATGCAGATGTCCGGGTTTCGTAGGAGAAAGCTCATGCTCGACAGGCTGCTGGAAAAAGTCAGGGCGGTTCTGTACTGGTTTTCATGTTTTGCCATGACGACCATGCTGATCACCATTTTTGCCCAGGTCATCACACGCTATTGCTTCAATTACACGCCCGAGTGGTCGGAAGAGCTGGCGCGTTTCTTGTTTGTTTACGTCGTCTTCCTCGGTTCTGCGCTGATCATGGGCGAATCCGGACACCTGGCCGTCGAGTTTCTGCCAAACCACTATAAAGGACGCCCGTTCGGGAAAGTGCTGCAATTCATCTCACTCGTCGCCGGTTATCTATTCACGGCCATTTTGTTCTTCCAGGGCTCGAAAATGGTTCAGGTCATGACCTTTCAGGAAGCGCCGGGACTGGAAATTTCAATGAGCTACGTTTATGCGGTCATTCCGGTCAGCAGCGTACTGATGCTGCTTTACCTGATCCGCAACACACTGCGTTTACTCAAGGGCAATGATCCGACAGCCCAGGGCAACGGCACCTGACACTCGACGGGGAGAACTGGCATGGAATACGTATTGTTGGGGTTGTTCTTGCTGCTGACGGCGCTCGGCGTACCCGTAGCTTTTTCGCTGTGCCTGTCGGTTGCCAGCATCCTGTTCTTTTTCATGGACAAGCCGCTCGTCATGATCACACAGATCATGTTTTCGGGGATCGACTCATTTTCGTTCATGGCTGTCCCCTTTTTCATGCTGGCCGGTTCGTTCATGTCTGCCGGCGGCGTGACGACACGCCTGGTTCAGTTCTCGCAAGCGCTGGTCGGCTCATTCACCGGCGGCCTGGCGCAAACGGTCTCCGTTTCCGGCTGCTTCTTCGCCGCCATTTCCGGGTCGTCGGCAGCCACCACCGCCGCGCTGGGCACGACAATGGTTAACGAAATGGAGAAAAAGGGGTATGCCCGTGACTGGGCGACCGGCGTCGTGGCCTCCAGCGGCGTTGTCGGCATCGTCATTCCGCCGTCGATCACCATGGTTGTTTATGGCGTCATTGCCGACACCTCAATCGGTGATCTTTTCATCGGCGGTTTCATTCCCGGCATGATGATGGGCGCGTCAATGATGCTGGTCAGCTGGTACATGGCGAAAAAACGCGGCATTCGCCCGGAGGGGAATTTCTCTTTTGCCCACCTGGCCAAGGCATTCAAGGAATCCTTTTTTGCCCTGATGACGCCGGTCATCATCATCGGCGGTATTTACGGCGGCATTTTCACGCCGACCGAAGCGGCCGCAGTCGCTGCCGTCTACGGCATTTTCGTTGGCCTGTTCATCTACAAGGAACTCAAGTTCAGGGATTTTCCGCAAATCATTTTCCAGGCCGTCATCGGCACAACGATGATCATGCTGCTGGTCGGCGCGGCCAACGTCTTCGGCTGGCTGCTGACCAGTCTGCAAATCCCGCACCGGCTCGGTGAGTTCGTCGTCTCGATCACGACCTCGCCCATCATGTTTTTGATGGCCCTCAACGTTCTGCTGCTCATTGCCGGGACGATGGTCAACGCCTCGGCGGCTGTCGTCATTCTGACGCCGATTTTCCTGCCGGTTGCCAAAACGCTGGGGATCGATCCCTTGTTTTTTGGCGTTCTCATGGTCGTCAACCTCGCCATCGGCTGTATCACGCCGCCGGTTGGACTCGATCTTTTCGTCGCCAGCGCCATTACCAAGGTTCCCATCGAACGGGTCATGATCGCTTCATTGCCCTATCTGGGCGCGCTGCTGGTCACGCTCGTCATTCTGACGCTGTTTCCGTGGTTCGTTACCGTATTGCCCTACGCGATGCGGTGATCACCTCTGCTGCCATGCCCCCTACTGAAGCGAGAAGCGGCCGCATGCGCCCCCTCGGCTTCAGGGCATTGCGCATTGACTGACACGAGCCGCAGCTCATCATCTCCGCCGCCATACCGCCCAGACCGCCGCCGGAGTCCGCATGGCTAGGGCGTTTAGGGACATGCCCGGAACCCCGCGTAGATTGGGCGCTTGCGGGCAGGCACCTCTGAAACCCTTATGGATAAAGGATCTCCGGGCAAGATGCCCGGAGACGCCCTGTTTATAAGGGCTTCCGGGCGCCCATTCGGAAATGCCCGAAATACGCGGGCTTCCCGGCAGGCGTGGCGGCGGCCGGCGGCGCTGAGGCCGCCGCGGCGGGAATCAGGACGGAGCGCCGGCGGCGATGCGCCGCCGCTGCATGACGATGATCAGCGCCAATAACCCAAGCGCCGGGATGAACATCCACTCGGCTGCCGGCCGTTCATTCGCCACCTCCATGGCAATGACCTTCTGCCCCTGCCGGAAGCCGATTTTCTCGGCGCGACTGCGGAAGCGGACGGAAACCACGTTCGTTTCCCCGCCCATCTCAAGCAGGCGAACACCAAAGGCATCCAGGCGCTTGGCGGCTGGTCCGGCCTCACCCAGCGACAGCAGCATCCCCTTTTTAATCAGTTTGCCGTTGGCGTCCTCGCCTTCGATCCAGAGACGCAGGCGCTTGCCATCCGGCGCTTTTTCAACGACTTGCATCAGATCGGCCGCCGGCACCTGGGTGTAGTGGGGGTAAATCATGTCCATCCAGAAATCGGGACGGAACAGGCTGAAAGCCACGGCCAGCAACAGCAGGGTTTCGTACCATTTGTTGCGGGTCAGGAACCATAGCTGCGAGGCGGCGGCAAAAAGCAGACTGGCAACCGTCGCCGAGATGAAGGTCAGCAGAAAACTGCCGATGCTTTCCACATCGATCAGCAGCAATTGCGTATTGAAGATGAACATAAACGGCAGCACGCTGGTGCGGATGCTGTACCAGAACGCCGTGAAGCCCGTCAGCAACGGGTCGGTCTTGGCAATGCCGGCGGCGGCATAAGCCGCCAGCCCCACCGGTGGCGTCACGTCGGCCATGATGCCAAAGTAGAAAACGAACATATGTATGGCGATCAGCGGCACAATCAGGCCGCTCTGCGCGCCCAGTTCAACCACCACCGGCGCCATCAGCGAAGAGACGATGATGTAGTTGGCCGTTGTCGGCACGCCCATGCCCAAAATCAGTGAAGCGACGGCAACCATGACCAGCATCACGATCAGATTGCCGGACGAAATCATCTCGACGACTTCCGCCAACACCAGCCCGACGCCGGTCAGCGTCACCGTACCGACGATGATGCCTGCCGTCGACGTGGCGATCGCCACGCCGATCATGTTGCGCGCGCCCATCGTCAGACCGACGAGCACATCAACGACCCCTTGCCTGGCCTGCGCCGCCACATCATTCCGCCCCAAAAACCAGGCATGGAGAGGGCGTTGCGTCAGTAAAACAAAGATCAGGAAAACCGTCGCCCAGAAGGCCGACAGCGCGGGCGAAAGCTCCTCGATCATCAGATTCCAGATCAGCACCGCCACCGGCAGCAGAAAATGGATGCCGCTCTTGAGCGTCGGCCCGGGGTCGGGCAGCTCAATGATCGGCTGGTTGGGATCGTCCAACTGCAACTCCGGATAGCGCGCCTCAAACTTGAGCAGAACGAGATACATCGCCAGCATCAGCCCGCCAATGACGAATAGGGAGGCCTCTCCGGCGACTGTCTTGATCCAGCCCAGCCCGTAATAAATGGCGTTCGCCAGAATGACCACGCCGCAGACCGTCATGATGATGTTGATGATTCTTTGCCCCACCGGCGGGATGTGCCGGCGCGGAATACCCTGCAAGCCCGACTTACAGGCTTCGAGATGGACGATATAAAACAGTGCGATGTAGGACATCAGCGCTGGCAGTGCCGCGTGTTTGATGATCTGCGTATAGGGAATACCAACGTATTCGACCATTAGAAAGGCGGCCGCCCCCATCACCGGCGGCATGATCTGCCCGTCGACCGAGGCGGCCGTTTCAATCGCCCCGGCGACGTGGGGTTTATAGCCGATGCGTTTCATCAGCGGAATGGTAAAGGTGCCGACCGTCGCCACATTGGCGATCGAGCTACCCGAAATCACTCCGGTCAGTCCGGAGGAGACGACCGCCGCCTTGGCCGGGCCGCCGCGCATATGCCCAAGCAGCGACAGCGCCGACTTGATGAAGTAATTGCCGGCGCCGCCCGTATCGAGCAGCGCGCCGAAGAGAACGAAAAGAAAAACGAAACCGGACGAAACGCCGAGCGCAACGCCAAAAACCCCTTCGGTGGAGAGCCATAAATGCGACATTGCCTTGGAAAACGACGCGCCCTTGTGGGCGATCACGTCAGGCATATACGGGCCGAGGAAAATATAGCCGATGAAAATCATCGCCATGACCGCCATCGGCACGCCGACCACACGGCGCGTAGTTTCCAGCAGCAGCACCAGCCCGCTGCACGCCACGATGATATCCATCGTATTCGGCTGGCCGGGGCGATGCGCCAGTTGCTCGTAGAACAGACACAGATAGGCGGCGCAGAAAGCGCCCGCCAGTCCGAGCACCCAGTCCGGCAACGGAATCCATTGCCGCGGCGAACGCCTGAAGGCGGGAAACAGCATGAAGCCGAGGAAGATTGCCAGCGCCAGATGAATGGCGCGCGACTCGGTGTCGTTGAGGACGAAAATACCCAGCGAGAACGGCAGGGGGGAGGCAATCCACAACTGGAACAGCGACCACGCAAAGGCCACGCATAGCATGATCTGCGCCGTTACGCCCTGCGGACGACGCCTGCCGGTATCGGAATCGGCGACGAATTGCCGGACTTCCTCGTCCGTCATGCCCGGCGCGCTTTTTGTATTTTCTATCTTTTCGCTCACTCGCTTTCTCCGCTTGCAATACCCGTATTACTGCCCCTACCACCGCCCATATCACCGGCGCCGATCAGTGCTCGGTACACCAGGTACGCCACACTGATGACAAACTTCTGCGCACCCAAGCGCTTTTCGGAACAACTTTCCGGGAGGCTTTCTCCGCCCGCTTTCTATCTGCTTTTTGCCCATTTTCCGGCACGCCTCTTACCCGCACATTCCGTATGCTCGTGCGGCCGGCGTTCTGGCTGGCCGGCATGCCCCGCCCATACGGCGCACCGTATCGACGAGGCATCAACACACGGTCAGCTTCTCAGTGATTACATCCAGCCTTTTTCCTTGTAGTACTTGACGGCGCCGGGATGCAGCGGCGCAGAAATCCCCTGCTTGATCATCGTCTTCGGATCGAAATTGGCAAACGCCGGATGCAGCTTCTTGAATTCTTCCAGATTATCGAAGACGGCCGACACCATGGCATAAACGACGTTATCCGGCACCTTGGCGGAGGTAACGAAGCTGGCCATGACGCCAAAAGTCTTCACATCATCCGGGTTGTTCGGGTAGATGCCGCCGCGAATCGTCGATGGCGCAAAATACGGATATTCCTTGATCAGCTTGTCGACGGCAGGGCCGGTAATCGACACCAGCTTGGCGCCGCAGGTCGTCGTCGGATCCTGGATATTGGCCGTCGGGCTGCCGACCACGAAGGCAAAGCCGTCGATCTTGTTATCGCACAGCGCCGCACCGTGTTCATCCGGCTTCAGCTCCGAGGTCAGTGAAAAATCGCTGGTCTTCATCCCCAGCGCATTCATCAGCATATCGGTCGTTAAGCGCGTTCCCGACCCAGGATTACCGACATTGAAACGCTTGCCCTTGAAATCCTCGAAAGTCTTGATATTGGCTTCCTTACGCGCCACAACCGTAAACGACTCCGTATAGACCGAGAAGACGGCGCGCAAATCGGCATGTGGACCGCTGTCCTTAAATTGCGCCAACCCTCTGACCGCGTTGTACTGGATATCCGACTGGGCGACGCCAAAATCCAGCTCGCCCGCCTTGATGGTATTGACGTTATAGACGGAACCGCCCGTACTTTCCACCGAGCAGCGAATACCATGCTTGGCGCGTTCCTTGTTCATCAGGCGGCAGATGGCGCCGCCGGCGGCGTAGTACGTCCCCGTCACGCCGCCCGTACCGATCGTCACGAATTTCTGCTGCGCGACGGCCATCGGGCTGGCCAGCACAGAACCCAACAATGCGGCTGTTGCAACAAAGGTCAGTTTCTTCATGGTCAAACGCTCCTCTGTAAAAAATTTCATCATGATTCATACACCAGGTCTCAGCGCAAACCGCCTCAGAACCGGACGCCCCACCCGGAAAGTACCACCCGGAAAGCCCCACTCCATCAGGCTTCCGGCGCCCAGACACCGATGCACAACGCTGAAAACACCGGATCATTGACTCGAACAGGCACGCTCCGGTGACACACTTACCTGCCAGCCAGCGTGCTGCCTCCCTTCCTGGCACACCGTTTGCGTCTGCACGTAAATCGAAATCAATCACTCAAGCCGTGCGCACAACGTTATTCTGTAACAGAACACATCCTGACGCTAGTCTGCATAAAAAATGGGCGCTTAAATCCCGAAAAGTTGATCGCCCGCGCCAGCCGGGCAACCCACTGGGAATGCCGGTGATGCGGGCTGATCGCCTGCGCAGACCGGCTCTCCCGAAACTGTACGGTCGCTGTACGGCGCGGAGCTGCGGGAGAACACTGATCACCCACACAAGCGGAGCCGCCGCGCCGATCAGGCGGCGTGGCGTTCCGCATCACGGGCGGACGAAGAGCATTTCTGCCCTTGGGCACAGATGACGTTATCACCGAGGTTGTTCCGCATCACAGGCGGGCGACAGATCATCTCTGCCGCCCGCGTCCATGCCCTTTACCCACACCCAGAAAATGGCGCTCTTGCGACCTTTTGGCGACACCCGACAATCCAGCGACATCGCAGCGGCCGCCCCGTAAATACGCGGCTTGTGGCAGTATGGCACACTTCATGAAACTTCGGAGACTCACGGCATGAGCGACGTTGCGGCACACACCGCCCCTGAGTGCATGGCCGCCCTAAAACGCATTGCCCACCTGATCCGGCACGATCCCGGCCAACGCGGGCTATCCAGCCTGGCGCCGGCGGACGACCTGCCGCCGGCCGCCGCCAGCTTGCTGCGCGGCGAGCGCATCCTCATCGTGACCGGTTTCTGCATCCGGGCAGCGATGATTGGCGAGAATGACGGCCCGCCCGGCGCGCTGGCGCTGGCCGACGCGCTGCACCGGCTCGGCAAAAAAGTGACGCTGATCACCGACCGGCACAGCGCGGGGCTGCTGGCTGCCGCCGAGCCGTTGTTCAAGACCCAAGACGACGACAGCCCCGCCTCATCCCAGCCGTTTCCGATCATCTCCCTGCCCGACGCGCAGCGTCTGGCTGACCGCCAGATCGACGAAATCGTCCGGACGCATCGCCCGACGCACGTTCTCGCCATCGAGCGGCCGGGCAGCGCCCTGGACGGGCATCGCTACTCGATGCGCGGCGAACGGCTCGACGACATCGTCCCCGCCGCCGACCGGTTGATGCCGCCGGCAGAACGGCGGAACTACACGACGATCGCCATCGGCGACGGCGGCAACGAACTGGGGCTGGGTGCGCTGCGCAGCCGTCTGAAAAACCGGGTCGCCCACGGCGAACTGATTTTCTGCGCAACGCCGGCCGATTACGTGATTCCGGCGGGGGTTTCCAACTGGGGCGGCCACGCCCTGGTCGCCGCGCTCTCCATGCTTTCCGGCCGGTCGCTGCTCCGCCCGGTCATGCATGAGCAGCGCGTGCTGGAAACCCTGCTTGCTGCCGGCGCGGTCGATGGCAGCCTGCGCCGGCGCGCGCTGTCCGTTGACGGCATCGGCTGGCATGAATACGCGCAGATATTGACGGCCCTTCACCGCGCGGTCGACGCAGCGCTACAGGCTGCGTAAACGCGGGCAAGGGCAAGGGTCGCGAGCACAAAAGCACGCGCGCCCTTCGCCACCAAGCGCCTCGCCATCCCGTGCCAGGCGACGATTGAGGTCATCCCAGAGGGAATGCCCTGAAGCCCTCGTAAACAGGGCATCTCCGAGCACCCTGCCCGCTAGCCCTTTATTCATAAGGGTTCCAGAGGTGCCAGCCCGGAGCGCCTTTATCCGCGCGGGGTTTGGAGCACCCTAAAAGCTCCTCGCCCTTTGGGAGAGGAATTTGAAGAGAGGGTAAAAAAGATAAAAAGAGCGCAGGGGAAAAATCAAATTTCATCTGAAATAACAAAAGCCAAGCCTTCGGCGTGTTGCCCTCTCTGCCCCTTCGG
>CALAIL010000058.1 GCA_937923255.1 uncultured Propionivibrio sp. | reverse complement strand
AGCCAACGCCGTATTTTGGTAAAGGAAGCCGCTATGGCTCGACGTTGCCAAAGACAAGGTGGTAAGCCGCAGACAGACCACTCAGTACGGCAAGGCCAGGTCAACACAGCAACGCCGTATTCTGACAAAAGAAGGCGCTATCTTCAGAGGAGGCGCCCTGAAGCCCTTTATTTATAAGGGTTCCAGAGGCGATTACCCGCAAACGCCCTATCCACGCGGGTTTCGGAGAGGGTGTCCGGAGATGCCCTGTTTACGCGGACTTCAGCGGCGCTGCTGGTCTGGATTTTCTGGTTGAGTCTGGTGTTTCTGCTCGGCGCGGCTTTTGCCGGAGAACTACAAAAAGCGCTGCGGAAAGACGACAGGCGCAGTTCAAAACCCACGGGTAGGCCGCCGCGGCGCGACCTCATCCATTCAGGCTTTGAGCGCGCCGATCAGGTTACGCACGTCGTTCTCGCCGTGCGCGCGCAGCCAGGCTTCCATCTCTTCGGCGATGCGTTGCGCACTGTCCGGCGCGATGAAGCTGGCGGTGCCGATCTGGACGGCGCTGGCGCCGCAAAGCATGAATTCAAGGGCGTCCGTCGCGCTCATGATGCCGCCGATGCCGATGACCGGCAGGCTGACGGCGCGGGCCACCTGCCAGACCATGCGCAGAGCGACCGGCTTGACCGCCGGGCCAGAAAGGCCGCCGGTGATGTTGGCGAGCACCGGGCGGCGGCGCTCCAGATCGACGGCCATGCCAACCAGGGTGTTGATCAGCGACAGCGCATCTGCGCCCGCGTCGGCGCAGGCTTTAGCCATGACGACGATGTCGGTGACGTTGGGCGAAAGCTTGACGATCAACGGCTTTTTCGTGGCCTGGCGGCAGGCGGAAACGACGCTGGCGGCGCTGGCCGGGTCGGAGCCGAAGGCGATGCCGCCGTGCTTGACGTTCGGGCACGAGATATTGACTTCCAGGCCGGCGATTTCGGGCAATGCGTCGAGGCGCGCCGCCATTTCCGCGTATTCGCCGATATCGTTTCCGAAAAAGTTGGCGATGCAGGGCGTATCAACGCTGCGGATGAACGGCAGCTTTTTTTCGATAAAGGCATCGATGCCGACGTTTTGCAGGCCGATGGCGTTGAGCATGCCGGCGGGCGTTTCGGCCGTGCGCGGCGTCGGATTGCCGGAACGTGGGCGCGGCGACAATCCCTTGGTGATGTAGGCGCCGATTTTATGCAGGTCGACGTAGTCGGCGAATTCCTCGCCGTAGCCGAAGGTGCCGGAAGCGGTCATCACCGGATTGCGCAGGCGGATGCCGGCGAGATCGACGGCCATGTTGAGGGTTTGCGCGTTCATACATTCATCTCTCTATGACGGCCATTGCAGTTCCCCGGCCAGAAAAACCGGACCTTCGGCGCAGACGCAGCGATAGTCCGGCATTTGCGGCGAGTGGCGCCGTCCCGGCACGACGCAGGCCAGACATGCGCCGACGCCGCAGGCCATATGCGCCTCCAGTGAAACCTGACAGGGCAGTTCGCGTTCGGCGGCGATCCGGGCGACGGCGCCTAACATGCCTTCCGGGCCGCAGGCGTAGAGTGCGGCCTTGCCCGGTAGGGCATCGAGATAGCGGGTCAGGGCAAGCGTGACAAAACCGCGTTCACCGTGTGAGCCATCCTCGGTGGCGGTGTGGCAATCGACGCCGAGGCACTGAAAGTCTTCCAGACAAAGCAAATCGGCGTGCGTGCGTCCGCCGGCGAACAGCCTGACCGGCGCCCGCTGTTTTTTGACCAGATCGGCGGCAAGCAGGTAGAGCGGCGCCAGACCGATGCCGCCGCCGACGAGCAGGCGTTCCTCCTTTTCATCGCCGCGGCACTGGAATCCCGTGCCAAGCGGGCCGAGAATGCCGATTTCGGCGCCTTCGCGTTGTTTTGCCAGCAGCGCCGTGCCCTTGCCGACGACTTTGTAGAGCATTTCGAACCAGGCGCGCGAGCCTCCCGCCGCCTCATCCGGCGCGTCGGAGACGCCCATGTCAAAGACGGCAAATGGGCGGCGCAGCAGCGGGTCGCTGCCGACACGCACCATGACGAACTGGCCGGGCTGGACGGCGGTGAAGGCGGGCGGCGCGCTCAGGCGAATCCGCCAGTAGCCGGGCGCGATTTCGGCGTTGGAGAAAATTGTCGCAGTAAATAGCATGGCGCTCGTCCCACAGGGCCTAAAAATCGGTGATGTCGAACTGGTATTCGGCAGCGATCTCACCGAGCAGCGCCAGGCGTTCGGCGGGCGGCGCAGCCAGCGCCTGGGCGGCCTTGCGGCAGAAGCGGACGAGCGCGTTCTTGGCGGACTCGGCGCGTTCGGCCGTCACCGCCTGGTCTTCGTACTGGAGAACGTAGCCATGCGCGGCGACGCCGATGACGAAATAGATGGCCGCGTTTTCCGCGTCGCTTTTCATCAGCGCAAAGGCGTCCCGGTACAGGCGCTTGAAATCGTCCGTACCGCCGGCGGATTGTTCAAACTGTGCGGCTGTGGCGGAAAAGGTCATGTCAATCCTTTCGTTTCGGCGTGGACGGCGGATTTGCCGCCGTGAAGATGCGACCAGCGTGCCGGGTCGGCGAGGAAGGTTTCCAGCTCGGCGAGCGCCGGTGTTGGCAGGGCGGACTGCTCGCGCGCGGCAGCCAGAATGTCCTGCCAGGTGGCCAGCGAATGTACGCTGACGCCGAGCATTTCGAGCGCGTTTTGTGTGGGGAAGGTCGCGTAATCGAAGATGACGAAGGCGTTCTTCGCTTTCAGGCCGGCTTCGGCGATGGCCAGGCAGCAGTTGAAAATCGAGTGACCGCCCGACATCAGATCATCGACCAGAAGTACGCTATCGCCGGGGTGAACGACGCCGACAACCTGCCGCCCCGGGCCCAGCCCTTTGCGCTGCTTGCGCACGTACTGCATGGGCAGGTCGAGCGCCTCGGCAATCCAGGCGGCCAGCGCGATGCCGCTGGCTTCCGCGCCGGCAATGGCGGCCAGATTGTCGAGGCAGTGGCGCTTGCGCAAGAGGTCGAGCGCATGCCGCATCAGCATGCGCCGGATGTCGGGGAAAGAGATCAGGCGGCGGCATTCGATATAAACCGGGCTGGCCCAGCCGGAAGGCAGGCGGAACGGCTCGTCGGCCTGAAACTCGATGCAGCCGCAGGAGAGCAGGGCGAGCGAAACCTCGCGGGCAATACGCGCGTCGTCGGCGTCGCGTTGTGGAATGGCGGTGGTCACGGGCAAACTCCGGTCAGTACGAAGTGAGTGGAAAGCGGAGATTTTTCTTTCCGCTGCATGTCAGCGGATTTCATGGATGGCCTGATCGAGCGCTGCAGCACCCAGCATGAAGTCGTCGAGATCCATGGCTTCCTCCGGGTTGTGGGAGCCGTGCTGGTTGCGTACGAACAGCATGGCGCTGGGAATGCCGGCATTGGCGAACATGGCCGAATCGTGTCCGGCGCCGCTGGGAATCAGTTCGCAAGGAATATTCTGGCTGGCGCAGACCTTGAGCAGCAGATCGCTCAGCGCCGTATCCATCGTCGCCGGGCTGGAAAGGATACGGCGACCGAACTCGAAACGCACCTGCCGTTCGCGTGTAATGGCGGCGCATTCGGCGCGCATCAGCTGATAAAAGGCCTCCAGCGTGTCGAGGCTCTTGCTGCGCGCCTCAAAGCTGAACGTCACCTGGCCGGGAATGCGCGAGGCGGCGTGTTCGGCCGCGTCGGTCGACAACATGCCAACGGTAACGACAAGATCGGTGCCGCGTTCGAGCAGGTCGCTCCAGTGCCCGTCCAGCCGCATGATCAGGTCGGAAACGGCAAAGACGGCATCACGCCGCAGCCAGCGCGGAATTGTCCCCGAATGCCCGGCTTCGCCGAGGCATTGCATGCGGCCGTGCCGGATGTTGCCGCGAATGCCGGAGACTACGGCCACCGGCAGTTTGCGCGCTTCCATGACCGGCCCCTGTTCAATGTGCAGTTCGAGGAAGGCGCGCACTTTTTGCGGATCGAACAGACGCTGTTGTTCGCGGATGGCGTCGATATCCGCACCGACGCGCTGCATGGCTTCGCCCAGCGTTTCGCCGTTGCCGCGCCGGCGCAGGGCGAGATCCTCCGCATCGAGTTTGCCGAGCAGGGCGGAAGAACCCATATACGCTTTGCCGAACCAGGCGCTTTCCTCGCCGCGCAAACCGATGACCTGGAGCGGCAGCGGCGAGCGGCAACCGCTGCGCTGCTGCGCAAGCAGGCAGAGCAGCCCGGCGGTGACACCCGCCAATCCATCGAAATTGCCGCCTTGCGGCACCGAATCGATGTGCGAACCGCACCAGATGACCGGACTGTCGGCAGGGGTGTCGGGAAAGCCGATTCTCAGATTGGCGGCGCGGTCGCGCCAGGTTTGCAGACCGTTTTCCTCGGCAAAGGCACTCAGGTAATCGGCTGTTGCCGATTCTTTGTCGCCGTAACTGTCGCGCGAGATGCCGACGCCGTCGAAAGACAGCGCGCGGATTTCGGCAAACAGTTTTTCCGCGATTGGGCGAAATTCGTCGATTTTCATGGAGGAATCGCCTATTTCAGCTCCGTGCCCTTCAGTTCCGGAATCAGGAACATCGTCGCCAGCATGTCGAGGACGTAGATGGCGGCCAACATGCCGATGGCGACCGGGAAGGAGTACGACTGGGCGAGCGCGCCGACGACGATCGGGCCAAAACCGCCGACGCCGCGGCCGATGTTGAACAGCGTGTTTTGCGCCGTCGCGCGCGCCTCCGTCGGATAGGCTTCGGCCATGATGGCGCCGTAGCCGCCCATCATGCCATTGACGAACATGCCGAGCAGAGCGCCGGCCCAGAGCATGGCCGTCGGATCAGTCAGGTTGGAATAGAACAGCACCATGATCACCGCGCCGGCCTGGAAGAGCAGGAAACTCGGCTTGCGGCCAATGCGGTCGGCAAGCTGGCCGAAAGCCCAGATGCCGATCATCATGCCGAGGATGGTGACAGCCGTCCACATCGAGGATTTGGTCAGGTTGAAGCCGAGTTGCTTGGCAAGGAAGTTCGGCATCCAGATCATCAGGCCGTAGTAGCCGAAGTTCTGCACCGAGCAAAGCACAATGATGCCAAGGCTGACCTTGGTGGTTGCCGTATCTTTGAACAGCAGGCGGAAGGATTCGCCCATCGTCTTGCGTTTGACGGTGCTTTTGACGAAAACCTCCGGCTCGTGCAGATGGCTGCGGATGGCCCAGGCGACGAGCGCCGGCACGACGCCGACCATGAACATGCCGCGCCAGCCGATGTGCGGCAGCAATGCCGGCGTGACCAGTGCCGCACCGAGGACGCCAAGCTGCCAGCCGAGCGCGACATACGAGGTAGCGCGGGCGCGCAGGTTGGCCGGCCAGGCTTCTGCCGCCAGCGCCATGCCGATGCCAAATTCGCCGCCCAGGCCGATGCCGGCGATGGTGCGGTAGATGAGCAGATCCCAGTAACCCTGGGCAACGGCGCACAAGCCGGTAAATACGGCGAAGAGAACGATGGTCCAGGTCAGCACGCGGATGCGGCCGTAAATGTCGCTCAGTGCACCAAAAATCAGGCCGCCGGCCACGGCGCCGACCAGCGTCCAGGTGACCAGCGAACCGGCCTGCGTTGCTGACAGTTGCAGGTCGGCGGAAATCGCCGAGAGCATGAAACCGAGAATCAGCAGGTCGAAACCATCCATCGCATAGCCGACTGCCGAGCCGATCAGCGCCTTCCAGCCATAGCTGCTGACTTTGTCCTTGTCCGCTGATAGCGTTTGCCGGGACGGGGCGTCCTTGGTTTGGTTCATTTTTCTATGATCTCCAGGAAAGGAAGCGGGCGCGTCCGGAAGGGCGGAATGAGCGGAACGAGCAGAGCGAAACCGTGCATCCTTATCTGTCCGGCAACGTCGCAGCGTGGTTACAAATCAGGTGTGAATCGTAACACCTCGCTCCTGGCACGGAAAGGGCGGCCGTATTTTTCGATGGGATCGGCAATCTATGCCGCCATGCTTCTGGGGGCGGGATGGTTTGCGCAAAGCTTGCGGCGGCTTTGCCCTTTACGGCATGATTCATCCATTGCCGGATGCCGGTGAGATGGTGTGAGCGATGATCGAGACTGGTCGGCCGGCCCGTTTTTTGGCAAGCAATCTGGCAAAAAATACTGTGGCAGTGGTGAAGCGATTCGTGCGGCTTTTCGCTCAGCCGTGCGCTCGGTTGGCCGTTGCATCATGCGCTTGATACGTTCAGTGTAAAGTTGCCGCCGATAAGGGACGCATGGTTGTTCGGCAGCCTGGTGGCGGGCAGAGGGCTGAGGGTAGTAGGGCAAGAGATAGAGAGACGATAGAGGCAATAGCTCGGCGCGATTGGCGAGCGTCGGCGATGCCGCCCTATTCCCGCGGGCGAAGGCATGCCGGGGCGATTGATGCGGCGGGCGGCCAGGATCATCAGCCGGTAAACACATCGCTGAGGGGGTTTATGAGGAATATTTCGATGATTTCAGAGATGAAAAAACAAGGGCTTGTGTGGGTTGCGTCGGCGGCCATCCTCGCCGCGCCGGCCGCGCTCCATGCCGCACCGGAAATGAAACGGCAGCATGTTCAGGCGGTGGAAATGCTGGACAAAGCGACGATGTACAGCAAAACGCCGAGGTTTCTTGGCGTGACCTGCCGCACGGCGCCCGTGGGCGAAGTTGCCGGCTTAAAGCAGGTCAAGGTCGGCGATACGGTGTCTCTCGGTGATTTTTCGATCAAGGTTGGCATGATCGAGGCGGTATCTTTTTCCGAGGATCTGGTTGCCAAGGACGGCCGGGTGCTGGTGCGCAAGGGCGAGGTGCAATGCGCCGTTGCCGCCAACGAGCGGGCCTTGCCTTATGACCAGAGACGCTGCGATGCGCTGTGGGTTTTCGCTTCCCGCTGCCGCATTGTCAATCCCTAGTGAGCCCCATTGCCTGGCGCTCCGCTGGTTCAAGCGGGCCGGGTTTCACGCGTCACCAGCCAGATGCCAAGGCAGACGAGCGTCAGCGCCGCAAGATTTTTCCACTCCAGGATGGTTTCGCCGAGAAAGGCGGCGGAAAGCAATGCCCCGAAGACCGGAATTAAAAAGGTGAAAACGGCAACAAGTCCGACACGGTTGTGTTTAAGCAGCGTCGTCCACAGGCCGAACGCCATCGAGGAAAGCAGGATCATGTAGATCAGTAATGCCGATGATTTGAGCGTAAAGCCTGACAGCGAGCCGCCAAAAAAGAATCCCAAGGCAATGAGCATGAGGCCGCCGATGGCAAGCTGGTGGCCGGTGAGAACGACAGCGTCCATCCGTTGCGAAAGTTTTTTGCCGTAGATCGAAGAAGCAGAAAGCACGAACGCCGAGATGACAACGAAACCGTCTCCCAGCAGGGAAAAACTGAAATCGAACAGCCCCTGACCGAAGTTGACGGCCAGCACGCCGGTAAAGCCGATCAGGCAGCCGAGGAGCTTGCGCGGACTCAGACGGTCGTTCCGATAAATGAAATGAGCGAGCAGAACGCTGAAGAAAACGCCGCTGGCGTTCATGATGGAGCCTTTGACGCCGGTGGTATTGGCCAGCCCGATGTAAAAGAAGATGTATTGCAGACAGGTCTGGGTCAGACCAAGCAGCGTCAGCGACCCGGGTTTCTGACGGAGCGGCGCCAGAACCTTGCGTCTAGTGACGAGCGCCATGACCAGCAACAGCAATCCGGCAAACAGGAAACGGTAGCCAGCAAAAAGCAGTTTCGCCGGAATATCCGCCGGTGCAATGCCAAAGAGCAGGTAGCCGTTCTTGATTGCCGGGTAGGCGCTGCCCCAGAGCAGGCAGCAGAAAGATGCGGATAAAAAGACGACCTTACGGTTGGAGAAAAATCGGGAACCAGGTGGCGAGGCGTTCAAGTACTGTTTCCTGAGTAAAAAGTGCTGCGGGCGATATGGCAATCCGGCAGTTCGATGAGATGAGGCCACGTTGTCCGCGTACAGGATGACCGGCAAGGCGCGGGGGCGAATTGTGCCTTGGAATGCAGTGGAATGCCAGGAATGGTGCCGCAGTCCTTTTTCGCCAGCAGCAAAATACGGTTAAAACCGTCAGTTAACGGAAAAATCGTATTGTGTGCGGCCTGCGAGGTTTATCAGTGCGAATTGGCGAAAATTGGCGCAGGATGCGGAAAAGATTTGCCGCGACAACGCTCGACGGAGCGCTGGCAAAAGCGCTGCTTGCCAAATTAGGAATTGAAAAATCCGTTCAGGAAAGTGACATTGCTGAAATCGCTGAAATGGCGCGAAAAAAGTGCTGCCTAATCCGTCGGCTTGTTTGGACGTATCCTGTCCATCGCTTTTGCTGCCTTTCAAATACCTGTTACCTGTTTAGCAATGCTTCTGGATAGCTTCGCGCCGGATATTGCCGAAAGCGCTTGCCAACTGAGCGCCTACCCCAAATGAGCGTCTACCAATTATCAATAGAAAAAAACAACCCGCTGAAGCGGGTTGTTCTGCTAACCAGCGACCAGCCGGATCAATCGTTTGATGGGGACAAACGACTCAAGGGAAAACGCCAGGCAGCGGAGGGTGGAACAACACGCAGATCGCCTATCGCCTGGCAGTTTTACTTCAACGCGGCCAGCGCCGCATCGTAGTTCGGCTCGTCGGCGATTTCGCTGACCAGTTCGCTGTGCAGGACAGTGTTGTTCTCGTCAAGTACGATGAGGGCGCGCGCCGCAATGCCCGCGAGTGGGCCGCTGGCGATAGCAACGCCGTAGTTTTCCAGAAACTCCCGGCCGCGCATGAGCGAAAGCGTGATCACATTTTCCAGCCCTTCCGCGCCGCAGAAGCGCTTTTGCGCAAACGGCAGATCGGCGGAAATGCACAGGATGACGGCATTCTTAATACTGTTGGCCGCCTGGTTGAACTTGCGCACGGAAGTCGCGCAGGTCGGCGTATCGATGCTCGGAAAAATGTTCAAAACCTTGCGTTTGCCGGCAAATTTATCCAGGCCGACATCGGCCAGATCGCCGTCGACCAGCGAAAAAGCCGGCGCTTTGCTGCCAGTTTTCGGGAACGTGCCATGAACCTGAATGGCGTTGCCGCCCAGCGTCACTGTGTTTGCCATGATGCCTCCTTATCAAAACGGTTGGTTGATGCGTGCTGCAATAAAAATACTGACGAAACAAATCCGGATAGATCCAACGATGGGGCCTAATTTATTGTTTGGCCGCATTAAATACTCCATTTTCGGTTACAGACACGCACTCCTTCCTGCCGCAAGAGGTTGATGCTTTGTGCGCCAAAAGATGCGGTTTCCGGTGCGCGGTTCTCTCACAACTTTCCCCTTTCGCACCGGTTTTCCGCAAGCGTCCTTTGATTTTTAGATCAACCCATCAATTTCAGCGTCTGCGCCTGACTCCCGAAGCCGGCTTCGTTGATCACCGACTGCGCGGCCGTATGACCGATGCCCGCAAGCGTACCCGTCCGCCCGTACTGGTAGGCCAGATCACCACCCACTGCTGCAGTATCCGACCCGCCTCGGTGGAAGCTGGCCATAGCCTGCGTCAGCGCCCAGGTGGAAACCTGAGGATCGGCTGCCCGGGCCTGATCAAAGGCATTGACCAGTCCTTTGAAGTCGAAGGTCTCGATCTTGTTGTCGCGCAGCGGGTCGCTTCCGCCGGTCTGGAAGCCGTCCATGGCTTCGGCAACCATCTGGAGGGTAGCGATCGACTGGGCGCCAGCGTACCAGCTGCGGAAGGTGATTTTGTCCTTGCCACCCAGAGAGAGGATAAGGTCGTTACCGCTCTTGCTCAGGTTAAGGTCTGCGTAGCTTAATCCGCCGCCCAGGCTGAGGGTTTTGTCGTCATTGCCCTGGGTTACCCAGCTGTCCTGCCCGTCGCCCCGGTTAAAGCAGAGAACGTCTTTGCCGCTGCCGGTGGTGAGTGTGTCGTCGCCTTGTCCGCCGATGAGGAGGTCGGCCGCATTGCTGCCGGTCAACGTGTCATTCCCTGTGCCACCGTCAAGGAGGTTTGTGCCGGCAGTGTCGTAGAGCGTGTCATTGCCGTCTCCGCCTTGCAGGAGGTCGTTGCCTAAACCGGTGCCGTAATAATAAGCCCACGGGTTGTACATGCCGCCAACCAGGGTGTCATTCCCCGCGCCGCCGTCAAGAATGTCATCTCCTTCTCCGCCGGCAAGGGCGTCGTTGCCTAAATCCCCAAAGAGCACGTCATTCCCTAATTCTCCCTGAAGCGAGTCATTTCCTCCTCCGCCCAATAGGGTGTCATCTCCGTCGCGACCGTAAAGAATGTCGTTCCCGGCATTTCCGTTGATTACGTCTGCTGTGGCATAGCCGGTCAGGGTGTCGTTGCCTTCCGTGCCGGCTTGAACCATCTGCTTGACCTTGGCAATGTCCCAGATCGTACCGTCAGCGAATTTGATCTGTTCGACTGCCCAGGCCGATGTCGCATCCTGATGGAAGTAGTAGCAAACACACAGTGTATCGGTCGTCCCAAGCAGACTGATCAACAAGTCGTCCCCAGAACGGGTGAGCCGCACTTTGTCCGCCGTCACGCCCGCGCCCAGTTCGATAACGTCCGGATTCGTGCCTAGAGCATCGTAGTCGCTATCACCATTTCTGATGCTGTCTTGCCCGGAGCCGATGCCGAAACGGTAGGTGTCGGCTCCGGCATTGCCAGAGAGCCAATCGTTTCCGGAACCACCATCAAGGACGTCGTCTTCGGCGCCACCATCAAGCGTGTCGTTGCCTTCGCCACCTTTGAGAAGGTCAGCACCGTATCCGCCCGAGAGATCGTCGTTTCCGGCGCCGCCATCAAGCACGTCGTCTCCGGCTTCACCCAAAAGCTGATCGCTTCCTTCTCCTCCAGACAGGGTGTCGTTGCCCGTTGCGCCGTAAATCAAATCATTACCGGCATCACCATCGAGATTGTCATTACCGGCATAACCATAGAGAGTGTCATTGCCTTCCGTGCCGGCTTGGACCATCTGCTTGACCTTGGCGATGTCCCAGACCGTACCGTCGGCGAATTTGATCTGTTCAAGCGCGTAGGCATGAGGATCTTTCCCGTCATTGGCAAAGTAACTTTGTACCGTCACTCGATCCGAACTGTCTTTGACCTTGATGATCAGATTATTGCCATTACGGCTCAGGCTAACATCTTCAGCAGTCATGCCGGCCTTGAATTGCAGCGTATCCTGCTTGCCTGCATCCGGGTCGGTATAGCCATTCCAGTATTCGCTGGCGTTGTTGATCGTGTCCTGTCCATCGCCTTTGCCAAACAAGTAAGTATCACTGCCAAATCCGCCAACAAGTAAGTCGTTTCCCGATCCACCATCAAGCGTGTCGTTACCGCCGGCACCACCGTAATCACCACCTCCATACAGCGAGTCGTTGCCGTCCCCGCCATAAATCATGTCGTCACCCTCATGGCCGTAGAGACGGTCATCTCCAACGCCGCCATTGAGCGTGTCGTTGCCTTCTCCTCCATAGAGGGAGTCGTGACCTGCATCTCCGAACAAAACGTCGTTGCCGCCCAGGCCGTAGATGCTGTCGTTGCCGCCTCCGCCCGAGAGCGTGTCATTCACGGTATCTTCGCCACGAAGTTCATCGTTACCTTCGGTGCTTATCTGTGTCAGTTGCTTGACCTTGGCAATGTCCCAGACCGTGCCATCAGCAAATTTGATCTGTTCGACGGCATAGACACTCGCGCCATCCTGGCTGAAGTAGGAGGAAACACACAGTGCGTCGTTCGTTCCGACCAGACTGAGCCACAAGTCGCTCCCAGAGCGGATGAGCCGTACCTTGTCCGCCGTCACGCCCGCGCCCAGTTCGATAACGTCCGGGCTCGCGCCCGGAGCATCGTAGTTGTAGTAGCCGTTGTTGATGGTGTCTTGCCCGGAGCCAATGCCGAAGCGATAAGTATTAGCACCAGAATTGCCAGAAAGCCAATCGTTGCCAGCGCCACCATCAAGCACGTCGTTACCGTCGCCGCCACGAAGATCGTCGTTCCCCGCGCCGCCATCAAGCACGTCGTCTTCGGCGCCACCATCAAGCGTGTCGTTGCCTTCGCCACCTTTGAGAAGGTCAGCACCGTATCCGCCCGAGAGATCGTCGTTTCCGGCGCCGCCATCAAGCACGTCGTCTCCGGCTTCACCCAAAAGCTGATCGCTTCCTTCTCCTCCAGACAGGGTGTCGTTGCCCGTTGCGCCGTAAATCAAATCATTTCCGGCATCACCATCGAGATTGTCATTACCGGCATAACCATAGAGAGTGTCGTTGCCTTCCGTGCCGGCTTGAACCATCTGCTTGACCTTGGCAATGTCCCAGACCGTACCATCAGTAAATTTGATCTGTTCGACTGCCCAGGCCGATGTCGCATCCTGCTGGAAGTAGTAGCAAACGCACAGTGTATCGGTCGTCCCAAGCAGACTGATCAACAGGTCGTCACCAGAACGGGTAAGCCGCACTTTGTCCGGCGTCACCCCGGCGCCCAGTTCGATAACGTCCGGATTCGTGCCTAGAGCGTCGTAGTCGCTATCACCATTTCTGATGCTGTCTTGCCCCGAGCCGATGCCGAAACGATAGGTGTCGGCTCCGTTGCCGCCGGATAAGCTGTCGTTGCCGTCTCCGCCTTGCAGGAGGTCGTTGCCGTCTCCACCATAGAGATAGTCGTTTCCGGCGCCACCATCAAGTACGTCGTCTCCGGCTTCACCCACAAGCGTGTCGTCCCCTTCTCCACCCGATAGGGTGTCGTTGCCGCCCTGACCATAAATGCGGTCATTGCCTGCAGCTCCCTCAAGCATGTCATCCGTGGCGTAGCCAGTCAGTACGTCGTTGCCTTCCGTGCCTTTCTGCAGCAGCTGCTTGACCTTGGCAATATCCCAGACCGTACCGTCGGCAAATTTGATCTGTTCGACGGCATAGGCCGTTGTTGCATCCCTATCGAAGTAGTAGTCAACACGCAGTGCGTCGGTCGTCCCGACCAGACTGATCCACAAGTCGCTCCCAGAACGGGTGAGCCGTACTTTGTCCGCCGTCACCCCAGCGCCCAGTTCGATAACGTCCGGGCTCGCGCCGGGAGCATCGTAGTTGTAGGTACCGTTGCTAATAGTGTCTTGCCCGGAACCAATGCCGAAACGGTAGGTGTCATTGCCGTTGCCACCGTACAGCGAGTCGTTTCCGGCGCCGCCGTCGAGTACGTCGTCTCCGGCTTCACCATAGAGCGTGTCGTTCCCTTCTCCGCCCAACAGGGTGTCGTTGCCACCTTGGCCGTAGAGGGCGTCATTGCCGGCAGCTCCCTCAAGCATGTCGTCCGTGGCGTAGCCAGTTAGCACGTCGTTGCCTTCCGTGCCTTTCTGCAGCATCTGCTTGACCTTGGCGATGTCCCAGACCGTGCCATCAGCAAATTTGATCTGTTCGACGGCATAAACACTTGTGCCATCCTGACTGAAGTAGGAAGAAACGCACAGTGCGTCGGTCGTCCCGACCAGACTGATCCACAAGTCGCTCCCAGAGCGGGTAAGCCGTACTTTGTCCGGCGTCACGCCAGCGCCCAGCTCGATAACGTCCGGACTCGCGCCCGGAGCATCGTTGTTGTAGGTACCGTTGCTAATAGTGTCTTGCCCGGAACCAATGCCGAAACGGTAGGTGTCATTGCCGTTGCCACCATAGAGATAGTCGTTCCCACCGCCACCATCAAGCACATCATTGCCGTTGCCACCGTAGAGATAGTCGTTCCCAGCACCACCATCAAGCACATCATTGCCTTCGCCACCATAGAGGGAGTCGTTGCCGGTAT
>CALAIL010000057.1 GCA_937923255.1 uncultured Propionivibrio sp. | reverse complement strand
AAACAATCCTTTCAATCCTTGTTTTTAGGTTCTTCCGAGCGCCTACCCGCTAGCCCGCGTATTTAGGGCGTTTCAGAGGAGGTGCCCGTAAACTCCTTGTAAACAGGGCATCTCCGGCACCACTACCCTGAAGCCCTTTATTTATAAGGGTTCCAGAGGTGCCTGCCCGCAAACGCCCTATCCACGCGGGGTTCCGAAGGGTGCTCTGAAACCCTTTATCCATGCGGACGCCGGCGATACCTGTCAGCCAGTAGCCGGCGTGTCGCCGGCCGGAAGAAGGCGTGTGCTAGACTCTTTGCCGCTGCTTTTCCGACTCTTTTCGTTCCGCTCCCCACTGAAAGCGCCGCCATGATCGACTCCAAATTCTTCGACGAACTCAGCAAGCACTTGAGCGCCGTCATCGCCGCCAGCCCGGCCGCCGACATCGAAAAAAACATCCGCGCCCTGCTTTCCGGCGTGTTTACCCGGCTCGACCTCGTGACGCGCGAGGAATTCGACGTGCAGGCCAACATACTGCAACGCACGCGCGCCAACCTCCAGGCGCTGGAAACCCGCGTGGCGCAAATGGAGCAAGCCTTGGGAGAAGAAAAAACGGCCCCCACCCACAACTCGGAATAGCGCCTTTCCGACACCTTGCCTACACATTGTCTGACACCTTGTCAGATACCTTATCCGGCGCGCCAGGCAACCTGCCCGACGGCTTCAGCCCAGCACCCGACACGGCTTATACCCACCGCCCGGACAGGCGCACCGGCAGGCGCCGGCAGCCCACGCATCTTCCCAATCAGACCCCGTCCGCCGGCGGCGTGCCAGCGTTCTTCTCCAGCCACTGCGCGTAGCTGATGCGCGCTGTATTGAAGGCATCCGTCGTGCGGCAGTACATCGACGGCGATCCCATACGGCCCAGCGGCGCAAAACCATTGACGCGCAGGCGCGGGCCGAGCAGCTCATCGGCGACATGGAACATGAGCACTTCGCCGATGAACATCGTGTAATGGCCCAATGGCTGCTCGCTGTACAGCGAACATTCCAAGCTCACTTTGGCTTCGGCAATACGCGGGGTCGCCATCTTGACCGACGGCGCGCAATGCAGGCCGGCCACGTCCACCTCGCTGATGTCCGGCGGAAAGTCGGCGGCCGAAAGATTCATCGCATCGAGCAGGTCTTCCGTCACCAGATTGACGACAAATTCCTTCCGCGCCCGCACGTTGCGTTCCGTATCCTTTGGCACGCCGGACTCGTTTTGCATGACGCTGAACATCACATACATCGGTGCGGCGCTGACGGCATTAAAAAAGCTGAACGGCGCAAGATTGACGAGGCCGTGTTCGCCCAGGGTGCTCACCCAGGCAATCGGGCGCGGCACGACCAGATTGCTTAACAGCTTGTAATTGTCGGCTCCGGAATGTTGGGACGGATCGATCTGCATAGAAAACGGTTCCTGGAAAAAAGGCTCCCGCAGGGGGAGCCTTATCGAGCGGCGCGGTGTTCCAGAAACGCCGCGAAATGAAGATAAAACGTCCGCCGATGTGCCCGGCCGGAACGTTGCTTAGTCTTCTGACCGGACACGCACGTCGAATGCCTGGCCGCCAATCGATACGTGGTAGAGATTGCCACCAAAATCTGCCGGCGCGGGAGCGGGTGCTGGGGCAGGCGCGGGCGCAGGAACAGGCGCAGCGGCAGGGGCAGACGCCTTGTTCGGGTCTTTCTTCGGCACGGCAATCTTAAAATTGCCCTTGAGAAAATCCAGCCCCTTGTTGCCCGCCTTGGTGGCAAAAGCGCCGATGATGAAGATATTTTCGTCGGTCACCGGCAGGCCATTTTCCTCAAGCAGTTTTCTCGCCTTGGGAATGCCCGGTTCGAGATCCTTGATCGGGTCGCCCGTAAACACGGGCTTCTTGAGCTGTTCCGAGGCAATCTTGACAATTTCCGGATCGGGCGCCACCGGCGTTTTGCCAAAATAACCGAGCACCATGTTGCCGTAGCCGTCAGTCATTTTTTCCCACTTGCCCATCAGCACGTTGGCGTAGGCCTGCTGGAAGTAGAACTGCGATACCGGCGTCACCGAAGTGCCGAAGCCGCCGCGCGCCACACATTCGGACATCGCCTCGATGACTTTCGGATACAGGTGGAAGGTCTTGTTCTCACGCATCATCAGCGTATTGGCGGTGAGCGCGCCGCCCGGCATCGGGCTGAAGATCACTTCCGAGTCGACGCCCAGCGCTTCCGGCGGAAACTCATAATCCTTAAAGCATTCCTTGGCGATGCGGTTGGCTTCCATGAGCTTATCGATATCGATACCGAGATCGTAGTCAGTGCCCTTGAGCGCGTGCCAGAGCGAGAATAGATCCGGCTGCGAAGTGCCGCCAGAAAGCGGCGCGCGCGCCACACAGACGCCGTCGCAACCGGCCTCGATGGCTGCCAGATATTGCGCCAGGCCGGTGCCGCAGGTTTCGTGGCTATGGATACGCAGCTCAACCTTGTCGCCAAGCAGCTTGCGCGCTTGTTTGAAGGTTTCGTACACCTTGCGCGGGTTGGAAGTCCCCGAGGCATCCTTGAAGCAGACGCTGGTATAGGGCACCCCGGCATCGAGAATCTGGCGCAGCACCTTGATGTAGAACGCCGGATCGTGCGCGCCCGAGCAACCGCGCGGCAGTTCCATCATGGTCACGACGACTTCGTGCTCCAGGCCCGCGTCAACGATGCATTTTCCGGAATAAATCAGATTATTGACATCGTTGAGCGCATCGAAATTGCGGATGCGGGTAATGCCGTGTTTCTTGAACATCTTGGCGTGCAGATCGATCATGTCGGCCGGCTGCTGCTCAAGCGCAACGACGTTGATGCCGCGCGCCAGCGTTTGCAGGCGGACATCCGGGCCGACCGCCTTGCGGAACGTGTCCATCATGTCGAAGGCCGATTCACCGCAATAGAGGAAAGGCGCCTGGAAGCGCGCGCCGCCGCCCGACTCGAAATGCGTAATGCCGGCGTCTACCGCCGCTTCTACGGCGGGAATAAAATCCTTGGTCAGCACGCGCGCGCCGAAGATGGACTGGAATCCATCGCGGAAAGTAGTGTCCTGAAAGAGAATACGCTTGATCATGACGCCCTCGTCGGAAGTAGAAAAAATCAGGTGAAGTCGGGATTGAAAAGCTCGTAGATTAATTACCGCAAATGGCATGGCAGGCATGCCGGTGAAACTAAAAAGAAACCGGTTGCATTATACCTGCGCCGCCCGCCAGGCACCGCCAATTTTTCGGCTTTCCCGGACGGGCATCGTTCGCCCGTTTTATCGGTGCGCGCCCGCAGCAGCCGTGGGTCTTTCGTGCCCGCGCAGGAAGCATCACCGGCGCGCCGATTTTTTCAGCGACCGGGCAGCCTGCGCATGGCAAAACGAAGCCCGGCAGGCACGGCGCACGGGTGATAAAAACAAGTCAAAAGACTACGATAACGACCGCAGCCAATAGATCGACGCCCGATGCCGCCACCGTCTTCCCACCGTCGACCCGGCTGCTTTTTGTTTTTCGTACTTCTTTCGTGCCTTTTCTTTTTCGTGCTTTTTCCATATTCTGCCCCGATTCTTTCCTCTTTCTTCCCACTTCCCTCCCACTTTTTTGGCCAGATTGTTTAGACTGCGGCTCTTGGCCGAAACCTCTGCCCAACCGCATCCGCCGTCCCCTCTGTCTCCTGCAAAACAACGCCCCGTCCATGTCGCTCGCCATTGTCCATAGCCGCAGCCTCGACGGCATCCACGCGCCGTCAGTCGCCGTCGAAGCGCATCTGGCCGGCGGGCTGCCGAGCGTGACGTTGGTGGGACTGCCTGACACCGAGGTGCGGGAAGCGCGTGACCGCGTGCGCGCGGCCCTGCAGAATTCCGGCTTTGAATTTCCCGCCAGACGCATCACCATCAACCTGGCGCCCGCCGATCTGCCCAAGGAATCGGGGCGTTTCGACCTGCCCATCGCCCTCGGCATCCTCGCCGCATCCGGGCAGATTCCGGATACAGCGCTGAATGATTATGAATTTGCCGGCGAGCTCTCGCTCTCCGGCATGTTGCGTCCCATCCGCGGCGCGCTGGCGATGGCGTTGGCCGCTGGTCACACCGGCCGCAGCTTTATCCTGCCGGCGGCCAGCGCGACTGAAGCCGCACTGGTGCACGATGCGCCCGTATTCGGCGCCCATAGCCTGCTGGAGGTCTGCCAGCATTTGCGGGGCGAGACCGTACTGACCGCCTGCCCGGCAGCGTCCGAACACGCGCCAGGCTTACCGACGAATGATCTGGCCGATTTGGCCGACGTGCGCGGTCAGACACAAGCCCGACGCGTACTGGAGATCGCCGCCGCCGGCGCACATTCCCTGCTGCTGGTCGGCCCGCCGGGCACGGGCAAATCGATGCTGGCCACTCGCCTGCCCGGCCTGCTGCCACCGATGACACGGCAGGCGGCGCTCGAATCGGCCGCCATGCTCTCGCTCAACGGGCAGTTCCATGCCGAACGCTTCGCCTGGCCGCCCTACCGCGCGCCGCATCACACGGCTTCTTCGGCGGCGCTGGTCGGCGGCGGCACAACGCCGCGCCCGGGCGAAATTTCACTGGCGCATCACGGCGTGCTGTTTCTGGACGAACTGCCGGAATTTGATCGCCGCGTGCTCGAAGCGCTGCGTGAGCCGCTGGAAAACGGCCGCATTCACATTGCGCGCGCCGGACGGCAAGCCGAATTTCCCGCTCAATTCCAGCTGATCGCGGCAATGAACCCTTGTCCCTGCGGGCATTTGGGCAGCACAAGCGGTCAATGCCGGTGCACGCCCGACCAGATTGCGCGTTATCGCGGAAAACTCTCCGGCCCGCTGCTCGACCGCATCGATCTGCACATCGAAGTGCCCGCCCTGCCACCGGAGGCGCTGCAAGGCCCGGCCGACGGCGAGTCTTCCGCCACCGTGCGCGGGCGCGTCTGCGCGGCACGCGAACGGCAACTGGCAAGGCAGGGGCAGGCCAACGCCCGGCTGGGAAACCGGGAAATCGAACGTTACTGTCAGCCCGATCCGGCCGGCGCCGACCTGCTCCGACAGGCGATGCAACGACTGGGACTGTCGGCGCGCGCCTATCACCGCATCCTCAAGGTGGCGCGCACCATCGCCGATCTGGCTGGCAGCGACAGCATTCACGCCGCGCATGTGGCCGAGGCCGTCCAGTATCGCCGCCTTGCCCGCGAATAGCAGGAAAACGGCAGGACACATCGATGCAGAATTCCCGTTCCGTGCACGACATTGGCGGCATTGCCCTGCTGCTGGCAGCGTTGTCGACGATCGGCCCGTTTGCGATGGACACCTACCTGCCTTCGCTGCACAGCATCGGCGAATCGCTGCACGCCACGCCGTTGGAAGTCCAGCAAACATTGACGGCGTATCTGTTTATGTTCTCGCTAATGTCGCTCTGGCACGGCGCGATTTCCGATGCATTAGGACGCCGCCGCGTCATCCTCGTCTCGCTTTCTGTCTTCATGCTCGCCTGCGCCGCCAGCATATTTGCCACGCGCATCGAACATCTGTGGCTGCTGCGCGCCATCCAGGGCATGTCTGCCGGCGCCGGCGTCATCCTCAGCCGCGCCATTGTGCGCGATTTGTTCAATGGTCCGGCGGCGCAGCGCATGATGTCGCACATGACCATGATGTTCGCCATCGCGCCGGCTGCCGCGCCGGTCATTGGCGGCCACCTGCAAACCGCTTTCGGCTGGCGCTCGGTCTTCGCCTTCATGATGCTGCTGGCCGCCGCGCTGATCTTCGCCTGCTGGCGCCACCTGCCGGAAACGTTGCCCGTTGAACAACGGCAGAGCCTGCGCCCCGGCTATCTGCTGCGCGCCTACTGGCGCATCATGACTTCACCTGTATTCCTGGCCGCCAGTCTGGGGCTGGGCTGCATTTTTTCCGGCTTTTTCGTCTACCTCATGTCGGCGCCGGAATTTCTGGTGCGCCATCTTGGCGTTCCGGCCACCGCCTTCCTTTGGCTGTTCGGTCCGGCCATGGTCGGCATGCTGAGCGGGGCATGGCTTTCCGGCAAGGCCGCCGGACGGATCTCGCTCCGACGCACCATCGCGTATGGCTATCTGCTGGTCGGACTGGCTGCGCTCATCAACCTTGGCATCAACTTCATCTGGCCGCCTTCGCTGCCGCTGAGCATCCTGCCCATCCCCATCTATACACTGGGCATGGCACTGATCATGCCCAGCCTGACCTTGCTGGCGCTCGACCATTTTCCACAGCAGCGCGGCACGGCGGCTTCATGCCAGAATTTCATCCAATCGCTGGTCAGCAGCTTCATCGCCGGCGTCATTGCACCAATCGCCTGGCAATCGACGCTCGGCCTGGCCCTCGCCATGGGCGCCTGCGCCGGACTGGCCGCGCTGGCGACTGCCGGCTATTTCATCATGGCGCGCTATCACCCCGCATAACCCCGCTACTCTATATACCCCCGTCACCCCGCTGATCTTTGCCGGATTGGCCCTGAACACCGGCTCGCACGACGACCTTCAAGGCAAGAAAGCACAGCAAAGGCAAGCGTAATCGCTCTGACTCTGGCGCGCATAGGATAGCGATGCCTGTGATTGCGCAGCGCCTACGAATGGCACGGAACGGAACGATACGCATCGAAAAGGCGGCTTCCCCAGATTTCGGGCGCCATATCGCCAAGAGGTATCGCTTTTTACACGGATTCGGCATACCCCGTGCGGGACGATCGCGCAGTCATTGCGCCAAGGTCACCACCGAATGCCTCGGCACGTGCCGACCAACCGTAAAATTATCCTGCCCGACGGCGCCCATCAGACATGATGTCGATCCGGCAAACGGTTTTAAGGCGCAATTTTGCGGAATTTCTTGACGCCCCCAAGCAAGGCAGCGCGCCCTCAGATCACGTCCTCACGTAAATGAATAGTAGCGAAGCGCGCTTTATGCCTCGGACTTCGCATGGTCAGGCCATACCCCCGTGCTAGACGCCTAAAGGAAATGTTCCCGCGCCGAAGCCAAGGTTTGCGCAAGAATTTCCCACGCCGTATCCACGCTAGATTTCAGAATTTTCGCTTCATCGCCACTGTCATGGCAGGCCTGGAACTTTTCCAGGGCACAATACAAAGCATTGCAGCGATGCCGCAACACATTGATATGGTGCGTGTATTCAGCGTAGGCGGCGGCATCAATCCGGTCTTCCCGAGTAATCAACCGTTCGATTTCAAGATTCGCCTCATTGAGCCGGACGTGCATCCCCCGCACGAACGCTTCTTTTGTGACCATATCTGTCTCCTTGCTTGCCTTCTTCGGCTTTTACCTATTTTCTTTATAGCTCATGACGAAAGAAGAATGTTGAAGCGTGCTGGAAAAGCAGCTTCGTACTCGCCGAAAACATCGTGCAGCCCATTGATCTACAAGGTGAATTTCATAATTCTTCTTAGGGTTTCTCTATGCCTTCGGGGATTTCTGGCACCTGATTACATATTGCTACACGGAACTTTCATTTGATTTAGCACTCTCATGCGCAGAGTGCTAAACTTCATCGCGTCCTCAATGAACGTGCGCGCATTTAAATGTGCGCGACGCATTGCTTATGAAGCTGTAGTTATTGTTCTTCAAGGAGATAGCAAACTTTATGACACAAACTCTGGCGCTTCCGGTGATCGCTTCGACAGGCAGCATCGACGCCTACATTCAGTCGACCAAACAGTTCCCGATCCTGACGGAAGAGGAAGAATTCAGCTTGGCCACCCGTTTCCATGAGGAAAATGATCTGGAAGCGGCGCGTCAACTGGTGCTTTCTCACCTGCGGCTGGTGGTTTCGATCGCACGCGGCTATTTGGGCTATGGCTTGCCGCACGCCGACCTGATTCAGGAAGGCAATATCGGCCTGATGAAGGCAGTCAAGCGTTTCGACCCGCGGCAGGGCGTGCGGCTGGTATCGTTTGCCATTCACTGGATTAAGGCCGAGATTCACGAGTATGTGCTACGTAACTGGCGTCTGGTCAAGGTTGCCACGACCAAGGCGCAACGCAAACTGTTTTTCAACCTGCGCAGTCTCAAATCGGGCAGCGAAGCCCTAAGCCCGGCGCAGATTGCCGATATTTCGCAACAATTGAACGTCAAACCGGAAGAAGTCGCTGAAATGGAAACGCGGCTGAGCGGCCGCGATTTGGCGCTCGATGCCAGCAATGATGAAGACGACGCTGTCGCCCCCATCGCCTATCTTGAAGACAACCGTCACGAGCCCATGCGCGTGCTCGAACGCCAAGCAGCAGATCACTTGCAGGGCGAAGGCTTGCAGGCGGCTCTGGGCATACTCGATGAACGTAGCCGGCGGATCGTCGAGGCGCGCTGGCTGGCGGACGACCCCGCGACCCTCCATGAACTGGCTGCTGAATTTGGCGTGTCGGCAGAGCGTATCCGCCAGATCGAAAGCAAGGCCATGCAGAAAATGCGTGAGCATCTGACGCCGCTGGCGGCCTAACATCAATCACCTTATTCTCTACCCATCTTCCCGCCGGTTTGCCGTGCATGGCATATACCGGCATTTCACCCAGACACCTATTTGACTACGCCGGATGACTGCATCCGGCGAGTTATTTTTTACGTTCTCCGCCGACACAAATATCCGCCAATTTGTAACGGCTCTCCACATCCCTGGCGTACAGATCAATCACCTGCATCGGTATCAGCCTCACCTCACCGGCGCATACAGCCCTGATGAAGCCAACGAAGACAAATTCGCCCATCGTTCTTGCCACGGACAACAGGGTCTGACAGTCTCTGCGGATCATTATCGACACGCGCATCCCAAAGAGGCACAGTGATCCTGGAATAATGTATCGGGGCCATTTGCGCCATCAGCCGGATGCCTGCTCAGCCCGTCGGCACGGCCGCCGCCAATACGCTCCCACGACGCACTCGTCGTCTTCTCGCGGTCAGATTTCGGCAGAATTTCCACCTTGCCAGTGTCTGCTGTGCGCAATCATGCGTGAAAGCACGCGGCGGCATACCAACGAAGGCACAATTTGATTCGTGTTTGTCAGCACAATGTTCTATACAAACACCATCTAATTCAGGCATAATCCGTCGCCGTTGTGGCATAGCGCCATTCGACTTCAGACCATGCAGAATCCCGACGCAGAAACGGCAGGAATCGACACCGCAGAGCACTTTGGCGCGAACCCGTTCCAGGTTCGCGCCATCAGCGTCTTATACACACGTTTTCCGTTCTTTTTGCTGCGCTTCCTCCAACGCCGGCCACACCGGATGCTGCCTATCCCTGCAATCGCAGTCTGCCGGCTTGACGCGTGGATCGAATGCATTCTGCCCGTCCCGCCGCCGCGGAATGCATAGCAGACGAGATCCCAGAGACTGCCGGCATGCTTCATACGTCATGGTCATCGTGCGTCGACGCATACTGATTTTTTCGGCAGACCTCTTAGCCTCATCAATCTTTACAACCTCAGCCATAGGAGCATCGAAATGAGCGGTTTTGACACTTTATTCCAGAAAATCAAGCAGCGCGACCCGCACCAGACGGTCTTTCACCAAGCGGTCGAAGAAGTTTTCGGCAGCCTTGCCCCGTTCATCGCCAAGAACCCCAAGTACACCAAAGATAAATTGTTGGAGCGCCTCGTCGAACCGGAGCGTGTCATTTCCTTTCGCGTCGCCTGGACGGATGATCAGGGAGAAGTACAGGTCAATCGCGGCTACCGCATCCAGATGAACTCCGCCATCGGTCCTTACAAAGGCGGCCTGCGCTTCCACCCGACCGTCAATCTCGATGTGCTCAAATTCCTCGCCTTCGAGCAAACGTTCAAGAACGCGCTGACCACGCTGCCGATGGGCGGCGGCAAGGGCGGTTCCGACTTCGATCCCAAAGGCAAAAGCGACGCCGAAGTGATGCGCTTCTGCCAGGCGTTCATGACCGAGCTGTACCGCCATATTGGCGCCGATCTCGACGTACCGGCCGGGGACATTGGCGTCGGCGCTCGTGAAGTCGGCTACCTGTACGGCCAGTACAAGCGCATCGCCAACGAATTCACCTCCGTGCTCACCGGCAAGGGCTTGACCTACGGCGGCAGCCTGGTTCGCACGCAGGCAACCGGTTACGGCGTCGTCTACTTTACCGAAAGCATGCTGAAAACCCGCAACGATTCGATCGCCAACAAAAAGGTCCTCGTCTCCGGCTCCGGTAACGTGGCGCAATATGCGGCGGAGAAAGCGCTTCAGAAAGGCGCGAAAGTCCTGACGGTATCCGACTCCAACGGCTTCGTTCTCTTTGGCGACCAAGGCATGAGCGAAGCGCAGTTTGCCGCGCTGCTGGAGCTGAAGAACGAGCGCCGCGAGCGCCTCTCCGTCTATGCCAAGGAACAAGGCATCCAATACTTCGACGGGAAAAAGCCCTGGGGCGTCCCCTGCGACATTGCCCTGCCGTGCGCGACGCAGAATGAGCTCGACGAAGAGGACGCCAAAACCCTGCTCGCCAACGGCTGCACCTGCGTGGCGGAGGGCGCGAATATGCCTTCGACCATGGGCGCAATCAATGCCTTCATCGGCGCCAAGATTCTGTACGCGCCGGGCAAGGCCAGCAATGCCGGCGGCGTGGCGACATCCGGCCTTGAAATGAGCCAGAACGCCATGCGTCTGTCCTGGGCGAGCGAGGAAGTCGACAAGCGCCTGTTCGAGATCATGGGCAATATTCACGAGAACTGCGTGAGCAACGGCGCCGACAACGGCTACATCAACTACGTCAATGGCGCCAACATCACCGGCTTCAAAAAAGTCGCCGACGCCATGCTGGCGCAGGGTGTGGTCTGACCCGCCGTTCAAGCATCCAGCGCCAACGCCCCGCGCCATGCGCCGGGGCGTTTTTACATGGCGGTTTAACTTTGTAAGGCAACCGCTATTTTTCTGGTTTATGTTTTTTGATGCCCTGAACTCCACGTATTTAAAGGGCTTCCGGGCATTTTATGTTTTCTTAACTGTTCTTACGGAATTCAGAGGAAACGCCGCAAGCTTAAATAGCGGCGCAACTTTGCTCAAAGACAAGGCGCAGCCAACGCCGTATTTTTAAAGGTAAGCCGCTATTTCAGAGGAGGCGGCCAATGCACGCCGACTTCAGTAACCACGGCGTCGAGCGGCACGTCGTGCGCCTGCGGGTAAGTCGTCTCAACGCGCGCCAGCGCGTAGCCCACGCCGATCGCCAGCGGCCGCCCCGACGATTGCGCCAACGCGGCCAGCGTGCGGTCGAAGAAACCGCCACCGTAGCCGATCCGGTAGCCTTGCGCATCAAAGGCATTGACGGGAATCAGCAAAGCCTCCGGCACGGCGGCTTCCCCGCAAACCGGCGTAGGAATGCCGTAACGATCCGTAGTCATAACGCTTTGCGGCGTCCAGGCGCGAAAAGAGAGCGGCCGTGCCGGCGCCTCCGCAATCGGCAGCAGCGCCATGAATCCAGGCACTCCCGCGGTCGACCAAGCCGCCATCAGCGGCCGCAAATCCGGCTCGTTGCGGATCGGCCAGCAAAAGGCCACGCGCTGTGCGGCCAGGCGCGGAAAAGCCGCCTGCACATGGCGGCGAATCGCTTCGGAATACTGCGCACACTGCGCCTGCGACAAGGCCTCGCGCGCAGCCAGCGCCTGCAAACGCAATTGCCGCCGCTGATCTTTTATCCTTGCCTCCGAGGCGCCGGAATCGATCCCGGGCGCGCCCTGGGGCGTAAAGCACTCATCCATGTGGTATGCTCAAAACGCTGTGTTATCCGGAAACGGAAACGTGCCAAACGTACCGAAGTCGCCGTCTGGCGGCCCGGATCCCGTTCTCTGCGTAATGCGGCTGTTTCATCGCCTTGCCGTTTTTCCTGACGCCTGCCGAGGCGATTTAAACTTCACCCTCTGTTTGTCTTGCCTGATGCACTTGCCTGCCCAGCCTACCATGAAATCACTGCCTGCTCTCGTTTTTGCCTGTGTCTGCCTGTTTTCGCCCTTTTCCGCGATAGCCGACGTTGCTCCCGAAGTCTTGCTGGCTGCACGCGATGCCGCCAAAGCGGGCGACCAGGATGCGCTTGAGCGCCTTGCGCCTGGATTTCAGGGGGACGAACTTTCCGTCTATCTCGACTACTGGCGCTTTCAGCCCGGGCTGAAAGACGTCGATCCGGCGCAAATACGCGACTTTCTGCAACGCAACAACGGCAGCTACATTGCCGACAAACTGCGTGGCGACTGGCTGCGCGCGATGGGCAAGGAAGCGCGATGGGAGGTGTTTGACGCCGACTATCCGGGCTTGCAACAAACGGACCAGGAAATCACCTGCTACGCGCTGCAACGGCGGCTGGCGCGGGGCGAGGTCGGTGCACTCGATGAAGCGATGCCTTTGTGGCTCAAGCTCGTCGATACGCCGGATGCCTGCTATCCCGTGCTGGAGGCGTTGATCATCAATAAGCGCGTGCAGATCGACGATGTCTGGGCGCGCATCCGCCGTCAGTTTGAAACCAACCGGCTGAGCGGCGCGCGCTACACCATGAACTATCTGCCCGAAAGCCAGATGCCGGACGCCAAAACGATGCAGGCATTTAACAAATCGCCCGTGAAGTGGCTCGTCAAGTTGCCGGCCAGCACACTCTCCGAGCGAAGATATCAGGAACTGGCGGCGCTGGCCGTCGGCCGCATCGCGCGCACAGACCCGGCCGCGGCGGCAACGCAGATGGAACGCATCGAAGCGAAACTGCCCGCCGAAGCAAGAAGCTGGGCATGGGGGCAGATTGGCTGGAAAGCGGCGCAGCAGCATCTGCCGGAAGCCGTATTGTGGTTCCGCCAGACAGGCCAGGCCGCACTCTCCGACGAAGTGAGCCAGTGGAAAGTACGCGCTGCCCTGCGTGCGCAGGACTGGGAAAGCGTGCGTACCGCGATCGAAGCGCTGCCGCCCGAACTGGCAGCGCAACCGACCTGGATCTACTGGCTTGGCCGCGCCTATACGGCGACGGGTAAGGCCGAAACCGCCCAAGGGCTGTACGCCATGATTTCCGGTCAACCGAACTTCTACGGCAATCTGGCGGACGAAGCGCTCGGCCGCCGTATTGATGTGCCGCCCAAGGCAACGCCGGTCACGACCGAAGAGATCGACCGGGTGGCCGGGATATCCGGCCTCCGCCGCGGGCTGGCGCTACTGCGCGCCGGTCTGCGCCTGGAAGGCGTGCGCGAATTCAACTGGGGCCTGCGCGGGCTGGACGATCGCGGCCTGCTGGCTGCCGCGGAACTGGCGCGGCGCGCGCAGGTATTCGACCGGGCGATCGCTGCCGCCGACCGGACAAAAGGGGAACACGACTACGCGCTGCGCTACCTTGCGCCTTTCCTCGAACAGGTCCGCCCCGCCGCCCAGGGGCAGATGCTCGACGATGCCTGGGTATATGGCCTGATGCGTCAGGAAAGCCGCTTCGTCACAGACGCCCGCTCTTCGGCCGGCGCCTCCGGACTGATGCAGCTGATGCCGGCGACAGCGCGTTGGGTGGCGAAAAAAATCGGGCTGACCGACTACAGCCCCGACATGGTGACCGATACCAACACCAACCTGCTGCTCGGCACCAGCTATATGCGCATGGTGCTTGAAGATCTCGACAATCATCCGGTGCTCGCTTCCGCCGCCTATAACGCCGGGCCGCGGCGGGCGCGCCGCTGGCGTGCCGAAGCTCCGCTGGAAGGCGCGATTTACGCCGAAACCATTCCCTTCAGCGAAACCCGCGACTACGTCAAAAAGGTCATGAGCAATACGGCGTATTACGCCTTGCTGTTTGGTCAGAGTGCGCAAACGCTGACGCAACGGCTGGGCACCGTCGGTCCGCGTACCGATCCGGTCAATCCCGACCTGCCCTAGGCACGCGGGCTCAGCCACCTATGTTCATTCACCCAACCCGCCCATCTCCCCGATCCGCGCCGGCGCACAGCGCGGCGGCACTGGCCCAAGCCGTATTCGCCGGATAGTCGCGAGCGTCGGGACGAATCATGCAAATCTATCTGGTTGGCGGTGCCGTCCGCGATGAACTGCTCGGCCTGCCGGTCAAAGACCGCGACTACGTCGTCGTCGGCGCAACGCCGGAAATCATGCGGGCGCAGGGCTACCAGCCGGTCGGCCGCGATTTTCCCGTTTTCCTGCATCCCCAAACGCACGAAGAATACGCGCTGGCGCGCACCGAGCGAAAAAGCGGGCGCGGTTACACGGGATTTGTCTTTCACACAGCGCCCAACGTTCGCCTGGAAGACGACCTGGCGCGCCGCGACCTGACGATCAACGCCATTGCCAGAACGCTCGACGGCACGATTGACGGCGCTCTGATCGACCCCTTCGGTGGCGTAGCGGATTTGCGCGCCCGCATCCTGCGTCATGTCAGTCCGGCGTTCGCCGAAGATCCGGTGCGCATCTTACGGCTGGCGCGTTTTGCCGCCCGTTTCGCCGACTTCACGATTGCGCCGGAAACCCTGGCGCTGGCGCGCCGCATGGTCGATGAAGGGGAAGTCGATCACCTCGTTCCCGAGCGCGTCTGGCAAGAGCTGGCGCGCGGCCTGATGGAAGCCAAGCCCTCGCGCATGATCCGCGTATTGCGCGAATGCGGGGCGCTGGCCAGGCTGCTGCCTGAAGTCGACCGGCTATTCGGCGTGCCGCAGCGCGCCGACTATCACCCGGAAGTCGATACCGGCATCCACGTCACCCTGGCGCTCGATTACGCGGCCGCCAGAGACTACGCATTGCCGGTGCGCTTTGCCGTCTTGCTGCACGACCTGGGCAAAGGGACAACGCCGGCAGCCGATCTGCCGCGCCATCCCGGACACGAAGGGCGCAGCGCCCGCCTTGCCGAAACGCTTTGCGCTCGCCTCAAGGCGCCGGCCGAGTCACGCGATCTGGCGCTGCTGGTCGCCCGTTACCACGGCGACATCCGGCGCGGCAGGCAGCTTCGCCCCGCCACGGTACTTAAACTGCTGCAAAGCTGCGATGCCTTGCGCCGCCCACAGCGTTTTACGCAGATCCTGCAAGCCTGCGATTGCGATTTCCACGGCCGTCTCGGCTGGGAAGACAAGACGATTCCCGACGCGGATTACTTTCCGCGTGCGCTGGCCGCCGCCTTGTCCGTCGATGCGGCGGGCGTCGCCCGTGCTTGCACCGACCCGCGCAAAATCCCCGAGCGGATTGCCGCTGCGCGCATACGCGCCATCGCCGCGCTCGATCAGCCACCGAACTGACATCTGAAAACATGCGCACGCCGCCCCCATCTCTCCCGCCACAACGCCCGCCTGCTGACGGTTTTCCCGGAAAGCGCGTCTGGCAGGGATTCGCCTTTCCGCTGGGACTGGGGCTGATCGCCTGGCAACTGGGCACATGGGTTCCGGTTCTCGGCGCGCCCGTCATCGGCATTCTGCTTGGCCTGCTTGTCGGGCAACTATTCGGCTTGCGCCCGGAATGGAAAAGCGGGCTGGCTTTTTGTTCCAGGAAAGTCCTGCAAAGCGCCATCGTCCTGCTCGGCGCAGGGATGTCGCTGGGTCAGGTTGCCCAGATCGGCAGCGACGGCCTGCCGGTGATGATCGGCACGCTGGCAATCGCGATTGGCGGCGGCGCCCTGCTCGGCCGCATGTTGCGCGTAGAACGTCAAACGGGCGTGCTCGTCACCTACGGCACGGCAATCTGTGGCGCATCCGCCATTGCCACGATGAGCGCCGTTATCGGCGCATCGAGTTCGGCCATTGCCTTTTCGATTACCGTCATCGTCATCTATAACGTGCTCGGCGCGCTGCTTTTTCCGCCGCTCGGCCACCTGCTTGGCTTGTCGCAGGAGGCCTTTGGCCTCTGGGCGGGCACGGCCGTCAATGACACCTCCTCGGTCGTTGCCGCCGCCACGGTCTACGGCGCAGCGGCGGCATCTTACGCTGTCGTCGTCAAACTGACGCGAACGCTGGCCATCATTCCGCTGGCTGTCTTTGAATCCTGGCGGCGATACCGTTCAGCGTCGGGCGCAGAGCAAGCGGCCCTGCCCGTCTGGTACAAGCTGGCGCCGCCGTTCCTCGGCTTCTTCCTGTTGGCGGCGGCGCTCAATTCACTCGGCGCAATCCCGCCATCCTGGCAGGGAACGATCAAGCTGATGGCGCATTTCGGCACGACGGTGGCGATGGCCGCCGTTGGCATGACCAGTTCGTTCGCCGCCATCCGGCAAGCCGGCTGGCGCCCGATTGCCTTGGGCGGAATTTTATGGGTGTTGGTTGCGACAAGCAGCCTGCTGCTGGATATGATCCGCACCGCTTGGTGAAAAAGCGTCCAGACGTCCTATAGCGGATTGAATTAATTTTCGACACAAGGCGGCAAGCTGCAAACAGTACAAGGAGTACGGCAAGGCGCAGCAACGCCCTAGCGAACGTTAAGTGAATTCGCGATAAACACAAAAAGCGCTGCCGGGCATTGCCGGACGCCTTCCCTAAAAGCGCCTCTGAACCCCGCGTGGATAGGGCATCTCCGATGCATATGCTCTGAAACCCGCGTAGATAAAGGACTTCCGGGCACCCACCTCTGGAATGCCCTGTTGACGCGGGCTTCCGGGCACCCCTTTTGCAACACCGCCCAATAGCGGCGCGACTTTGCCAAAAGGCAAGGCGACAAGCCGCTGACAGTACACTCAGTACGGCGAGGCCAGGCCAAGCAAGCAACGCAGTCTCTTGGCAAAAGAAGACGCTATGACCCCAGAGATGGCCGTGGATAAAGGCTCGCAAGGCAGCCTGCTTGCTCCCCTCTTTAAAGGGGTACAGTCCGAAGGGTCGAGGGCTTTTATGTTTTTTGATGCCCTGAAGCCCTTGTGTTTAAAGGACCTCCAGGCATTTCATGTTTTCTGCCCTGTTTTTATGGATTTCAGAGGAGACTCCGCAAGCTTAAATAGCGGCTCGACTTTGCCAAAAGGCAAGGTGAGGCCAACACAGTATCTTGGCAAAGAAAGACGCGATCGACCCCGGAGATGCCCGTGGATAAAGGCGCTCCGGGTAGGCGTCAGGTAAATGCGATAAAACAGGCGCGGTGCGCGCGGTCTCAAACCGTAAGCTCAACCAAACCGCCGAAGGAAAACTCCAGCTGCGTCCAATCCTCGCTGGGCAGCTTTTGCCAGTAGCCGCACAGCGTTTTCATCACGCCGGCGTGGGCAACGATGGCAACGCGCGGCAGCCTCAGCGTTTCGGCAAAAGCAATGACGCGGGCGCGCAGTTGGGCGACAGATTCCCCGCCGGGCGGCACGAAATGAAGCACGTCGGCAGCCCACATATCCAGCGCCGCCCGGTCAATATCTTCCCAGGGCTTGCCTTCCCAATTACCGAAACTGATTTCGCTGAGGCGCGCATCAATGCATGGCGTCACGCCACAGGGCTTGCCAAGCGCTTCGGCCAGCACGCGGGCGCGCTTGAGCGGGCTGCAAAAAATCGGCGTGTCGCAAGGAATCTGCACACGTAATTGGCGGGCAACAGGCAGCGGGTCCTCACACGCCACGTCAAGCTGGCCATAGCAAATGCCGGCGGCAAGCTGCGGACGTGTATGGCGGATCAGGAAAACCTGCACAACAGCCCCGCGTAAAAGGCCACCTCGGCAAACTGCTGCGTTGCCCCAAGGCAGTCGCCGGTATAGCCGCCGATATTGCGCTTGAACAGACGCGCCAGCCACAGCGTGGCCAGTAATGCCAGAACAACGGCGGATGCCGCCTGCTGCCACGGCAGACAGAACAGCGGCGCGACGCCCGTCAGCACGACGAAAGCCAGTTCGCCGATACTCAGATTATTGCTGAAGGGTTTGCCCTTGCCGTCGGTGCGCACGTATTCCATAGACACCATGATGCCCGTCGCACACAAACGCGAAAAAACATGGCCGGCAATCAATGCAAAAGGCAGCCAGGCGGTTTCGATTTCAAGCAACGTGACATAACGCGCCAGCAGCAGCATGGTCAGTGCAACCGCGCCAAAGCTGCCCAGCCGTGAATCGCGCATGATGTCGAGAATACGCTGCTTGTCCCAACCGCCGCCGAAGCCATCGGCCACATCGCTCCAGCCGTCCTCGTGCAGCGCGCCGGTCAGCCGGATGGTGGCGGCCATGGCGACAAGAACGGCCAGCGACTTCGGCCAGAATAGGCCGCACACCATGAACAACGCCGCGCAGATCGCACCGAGCAGCACGCCTGCGAACGGGAAATAGACAATGGCCTTTTCCAGCGCGACGCTGCTATAGCCCAGCTGTCCGGGGATCGGCAAGCGCGTAAAAAAGCGAAGCGCGCCGATAAAGGTCTCAAATCGTGAACTCAAAGCCATCGATCGCGGGAGTTATCGGATATGTTTGCTGACGCCGGCAGAAGCGAAACTGGCCATTTCGTTCAGGAAAGCGACGGCAGCCCGGACAATCGGGAAAGCCACCATGGCGCCCGTTCCCTCGCCCAGACGCATGCCGATGTCGAGCAGCGGATTACCGCCAAGAAAGCGAATCTGTGCGCGATGCCCCGCCTCGGCGGAACAATGCGAAAAAATGCAGTAATCGCCAATCGCCGGCGCAATGCGATGTGCCGCCAGCAGGGCCGAGGTGGCAATGAAACCGTCTGCAAGCAGCACCATGCCGCGTTCCGCGCCCGCCAGCAGGGCGCCGGTCATCATGGCAATTTCAAAGCCGCCGAATTCGCTCAGAATCTCCGTCACATCGGCATCGGCCGGCAGCCCGGCACGCTGGATGGCCTGCTTCATCAATGCTTTCTTATGCGCCAGCGCGGTATCGTCGAGGCCGGTACCGCGCCCGACGCAATCGTCGAGCGAAGCGCCGGTCAGCAGGTGGGTAATCAGCGATGCCGAGCCGGTATTGCCGATGCCTTTCTCCCCCACCCCCATAATATTGCAGCCCCGATCGGCCACCGCACGGGCAATTTCCGCCCCTTTGGCAATTGCCACCAGGCATTGCGCCCGCGTCATCGCCGGTTCTTCCAGGTAATTGCGCGTGCCGGCCGGGTCGATTTTGGCGTCGATCAGCCCCTCGCGCGGACCGAAGTCATGCGCGACCCCCGCATCGATCGCCAGCATGGTCATTCCGTTGAGCCGCGAAAACACATTGGCCGCCGCGCCGCCTTTCAAGTAATTCTCCAGCATCTGCCAGCTCACATCCTGCGGATAGGCCGAAATACCGGCGCGCGCTGCGCCGTGATCGCCAGCAAAAATCAGCATATGCGGATCACGCAACTGCGGCGACAGCGTGTGCTGGATGCAGCCGATCCGCACGGCAATTTCTTCGAGCCTGCCCAGCGAACCGACAGGTTTGGTCTTGTTGTCGATCTTCTCTTGCAAGGCCTGCGCCAGCGAAAAATCAACCGGAGGGATGGAAAAATGCATCATGTCTTGTTGTCTTGTCGATTAGCCAAGTGAACCGAGGTGTGGACGTGGCCGCGTGGCCGCGCAGCATGCGCCGTTATGCCGGGCGTTCGCGGCTTCCATGCCGGCATCGTTCTATGTGCGCCAGACCAGCCCGCCAGATCCGGCGGATAGGCCGCTAGAAGCCATGAAACGCGAACGACGCCATTATAGACGCAGTGTTCCATGTTAATCTCGCGGCATGAAAGAACTGATTATTGGCGGCGCACGCTCCGGTAAAAGCGCGTATGCAGAAAAACAGGCGCAGGCAAGCGGTCTGCATGTCGTCTATGTCGCCACGGCGCAGGTACTCGATCATGAAATGGCGCGCCGGGTTGCCGCGCATCAGGCGCGCCGGCCGGCACAATGGGGGCTGGTCGAATCGCCGCTTGACCTATACGCGGCGTTGTCACGCAACGCTGCGCCGAATACCTGCCTGCTTGTCGATTGCCTGACGCTGTGGCTGTCCAACCTCCTCTTTGCCGGTGAAGCGGCCAAACAGGCGGAGGCCGGCCAGGCGATCAATTGCCCGCTATTTCTGCGGGAAACCCAGGCGCTGGCCGAAGGTCTGCAACGCTTGCCGGGTCGGATCATTCTGGTTTCCAACGAGGTCGGGAGCGGGATCGTGCCGATGGACCCGGTGTCGCGCCTATTTGCCGACGAGCAGGGGCGGCTGAATCAGCGGATCGCCGCCGTCTGCGATCGGGTCACGCTCGTCGCCGCTGGTCTACCGCTCGTGCTCAAAGATGCACGAAATCCCATCGGCAATGCACATGAGGCACCATAGCGAATCGATGAGGTGATACACTAGCCATCGGCAGTCCGGCACACTGCTGCGCCAGAAGCCATCCCTTGCCGGGCGGGCGTTATCGTCGAGTTTCGGCTTTATCGATCAGGAGCAGAAAATGAGCATCAGCGAACACGTCAAAGCAAATCTTGAGCAGGTTAAATCGAGCCTCGAACAGGGTACGGAACGCCTCAAATCAAACTTCGATCACGGCAAGAAAAAAGTCCGTTCCCAGTACGAATACGGCAAAGAGCTGGTTTCGTCCGGGCTGGAAGGCGCGCGGGAAGCGCGTAAAGCCGTGCTCGCCACCGAGGATACTTCGAACATTCTGGCCGTCGCCGCCGAACAGTCGTGGCAGGCCGCCAGCTTCGGCGTGCTGACAGGCGCCGTACTGGGCGCATTGGCCGACGATCGCAAGCCGGTACGCGGCGTCGTCGCAGGCGGCATTTTAGGCGCCGCCCTGGCGTTTGGCGTCAGCTTTGCCTGGAAAACCCGTCCGCTGACTTCTGCCATGGCCCGTGAAGCCGGCAAGCGCATCGGCCACACGCGCGACCGCCACTGGCTGAGCAGCCACCCGATCAACTACGGTTGATTCTCGTTTTGGCCTAAATTCTTTGGGTTAACTATTTAAATAGTTTAAATAGTTACCTTTCTGAGCTGCCTGGTTTTCCAGGCAGTTTTATTTTTAGCTGCTGTCTCTTTGGCTGACGACTGATACGCATCCTAACGCCCCAAATGCACTCATAGCTTGCAAAACGGTACCTGGCAAGAATCGAAGGATGGATCAATTGGACATGCAAGGTATCAATAGTGTATGGCCTTACATACAGCAAGTTGGTTTTTACTTCCACATTACTGCCGGTATGCTATTGCCAAAACCTTCAGGCTCAATACGCAGATACTAAAAATTTTTTGCGCCATACCCAATCTTTTCCATAAATAATCGGCAAGGTTTAGCGCTTCATCCAATGCCAATATAAAGTTTCAATGCAATAGTTGCCGAACAAATAAAAAGCGCCATACATGATATGGCGCTTTTGTTATATGCAGGTTACAGTTTCTATAGGACTCGCATTATCTCTGAATTAACAGACTGTTAATGTTGCCCCCGCGTGCGAGGTATTCCTCTACCCAAGCAGGCTTACGTCCCTTACCGCTCCAGGTTTGAGCGCTATTCGTCGGGTTGGCGTATTTCGCTTCGCCTTTTTTGGCAGCCCCTTTTTTTGCACCCGATTTGAGGCCAAGATCTTCGGCTGTCAAATGATATTCAGCAATTTTTTCCTTGATTCCTTTTATGACCAGGCTAAGTTCGGCCAGGCGAGCCTGTTCTACTTCGAACTGAGCTTTTTTCAGATTTTCGAGCGCTTCCTTATAGCTAATAGTCATTGCTTCCTCCAGTTAAAATAAAAAGTCCGGCGTCCACCAACCATAAACGCCCCGCCCTATTTGCGGAAAGCATTATAAATTAACTGGGCAAAAAAACAATCGAATGCAATATAACGATCCATTCAGCCTTTCAATATGTTGTATATCATTGCTATTGAGCGCTTGGTTATTATCTGCCTGGCATTAAGGCAATTCCCTGTGACTCACCCGTATTCGGTATTGATTCTGCGCGAATGAATACGGCTCAATTCAGTTCATTTAGTATCGGCGACGCACGCGGGAAGCGCAAAAGCCGGAATGCATTCGGCAAGGCGCTGCAAATCCAGATGCTGTTCGACGGCGTCGGCCAGCCGGTCCAGATCGCGTTCGCGCCGCTCGGCCGGATCGAACCGCGCTTCCGGTGTGTGGCCGGCCCAGGCAATCAGCACATTAAGCGCATCCGGCGAATCAAATAACCCGTGACAATAGGTGGCAAGTACCTGACCGTCCGCCGACAGTGCGCCTTCCGGCAGCCCTTCCAGACAGGTCGCCGGTCGCGCCAGCGCCGGCCCATGCGTCACGCCCATGTGAATACGGTAGCCGCGCAGTAACGGCGGGGCGCTCAGCGTTCCATTCAGCGTCAGCGTTCCGCTGACATTCTCCAGATGTTTTTCCGGTGCCAGCGTCGTTTCATAATCGAGCAGTCCCAGACCGGGCTGGCTGCCAGGCGCCCCTTCCAGCCCCAACGGGTCATTGAGCTGTTTGCCAAGCATTTGCAGGCCGCCGCAGATGCCGATCAGCTTGCCGCCATAGCGCAGATGCCGTCGGATCGCTTCTTCCCAGCCCATGCTGCGCAGCCAGTCGAGGTCCGCCTGCACGGCTTTCGAGCCGCCCAGCACGATCAGGTCACAAGGCGGTGGCGCATCATGCGCCCCGACAACCGTAAAATCGACTTCCGGATGAAAACGCAGCGGATCGAAATCGTTGTGGTTCGACAGACGCGGATAAGCGGGCGCAACGACCTTGAGTCTGGCGCCGGTCTTGGCCAGCTTACCACGCGGTAGCGCATCCTCGGCATCGAGATACAGGCCGTGCAGGTAGGGCAGGACACCGATCACCGGCTTGCCGGTGCGCTGTTCTAGCCAGGTCAGCCCCGATTCCAGCAGGCTGAAATCACCGCGGAAGCGGTTGATAACGAAACCTTTGACACGCGCCTGCTCACTTGGCGAGAGGAGTTCGTAAGTGCCGGTCAGGTGGGCAAAAACGCCGCCGCGATCGATGTCGGCAACGATGATGACCGGGCAATCGACGACCTCGGCAAAGCCCATATTGGCAATATCGCGGGCGCGCAGGTTGATTTCCGCCGGACTCCCCGCGCCTTCGACGATGATGGCATCGTATGCTGCACACAGGCGCTGCCATGATTCGAGCACGGCCTGCATCGCCCGCGGCTTGTATTCGTGATAATCACGGGCATTGAGATCGGCGTGCGTCTTGCCATGGATAATGACCTGCGAGCGCTTGTCGGTCGAAGGCTTGAGCAGTATCGGGTTGAAGTCGATATGCGCCGGTACCCGCGCCGCCAGCGCCTGTAGCGCCTGAGCGCGGCCGATTTCGCCGCCATCGACGGTCACGGCCGAATTCAGCGCCATATTTTGCGGCTTGAACGGCGCAACGCGCACGCCTCGACGCGCCAGCACGCGGCATAGCGCCGCCCCCAGAACCGATTTTCCAGCATCCGAAGTACAGCCTTGCACCATCAGGCAGGGCGTTTTTTGCAGAGTCATGATTCGTTTTTCCAAAAAAGTCTTAGAAGTTCGGAGCTATTTTCTCATACGCTGCGGACACCGGAAGCGCGCCACAACAGGCTACATCAAAGAAAAACGGCAACGGCCATTGGGGGAAGTTTTTGCCGATTTCCCGTAAAGCGCGCGACGAACGGTTGAATTGGGAGCCGGACTCGACGTATATTGCTTTTCGATCTGAGGCGTTTCCGCCCAGACGCACCACGGGTTCATCGATCAGGGCATGGAAAGAAAAACCAAAACAGCAGACAGCGCCGCCAGCAACAATACCGGCAATGGCCGACACAGCGCTGCACGCAATCTGACCGCCGGATTTCTGGCCGACCGCCAGTTTGTCTTTCTGGCACTGACCAACCTCCTCGGCTTCATGCTGGCCGTCGCCCTGGCGGGCACAGATTTTATCGGCGCCTACAACCTCCAGTCGATGGCGGCACAGCTGCCGGAACTGGGACTGCTGGCGCTGGGCGTCATGCTGGCGATGGTTTCCGGAAACGGCGGCATCGACCTATCGGGCATCGCACTGGCCAATCTGTCGGGGGTCTTGGCCGGGCTGATAGCCTCTCATTTCATTGCGGCCGACGATGCCCCCTTGCTGTACACGGGAAGTTTCATTGCGCTTGCCCTGCTCGCCGGCGGCATCGGCGGCATGCTGAACGGTGTTCTGATTGCCTGGGGGCATCTGACGCCCATTCTCGCCACCCTCGGCACGCAAATGTTTTTTACCGGAATCGCCGTCGTGCTGACCAACGGTTCCGCGCTGCGCCTGGGCTACATCGAGCCGCTCGATGCATTCGGCAACTCGACGCTGGCCGGACTGCCCATCTGCTTCATCGTATTTCTGGCCGTCGCAGCCGCGCTCGCGCTGATGCTCAAGCGCACCCCTTTCGGCATCCGCCTGTACTTGTTGGGCAGCAACGCCAAAGCAGCAAGCTATGCCGGGATTCCCGTGCGGCGGATGCTGTTCCTGACCTACGCCCTATGCGGACTGCTGGCCGGGCTGGCGGGCGCCATCATCGCCGCGCGCACTTCCAGCGTGAAATGGGATTACGGCAGCTCTTACGTGATGATTTCCATCCTGATCGTCGTCGCCGCCGGCGTCCGCCCGGAAGGCGGCTACGGACGGCTGGTCTGCGTCCTGCTGTCAGCCACGGCGCTCCAGCTGCTGGCCAGCATGTTCAACTTCCTCGATGTTTCCAGCTTTTTCCGCGATTGCGCCTGGGGGACGATGCTGCTCATTTTCCTCGTCGTGTCGCGTTTCGACTATCGTACCTTTTTCCGGAACCGGCCCGGTTCCAGCGGCTCGGCGTCACTCCCTCGCGCCGGCCGCACCGTCTAGAGGGAGCGCTTCGTCACCACCACGGAGGTTATTCCATGTCTATCGTCAAAGCATCCATCGCCTGTGCCGTCTCTGCGGCTCTAGTCGGTACGGCAGGCATCGCCGGCGCACAGAGCAATCAAAGCGGCAACAAAACGATCGCCACCGTCGTCAAAATTACCGGCGAAACCTGGTTCAACCGCATGGAAGACGGCGTCAAGGCGTTTGGCGCCTCAACACCGGGCGTCACTACGGCGCAATACGGGCCACCCAAGGCTGATGCGGCCCTACAGACGAAGATCATCGACGATCTGATCGCCAAAAAAGTCGACGCGATCACTGTCGTCCCCATGGATCCTTCGACGCTGGAAGGCGTGCTCAAGCGCGCCATGGATCGCGGCATCAAAGTCGTGACGCATGAAGCGGACAATGCGAAAAACACGCATGTGGATATCGAAGCCTTCGACAACAAGGCGTTCGGCGCGCGCTTCAATGAGCGGCTGGCCAAATGCATGGGCGGGGCCGGCAAATGGACTTCGTTCGTGGGTTCGCTGGGCAGCCTGACGCACGTGCAATGGGCTGACGGCGGCGCCGAAAACGCCAAGAAATACCCCAAAATGGTACTCGTCGACGCCAAGAACGAATCATTCAATGATGCCAACAAGGCCTACGAGAAAGCCAAGGAAATTCTGCGCAAACACCCCGATATCAAGGGCTTCCAGGGCGGTGCGGCCATCGACGTGCTGGGCATCGGCCGCGCAATCGAAGAAGCCGGCCTGCAAGGCAAGATTTGCGTGATCGGCCTCGGCCTGCCCAAGGATTCCGGCAAATACCTCGAATCCGGCGCCATCCAGGGCATCGGCTTCTGGGATCCGCAGGAAGCCGGCGTTGTCATGAACAAGGTGGCCAAGATGCTGCTCGACGGCCAGCAGATCACCGACGGCATGGATCTGGGCGTGCCCGGCTATCACAAGGTTAAGGTCAAGAAGGGGCCAGGCAAGGGCATTATCGTCGTCGGCGAAGCCTGGATCGACGTCGACAAGTCGAACTACAAGAACTACCCGTTCTAAGCCCCAGCCTGGCCTAAAGCGCATGCTGGAGGACGCCGCGCATGCAGCATGAGCGAAGCGTTCTCCGGCATGCCCCACGCCGCCGGCCAATCACTACATGACATGATCGCCCCATCGTCCCGCCCGTAATCGCATGAATGCGCCCGACACCCGCCGGCAAGCCGGCGCCCCGCCGCCGGCTGCCGATCAACCGCCTTTTCTCGAAGTGCGCGGTATCCACAAACGTTTTGCCGGCGTCCACGCCCTGCGCGGCATCGACCTGACGATCGAAAGCGGTCAGATTTACCATCTGATCGGAGAAAACGGCTGCGGCAAAAGCACCTTGATCAAGATCATCGCTGGCGCACAGCCGCCGGATGAAGGAAAGATCATCGTCGCCGGGCGCACGTATGCGCGCCTTTCCCCTATCGAGGCGCTGGCCGCCGGCATCGAAACCGTCTATCAGGATTTTTCGCTGCTGCCCAACCTGAACGTGGCGGAAAACATCGCCCTGACCCAACAGCTCGTTCAGTCGGGCGGCCGTCTTTTCCGGCGTCTGGACCGCGCCGCCCTGGCGCAGACCGCCACGCGCGCGCTCGCCGCGATCGGTCTGCCGTCCACACAGGCGTTCATGCAGCAGCGCGTCGACACCCTGCCCATCGCCACGCGCCAGATGGTGGCGATTGCCCGCGCCATCGCCGTCGACGCGCACCTGGTCATCATGGATGAGCCGACCACCGCACTGACGCGCCGCGAAGTCGGCAACCTGATCGGCGTTGTCAATCGCCTGCGCGAGCAGGGCGTCGCCGTGCTGTTCGTCACGCACAAACTCGACGAATGCAAAGCCATTGGCGGGCGCGTCGTCATTTTCCGCGACGGCCAGAAGGTGATGGAAGGCGACGCCAGCGATTACAGCAAAGCTGATTTGAGCTACTGGATGACCGGCCGCCAGCTCGACGAACACCGTTACCGCAGCGAACCAGCCGGCGAAGCCCCCGCAACATCGCGCCTCCTCGTCACCGGGCTGACGCGCGCCGCAACGTTCTCGGAAATCTCCTTCGCCGTCAATCGGGGCGAAATTCTCGGCATTACCGGGTTGCTCGATTCCGGACGCAACGAACTGGCGCTTGCCTTGGCCGGCGTGCATCCGGCCGATGCCGGCCAGATTTTTCTCGACGAGCAGCTGGCCGCCCTGCACTGTCCGGCAGACGCCATCGCCGCCGGCATCGGCTATCTGCCGGAAGACCGCCTGTCCGAAGGGCTGTTTCTGGAAAAGCCCATCCGCGAAAATTTCACCGCCGCCGTGCTCGGCCGGCTGTGCCGCCGTTTCGGCCTGCTCGATCAAAGCCGCGTGCGCAATCTGGCGCACCGTCTGACCGAACAGTTGCACATCGCCACCCCCGATATCGAACACCCGGTGCAGTCCCTCTCCGGCGGCAACCAGCAGCGCGTTCTGCTCGGACGCTGGCTGTCCATCGACCCCAAGGTGCTGATTCTGCACGGTCCCACCGTCGGCGTCGATGTGGGTTCCAAGGATACGATCTACCGCATCATCCAGTCACTCGCCGCGCAAGGCATGAGCATTCTCATCGTCAGCGACGACCTGCCGGAGCTGCTGCAAAACTGCGACCGGATTTTGATCATGCGAAAAGGGCAGATCAGCCAGGTTTTCGATGCCGCTGAAACCGTGTCGGAGACCGACCTGTACGAAGCGATGACGGCCGAACACCCCAGAAAAGAGGAAGAAAAAACATGCCAGGGCTGAATCCGCGCCCCCATACGCTGCGCGCCTTTTACGCATTTCTGGCGCGCAACCCATCGGTATTTACGCTCACGCTCATCGTTCTTGTCTGCCTGATCGTCGGCAGCATCAATCCGCGTTTCTGGCAGCTTGCCACGCTGTTTGACATTTTGCGCGGCTGCGTCGTGCTCGGCTTGTTCGCGCTCGGCGTGCTGGCGGTGCTTGCCGCCGGCGGGCTGGACGTTTCCTTCACGGCGATCGCGGCGCTGACCATGTATTCGATCACGCGGCTGGTCATCGAGCAGGCGCCCGGCCTGTCCATCATCGCGATCTTTGCGCTGGGCGCGGGCGGCGGGCTGCTGCTCGGCGCCATCAACGGCGTTCTGGTGCATACACTGCGCGCGCCTTCGCTGATCGTCACCATCGGGACGCAATACGTCATCCGCAGCCTGCTGCTGACGTTCGTCGGCACCGCCCTGATCATCAACGTGCCCGAGGCGATGGAGTCGTTCGGCAAACTGGCGCTCTGGCGTTACCAGACAGCGGACGGCGGTCTCGCCGTCCTGCCCGCCTTTGTGCTCGCACTGGCCGCCGCCGCGCTGCTCACCTGGTGGATTCTCAACCGCACCCTGCTCGGCCGCGCCGTGTTCGCCATTGGCGGCAGCCTGCCCGTCGCCGAGCGTCTCGGCTTCCGCCTGCGCACGGTGCAGATCTTCGTTTTCGCCTACGCCGGCCTGCTCGCGGGCATCGCCGGCGTCATCCACGTTTCCGGCAACCGGTTGGCCAATCCTTTCGATCTGGCCGGCAGCGAACTGGACGTCATCGCCGCGGTCATTCTGGGCGGCGCCCGCATCACCGGCGGCACAGGCACCGTCCTCGGGACGCTGCTCGGCGTCGTGCTGGTGACGCTGGTCAACAACAGCCTCGTGCTGGCCGGCGTTCCCAGCACCTGGCAAAAGGTCATCGTCGGCGCCTTCATTGTCCTGGCCGGCGCCATGTTCGCCAGCCGCTCCCCGTAAGCCTGATCGATCCGCCGCCACGCCGCACAGACCAGCGCCGGAGCCCGCGTAAACAGGGCGTCTCTGAGCAGGCGCCCGGAGGTCCTTTATTTACGTGCATTTCCGAAGGGCTGCCCGCCAGCCCTTTGTTTATAAGGGTTCCAGAGGCACCTACCCGGAGCGCCTTTATCCATGCGGGTTCCAGAGAAGTATGTCCGAAAATGCACTATCCATAAGGGTTTCGGAAGGGGGCCAGGAAATGCCCACTCCGCGCGGGTTTTGGAGCACCCGAATAGCCTCTCGTCCTTTGGGAAAGGGTAAAAAAAAGATAAAAAGGGCGCAGGTGCATCTCCAAAAAGAGGTGGCCTGAAGCCCACGTATTTAGGGCATCTCCAAAGAGGATGCCCTGAAGCCCTTGTAAACAGGGCATTTCCGGGTAGCCTACCCGTCAGCCCTTTGTTTATAAGGGTTACAGAGGTGCCTGCCCGGAAACACCCTATCCACGCGGGATTCAGAAGTGTGCCTCGAAATCCTTATAGCGGCTCGACTTTGCCAAAAGACAAGGCGGCGAGCCGCAGGCAGTATGAGAAGTACGGCAAGGCGAAGCCAACGCCGTATTTTGGCAAAGGAAGCCGCTATTTCAG
>CALAIL010000056.1 GCA_937923255.1 uncultured Propionivibrio sp. | reverse complement strand
TAAAGAAACGCACCCTAAAAGAAATACAAAAACCATTGTGTAAACTCCTAAAATTTATCTGATAACTATTTTAATAAGGCAATTTTATAGGCATATTGCCTATGCTTTGAACTTGTACAATCCATAGATAAATAGCCACTACTATCATTACAGTATATTTTTCAATTTTTATTGATGAGCTACCTATTTCTTTATTCCGTCCAAATTCATAGCCTTTGTTATTTTTATTTTTTCTTTATTCAATAGAATCTATAGATACTCAGCCCTAAAAAATCTCCATCTAAAAGTCTTGTATATTTTTCCGCAACCTTGATAGTAAATAAAAGTTGGTATGAGCATTCTCCTTTACTTAATAAGCAATAAAAGCAGAGAAAAAAACTTTGTGTAGACGAAAGAATCGCCCATTTTATGATTTTCTTTATTATTTTGTGCAGAGAATACCGGAGGGGATATTAAGTGTCGGTATGCACAATCCTGTCGCATAGGATGCCCATAACCGAAAGCCTGAAGCGGAACGCCGTAAGAAGGGGAAATCTTGTTCATGCAGTTTTCTCCATTCAAGAAGAAGTGTTCTCACGCGAGCCAATGAACAATGCGGGCAAGCTAGCCCTGCTTTATTCAGTTGTCAATGGGTTTTAATGCAAATTGTGGAAAGATGCAGTGTCGCGCCGATGATATGGTCGGCTAACAGGCTGGGAAGGGCACTACTCATTTTTTTGTAGCAGCACTGCCGATTTACTGCCTGTGCATTCTGGATGTAACGCCCTGCTATCTAAATCGATTGGCCGCAAGCCCACGTCAATAGGGCGTTTGCGGGTAGGCTGCCCGGAAACCCCCGTAAATAGTGGGCTGGCGGGCAGGTGCTCTGGAAATGCCCGCTTTACGCGGGGTTCGGGGCCGGTGTGGTGGCGGGGTGTCGTAGGTCTGTGTCTATAGCTGGCTGCCAGCCCGCGTCCATAGGGCGTTTGCGGGTAAGCAGGCCGGAAACCCGTGTAAACACTGGGCTGGCGGCCAGCCCCTCCGGAAATGCCCGTTTTACGCGGGGTTCAGAGGAGGTGTGGTGGCGGGTTTGTGGCTGAGCTGCGGCCGCCGGCGGTGGCGATTCAACCGGTGATGCTTCCTTCCCGCACGGCCGGCTGGCGGGGAAGTGCACTACTTGTTTTCTACTGCGGCTTACTAAATTGCTGCTTGCGTGTTCCGGATGTGATGCCTCGTCCAGTGCGATCGGCAGCGCACCGGTGGTGCGGGTTTTTCTGATGCAAACGAGCTGTTATCTTTTGCTATACTGCCGAGGCATCTGATAAAGGATCAAGCAGATAGCCAGAGAACGAATAAGCGAATCAGGGGAGAAAAGCCAGGGAAGAACGTTTGACGGGCGGAGTCTGGGTGATTGCAGCGTGGGTGTAGGGTGTTGCATTGATGTTGATGTTTATTTTTCCGCGGTACAGGCGCGTTTGTTTATTTCCAGGCATTCCAGGCATACTTCCCGACATCCCCATCTGACCGGATATCCACCGCATGGCGCACGAAGATATTCACGCAGCGAGCCAGAACAATTCCCCAATGCCTCGTGAGGCAGCCTCCGACGAGGCTCAGGCAAGGTCATTGCCGCCGCCCATGCACGCCGCGCCTTTTGAGGCAGAGGCGGATGAAGCGCAGGCGGAAAGCCGGCCGCCGGATAGCGGCCTGATTTGCCTGTTGATGATGGCCGAGCTGCACGGCATCGTTGCCGACCGCGCCAAACTGTCCCACGAATACGGCGAAGCCCCCTTTGACGTCACTACCCTGCTGCACGCCGCACAGTCACTCGGTTTTACCGCCAAAAGCGTCAAGCAGCCGCCTTCGCGCCTGCACAAAGCCCCCCTGCCCTGCATTGCCCTCGATGCCGAGGGGCGCTTTTTTATCTTCGCCAAGATCGACAACGGCCAGCCGGCGAGCGCGAGCGCCGATGCGGCTGGGCGTGCGGCCGGCCAACGCAAGAAATCCGGTCTCTTTGCCGGCGCCGACGATGACGCACCCGATCCGCAAAAAGCCCGCTGCCTTATCCAGCGCCCCGGCGAGGCGCCGCAGATTCTCAGCCTGCAAGCTTTTCTCGCCGCCTGGGGCGGCGAACTTATCTTTTTGACGAGCAAGGCTAATTTTGCCGGCGATATGTCGCGCTTTGACTTCACCTGGTTCATCCCGGCCGTGGTCAAATACCGCAAACTGCTCGGCGAGGTGCTGTTCGTTTCGCTGATCCTGCAACTCGTCGGCCTGATTACGCCGCTGTTTTTCCAGGTCGTCATGGATAAGGTGCTGACTAACCACGCCTTGCTCACGCTGAACGTTATCGCCATCGGCCTGCTCTGCGCCACTGTGTTCGAGGCTTTGCTGACCGGCATCCGCGCTTACGTTTTCGCCCACACCAGCTGCAAGATCGACGTTGAACTCGGCGCGCGCCTTTTCCGCCATTTGCTGGCCCTGCCGATCGGTTATTTTCAGAGCCGGCGGGTCGGCGATTCGGTCGCCCGCGTGCGCGAGCTGGAGAATATCCGCTCCTTCCTCACCGGCAACGCCATGACGCTGGTGCTCGACTTGGCTTTTTCGGTCATTTTTATCGCCGTCATGCTTTGGTACAGCGGCTGGCTGACGCTCATCGTCGTCGCCTCGATTCCGGTTTATGTGTTGCTTTCGCTGATTTTTACCCCGATCCTGCGCGCGCGATTGAATGAGAAGTTCAACCGCGGCGCCGAGAATCAGGCTTTTCTCGTCGAAACCTTGAGCGGCATCGACACCGTCAAGGCCATGGCCGTCGAACCACGCTGGCAGCAGCGCTGGGACAAGCAACTGGCCGGCTACGTTTCTGCCGGTCTGTCGACGGCGATGGTCGGCATCTTCGCCAGTAATTCGGTGACGCTGGTCAGCAAGCTCGTCACCGTCGGCATTCTGTGGATGGGCGCCAAGCTGGTGATCGAGGGGCAGCTTACCGTTGGCGGTCTGATCGCCTTTAACATGCTCGCCGGCCAGGTTTCCTCGCCGATTTTGCGCCTGGCTCAACTGTGGAACGACTTCCAGCAGGTCGGCATTTCAATGAGCCGGCTGGGCGATATTCTCAACGCGCACACGGAGGTTGCCGGCAATAAGACGCGCATTCCGCGCCTGGCCGGCGCCATCGAGTTCGACCAGGTTTCGTTCCGCTACCGTCCGGACGCGGCCGATGTCATCCGCGCCATGCAATTTAGAATCGCGCCCGGCGAAATCATCGGCATCGTCGGCCGTTCCGGCTCCGGCAAAAGCACGCTGACCAAACTGATACAGCGCCTCTACGTTCCCGACCGGGGGCGCGTGCTGATCGACGGGCAGGATATTTCTATCATCGACACGGCCTCGCTACGTCATCAGATCGGCGTTGTCCTCCAGGAAAACGTCCTTTTTAACCGTTCCGTGCGCGACAACATCGCCGCCGCCAACCCGACGCTGCCGATCGAGGCCATCATTCAGGCCGCCAGGCTGGCCGGCGCGCACGATTTCATCTGCGAACTGCCGGAAGGCTACGACACGCTTGTCGGCGAACACGGCACCGGCCTTTCCGGCGGACAGCGCCAGCGCATCGCCATCGCCCGCGCGCTGATTGGCGACCCGCGCATTCTGATTTTTGACGAAGCGACTAGCGCGCTTGACTACGAATCGGAAAAAGTCATCCAGGACAACATGCGCGCCATCTGCCGCGGCCGCACGGTAATCATCATTGCCCACCGTCTGTCCGCCGTGCGCGACGCCCACCGCATCATCGTTCTTGAACGCGGCCAGATTGTCGAAAGCGGCCGGCATGACGATCTGGTTCGCCGCTCCGGCGGGCTTTATGCCCATCTCTACCAATTACAGCAGGGCGAACGCAGCGCACCGCCGGCGGCGCGTCCCGGTCAGCCACAGCCACCCCATTCACCGCATCCGCCACGCTCGCCGCATTCGCCGGGAACATCGTCATGAGCTTCAAACACCGCAAAGAGGCCGCGACCGAACTCTGGGCGCGTTACCGCGCCACTTTCGCCTACTTCTGGCAGCACCGCGACGAACTGAAGACCGGCCTGTTCCGCGCCGATGAGGCTGAATTCCTGCCGGCGGCACTGGCTGTTCAGGAAACGCCCGCCTCAAAGACCGCACGCCTTATCGCCTGGCTGCTTTCTCTGATGGTCGTCGTCATCCTGCTCTGGTCGATCATCGGCCGTATGGATATCGTCGTCAACGCCGAGGGCAAGATCATCCCCAGTACGCGCAGCAAAACCATCGCTGCCGTCGATACGGGCAGCGTCGTCGAACTGAACGTTGATGACGGACGTACCGTCAAAGCCGGCGATGTGTTGCTGCGCCTGGATACCCGCACCCTCGACGCCGAACGTGACAAGGCGCAGGGCGACAAGAACGAGGCCGTGCTAACGCTGGCGCGCAACCAGGCGCTGCTTGAGGCCATCGACAAGAAGCGTGAGCCGCGTCTGATGCCGCTCGACGAACTCAACGCCCGTCACCAGAGCCGCATCGCTTTTAACGATTGGGAAGCGGCGCGCCTGCACGTTCAGGGCCAGTATCGGGACTACACCGCCCGCTTCCGCAAGCTCGCCGATGACATTGCTTACTACAGCCAGGCACTGCCGCTCGCTACCCGACAGGCCGAAAGCTATCGCAAGATGCTGCAAGGCAACGATGTTTCGCGTGACGCCTGGCAGGAGCGGGAGCAAACCCGCTTGCAGATCCGGGCACAATTGCAGGAAGCGCGCAACCAGCAGTCCAGCCTGACGGCCGAAACGCGCAGAACGGCGCTCGACCAGATCGCCGAGGCTCGCCGTATCGCCGCTTCTTCCGGCCAGGATGCGGTACGCGCCGCTAGCGCCAGCGAACTGCTCACGTTACGCGCGCCGGTCGATGGCACTGTCCAGCAACTCATGGTACATACGCTGGGCGGCGTCGTTCCAGCGGCGCAGCCGATCATGCAGATCGTGCCGCGCGAGAGTCCGGTCGAAATCGAGGCTTTCCTCGAAAATAAGGATAAGGGGTTCGTCCGCACCGGGCAGCCCGTTGCCGTCAAAATCGACACCTTCAACTACACCAAATACGGCACGCTGCCTGGGCGGGTGACGCATATCTCTGAGGATGCCATTCCCGATGAGAAGCGCGGGCTGCTCTACGCCGCCAGAATCACGCTCGACAAGACTTCGCTTGACGTCGAAGGCAAAGAGACGCCGGTGACGCCGGGGATGGCCGTCAACGTCGAAATCAAGACCGGCAGCCGGCGTATCATCGAATACGTCTTAAGTCCGCTGATCCGGCATACGCATGAGGCCATGAGTGAACGCTGATACATCCAGCCGCCGCTCACTGCTTGCGGCCATGCCGTGGATTTGCGCCGCGCTTCTTTGCTTTGCGCCGTGCTGTCTCGGCGCACCAACCGGGGCGCAGGAAAAGGAAACCCGCAGCGTACAGACGCTCGAATCGCCGGATACGCATGACTGGCGCGAAGTCTTTACACCCTTTCAGGACCCGTTACGCACTCGCCCCGCCGAACTCGACCATTCGTTGAATCTCGAACTGCCGCCCGATCTGCATGCCGGCAATGGAGCGGCCGAGGCCGGGATCGACGCTTTTCCCTGCGCCGACGACGACCCAGCCCGCGCCTTTGATGACCCCGAACGGGCGCGCCTCATGCTAGCCGGCGGAGAAACAGGCGCACCCGGCAAGAAAGACATTACGGATAGACTCGCCTCCCCCGATTTGCCACGCCTTGACCTGCCCCAGGCCGTGCGCCTGGCGCTTTGCCACAACGCCGAAGTGCGCGGCGCCTGGAGCGCCATTGCTCAACAGGCTGCCATACTCGGTCAGGCGCGCAGCGCCTACCTGCCGCAGATCAACGCCGGCGCCAATCGCTATCGCAGCCGTTTGCGTTATCCAGGTTCCCGCTACCCGGACTCGGACTTGCGCGTTAGCAGCCAGAACATCGGTTTGAGCTGGCGGCTCTTTGATTTCGGCCTGCGTAACGCCAGAACCGAGGCCGCCGGCTACCAGCTCCAGGCCGCACTCGCCAGCCGGGACGCCGCCGTGCATAAAGCCTTACGCGATGTGGCGCAAACCTATTTTGATGCCCAGATCGCCTGGGCTAGACTGCAGGCACAACAGGAACTGCAGCCGCTCGCCGAACGCACTTTGCAGGCCACTCGCCGCCGTCAGGCGCAAGGCGCCGGTAGCGGCAATGACACTTTGCAGGCTGAATCAGCCCTAGCACGCATCAAACTCGAGCGCTCACGCGCCGAAGGTGATTACCGCAAAGCACTGGCGCTGCTCACACAGACGCTCGGCCTGCCGGCGCACGCCGGTTATCGCCTGGCCCCGCTGGCGGTACTGCCTGAATCGTCTCCCGGCACGCCTAACCCGCATCTGCCGATGCAGAAAGCGCTTGATGATTGGCTGACCGAAGCCGCCGAACGCCATCCGGCAATCCTCTCAGCCCGGGCGCAGTGGCAGGCTGCCCGCGCCAGCGTGCGCGCCGCTCGTGCCGAAGGAATGCCGACGCTCGACTTAGGCTACAACTATTACCGTAATGGCCGCCCGAATACTTCACTCAACACCATGCAGAGCCGTGAAAGCGTTTTGTCCATCTCGCTCAGCTTTCCGCTTTTTGACGGTTTTAATACGACGTATAAGGTACGCGGCGCCCAGGCGCTCGCCGAACAAAAAGGCATCGAATACGAGGCCGCCCGACAGCAAATTCTGCGCGAGATCGCCCAGACACATGCCGAGGCACACGCTGCACTCGATAATCTCGACGCCGCCCGCCGTCTCTACCGCGCGGCACAGGCCACCGCGCAATCGACGCAGCGTCAGTACGAGGGCGGCGCTGCCGACATTTTGCGCGTCAACCAGAGTCTGGATGCTCTGCAACAATCGCTGCTGGAACGCACCCGCGCCGAGGCCGAATGGCTTGCCGCCCGCATGAAACTCTGGTCGATCGAGACAGCCATCGAAACAAGCCGGCCGATTACAGAGGATCCGTAGCAAATACACGTTGCTGCGTTTGGCCGAACCTTAGACAGGCAGAAAGGGACAAACCGTGAATGAAAAACATGCGGGCAGTTGCTTTGACAGCCTGCTTGCCGAGGAAGGCAAACAGGAAACGGTGGCTTCCACCGCAATCAAGCCATCCATCGCCCGGGAAATTGGGCAAGCAATGAAAATGCAGAAGCTGGGTAAAACGGCACCGGCCGCCGGAATGCGCACCCGCCGAATGGCATCTAACCGGCTGCCCAACGCCAACGATACGCCCTTGAAGCTGACGAGACTGACGAAATTGGCAATGCTGAAAAACACCGCCACACTCGGCAAACTTCCCACAACCGAATTAACGGCCTGATGACGTGAGCACCCGACGCCGCTACCTCTTCCTGCACCAGAATTTCCCTGGGCAGTTCCTGCACATCGCGCCGGCTCTTGCCCGGCAGGGACACGAAGTCTACGCGCTGTCCACCGGCGGCCGGCCGCTGCCCGGCGTCACTTCGCTGCGCTACGCACTCGATACCTCACCGGTCATTACGCCGCGGCCCAGTCATCTGGATGCCCAGTTGCTGCGCGCGCGCAGCGTTGCTAATCGCCTGCTCGCCCTCAAACGCGAAGGCTACCGCCCCGACCTCATCATCGCCCATCCAGGCTGGGGCGAAGCGCTCTTCTGCAAGGATGTCTGGCCATCCGCCAAACTGCTCATCTTTGCCGAATTCTTTTATACCGCCGAAGGCGCCGATGCCGGTTTCGACCCAGAATTCCCCATGAGCGATGAGACGGCCGCCCGCATGGCAATGCGCCTGAAAAACACCGTTCACTTGCACGCCTACCACGCCGCCGATGCCATCTACGCCCCCACGCGCTGGCAGCGCTCGCAGATTCCCGAACCCTACCGCGACAAAGCAGTCGTTGTCTTCGACGGCATCGACACGGATCTGGTCAGCCCTGACCCAAACGCCGTCGTTCGCCTGCGCAAGGCTGGTCGCCTCTTCCGCCCGGGCGATGAACTGATCAGCTTCGTTAACCGTAACCTTGAGCCGTACCGCGGTTTCCACATCTTCATGCGCGCGCTGCCGGACATCCTGCGCCACCGCCCGCAGGCGCATTGCCTCATCGTCGGTGGCAACGACGTGAGCTACGGCAAGAAGCACCCTTCCGGCAAACCCTGGCGACAGGTCATGCTCGAAGAGGTCGGCAACCAGCTCCCCATGGCACGCGTCCATTTTGTCGGCAAAGTTCCCTACGCTGATTATCTACGGCTGCTGCAGGTGTCGGCCTGCCACGTCTACCTCACCTACCCTTTTGTCCTTTCCTGGAGCTGTCTGGAAGCGATGAGCGCCGGCGGCCTTGTCGTCGGCAGCCGTACCGCACCGGTGGAAGAAGTCATCGAGGACGGTATCAACGGCCGTCTGGTCGATTTTTTCGATACGCAGACATTGGCGCAAACCGTTGCCGATGTACTGGCCGACCCGCAGGCCCAGCCCCCCCTGCGCAGGCAGGCGCGCCAAACCGTGATTGAGCGCTACGACCTCAAACGCGTCTGCCTGCCGCAGCTCATGCATCTGATCGAAGGTCTCTGAGCGCCCTACAAAGGCTTCAATACACCAAATAAATACGCTGCCAAGCACGCCACCCTTCAGGCGGCTTTGCTAAAAAGCAGATTAGGGATTTTTAGGTAATTTGCGCCTAAAGCGGATCAAGCCGCCGCTTCAATCATGTACAAAAGCAGGCGTCCTGACTTAAAACAAACAGCAGCAAATGGCGGCAGTACCTGTTTTTGCTTAGCATTTCAGGAAGTTAGCATGTAGTTAGTACATGTTTACTTCCTAAGCCCCCAGTTTTTTATTGCCTCATCAATGAAAAGACTTCACCAGAGACCGGATTTTTTGTGCATATTTTTCGCAGGCAACATGGCCACGGTTTTTGGGTGAAGTAAGATTCCCGACAAACGTCCAGTCCCAATTGGCAAGCATTGCTTCATCAAAAGAATCAGATTTTTTTGAAAGTGTATCAACGGCGGCCAGCATATCTTTCCCTCCACTTTCATCTCCGAGAAGGCATCTTGCATAACCGTGATAATAACTGAACTTTATAATATTTAACTCTTCTTCATTAGCTGAGTTTCTTTTTAAAGTATCGACAGCTTTTGTATATAAATTTTCAATTTTGTTCAGCGTTTCCATTTTATTGGAATCTCCTAAGGCAGCTCCCCTACTGAACCTATTGGCTATATATAACATATTTTCTATAAATGAATAGCCCTCCTGATGTATATCTTTATGATTTCTTGATAATCTAACAAGATCATCAACATCCGTTTGGATATCATCAAAATCTTTGGCAATGTGTATAGGTGATCGATTGATAATGGCTATTTTTTTCTGAAGTAAAAACAAATATTCATCGGAGCTTTTGGGGTATTGTTTTAAACCATATTTGATTAGATTAACAGCAGAATAAACCCCCCATTTAAAATCATCAACACGATCGTTCATATATAACAAAGAAACAATTAGTTCGTTCAGATCATCATAGGCGCTTTTCTTTCGGTATAATCTCGGTGCATCATACAAGGTAATAGCACTTTTAAGCATAAATCCTTTTTTAACAGGCACGAGTTGTTCAACAAACTTTCTCGATGTATTGTCTAAAGCCCATTCAATGTATATCGTTTCAGCAAGAATTGCTAGAAAGACCAACCCGACGCACCATAACAAACGTTTCAATTAATTTACCTCCTAATTTTAGAAAAACCATAAACCTATTAATATTTCAGGTATCCAGAACTTCCAGGTTTTTAGGTAAATATCCAATCTGGTTCTATTCGCTCCTATCTGGGAGGATCAGATGAGCGGAGGAAATTGCCAAGCCACGGATGATGCAGTCAGGCTAGTCTTCAGCTATGCGGTTGTCAACGGGCTTAGTGTGAATTGTGGAAAGGTGCAGTGTCGAGAGTGATGCGGTCGGCTGGTTGCGAAGAGCACGATTTATTTTTTACTGCGGCGCCGCCGAGTTACTACTGCCTGCGTGTTTCGGATGTGACGCACGACCGGCTATCAACTGGCATGCTGCTAGCCCGCGTCAATAGGGCGTTTGCGAATAGGTAAGCCGGTAACCCGCGTAAACATTGGGCTGGCGGATAGGCCGTCCGGAAACGCGCGTAAACACTGGGCTAGCGGGCAGCACCTTCGGAAATGCCCGTTTTACGCGGGGTTTAGGGCAGGCGTTGTACGTACTGATGCGGCGGGCAGCAGGTATTTTGCGGCGCGCGTCAGGCTTTTGTTTTATCCCGCGCGGCCGTCTTCGGATCGGCATAAAATCCGCTTATCCAATCCTTGTCCGGAATCCGCCGATGAAATTCCCGTTGACGCTTATGGCCGCCTGTTTATACGCAATGCCGCTGTTTGCCGAACCGCCCGCTGCGCAGACCGCAGCGGCGAGGCAGGCCGTTCAGACCACGCAGCCCGCACCAGCCACACAGCTCCCACCCGCTCCCCAGGCTACAGCCGCTGAACCGACGTCCGCCGTTCTAGTCGGGGCGCAGGAGTATGAACTGGCCTCGCCGGAAACCGGCAGGCGCTATCGCATTCAGGTTGCGGCCGCTGGCGACCAGCCGCGCGGCGGCTATCCCGTGCTCTACGTGCTGGACGGCGATCTGCTGTTTCCCCTGGTTTCGATGGCGGCGCAGAACATGGTGATGCGCGCAGCGGAAAACAGGGCCGCCCCGCTGCTCATCGTCGGCGTCGGCTACTCTCGCCGCAGCCTGCTCGATACCGCCGCCCGTGCTGAGGATTACACGCCGCCTTCCGCCGATTACGGCAACACCGGTGATCGCCGCCACACCCGTTTCGGCGGGGCGGAAAAGTTTCATGCGTTTCTCACTGGCGCCCTGCGCGCAGACATCGGCCGCCGTTTCCGCATCGATCCCGACCGGCAGGCGATCTTTGGCCATTCCTACGGCGGCCTGTTTGGCGTCTATGCCCTGCTCAACCATCCCGGCAGCTTCCGGCATTATCTGATCGCCAGCCCCTCGATCTGGTGGAACGGCGAGCGCGTGCTGCAAGACTGGACCGGCTTTGCCGATCGCCGGCACCCGCCGGTGGACGTCCGCCTGAGCGTCGGCGAGTATGAACAGACCGCCGCGCCGCATCTGCCGTCTCGCGCGCAGCGTCAGGCCGTGCTCGAACAGCGCGGCATGGTGCGCAACGTCCGCCGCCTGAGCCAGCGCCTAGCGACTTTGCCCGACGACAGGATCGGCGCCGTCGAAACGGCCGTTTACCCGCAGGAAACGCATGCCAGCAGCCTGATGCCGGCCATCAGCGACGGCCTGAAATGGCTGTTCGCCCGCAATCTAGCCGAGCGCGAAAAGCACGACGGGGGCGCACGGCGAAGAGCACAACAAGGAACGCAACAGCAAACGCGGGACACAGTAACGCCGGACAACGCCCGGGCGCGCCGCATTCCGTTTCTGCTTTCGGCCGGTTGGTTCTGCCCAACGGCCGCTTCTTCCCGCCTGTTTCTGGAAATGTGCAGGAACTCGCAGACAGACGCAACGGAAGACAAAGGGCGGCGGGCCTTAACTGCTGCCCACCTGTCCGGAGCGGCGGACTGATGCTTCGGAATAGGCATGCCCGCAGCCCTTGTAAAACGTGGCCTGCGTGCCACCCATCGCCAGAACGCCCATTTCACGCGGGTTTCCGAGCAGGCGTGCCCAAAACCCTTACTGGGTACGGGTTTGCGGGGTAGCAGCTCTGGAAACCTTATTAGACAAGGGATTGCGGGACGGCAACCCTGAGAACCTTACTCAATGCGGGCTACCCGCTCAGAAAAACCCAGGCAAAAGATGCGAGCGTGAGGACAGACGTGTCCTAGCTATGGCAGGCGCTGCGGGGTAAGCGTGCCCGCCAGCCCGCGTCCATAGGGCGTTTGCGGGCAGGCAGGCCGGAAACCCTTGTAAACAGTGGGCTGGTGAGCAGGATCTTCGGAGACGCCCGTTTTACACGGGGTTTGAGGCGGGCGTTGTGGCGAGGTTGTGATGAGTACTTTGGCGAGTTTCCGGCCGACGCTGGCTGTTATTCAGATGGCGGTGTTTGCTCCCGCGCGGCAGCAGTGATTTAAGCGGCGAAGCTTCGCTCCCGCGTGGCTGGCTGCAAAGGGCGCGATTTACTTTCTATTGCGGCTTGCCAGGTTGCCATCTGCGTATTCCGAATGTGATGTTTCATCCTGCTCGGCCGGCAGTGCGCCAAAAAAGTCAAAAGCTCAGGCCGTTATTACTTAGAAGTATGACGCATCTGCCACGGCGGAAAAACCCGAAACAAACGCTGAACACATATCATTGAGATAATTTCTATCAATAGTATTAAGCATGATTAAACCCCAAAAATTATTTGCGACCAAACACGTCTGATAAACGACGTGAACCTGTAAGTACAAATATTAATGCAGCAACAAGAAGTGTTGCAGAACACACCATAGAGAATGCCAAAAAAAAGTTATACCAGAGATAGTTATGCAGTAGCTTACAAATACGATCTATTCTACTAAATGAAAAAGGATCTATATAAATTTGTTCTGGTAAAAAAATAATAGAATACAATAGTGCGAATGATATAATTATAAAACATAATCGTTTAGAAAAACTGATTTTTTCTTTTTCGAGATACCAGGCTCTCTGTAAAAGAAGAGTCACAAAGAAAGGACATGATAGCCACTGCATAGCAAATACACACAAAACCAGATCGGGGTTGGGAGAATTATTTGCAAAGACTACAATATTAGGAACAATTTTGGCAACTAACAGCGCATAGGGTTTAAGAAAAATAATCAAACCTTGTGGAAGAAAATATGGAATAAACAACCAAGTTAAATTGTAGCTGGTTACAAGTAATA
>CALAIL010000055.1 GCA_937923255.1 uncultured Propionivibrio sp. | reverse complement strand
AATCGCCGCAGCTATTCAAACAACTGCTGATGATTGCCGGCTTCGACCGCTACTATCAGATCGTCAAATGCTTCCGCGACGAGGATTTGCGCGCCGACCGTCAGCCCGAGTTCACCCAGGTCGATATTGAAACCTCCTTTCTCAACGAAAGCGAAATCATCAGCATCATGGAAGACCTGATCCGCACGGTTTTCAAAGAAGCCATTGGTGCCGACCTGCCAAACCCGTTCCCACGCCTCCCCTACGCCGAAGCCATGCGCCGCTACGGCTCAGATAAGCCCGACCTGCGCGTTACGCTTGAACTTACGGAAATCACCGATGCGGTCAAGGATGTGCCCTTTAAGGTGTTCGCCAACGTCGCCAACAGCGAAAACGGCCGCGTCGCGGCCTTGCGCGTCCCCGGCGGCGCCAGCATGACGCGCGGTGAAATCGACGGCTACACCGAATTCGTTGGCATTTACGGCGCCAAGGGCTTGGCCTACATCAAAGTCAATGATGTCCACCAGCCCAACGAAACCGGCCTGCAATCGCCGATCGTCAAGAATCTCACCGAAACTGCGTTGAAAGCCATCCTAACGCGCACCGGCGCACAAAGCGGCGACCTCATTTTCTTCTGCGCCGACAAAACAAAAGTTGTTAACGATGCGCTTGGCGCACTGCGCGTCAAACTTGGTCACGAAAAAGGCTTTGTTAACGGTAACGCCTGGGAGCCACTCTGGGTCATCGACTTCCCGATGTTCGAATACGACGAAGAAGACAAGCGCTGGGTTGCCTGCCATCACCCCTTCACCAGCCCGAAAGACGAACACGTCGACTTGCTCGCCACCGATCCAGGAAAATGCCTGGCCAAGGCATACGACCTTGCCGTCAACGGCTGGGAACTGGGCGGCGGCTCGGTGCGTATTCACCGCGCCGACGTGCAGGAACAGGTGTTCAAGGCGCTCGGCATCGGCGAGGAAGAAGCCCGGCTCAAGTTCGGCTTTCTGCTTGACGCACTCAAATACGGCGCACCGCCGCACGGCGGCTTGGCCTTCGGTCTCGACCGCATCGCCACCATGATGGCTGGAACCGAATCGATTCGTGACGTCATCGCCTTCCCCAAGACACAGCGCGCCCAGTGTCTGCTGACCGACGCGCCTAGTGAAGTCGATGAAAAGCAGTTGCGCGAACTGCATATCCGTTTGCGCAATGTCAAAACCGACGCCAAAGCCGAAGCCAAGGCGTAACCGGCCGTAACTAGCGTTTAACGGCCACGAACTCCCTTCATCCGGCGGGCAACATGGCGAACATGCCAATGAATAACGGTCTGTACTTGCCGAGCGTATGGTTCTGGCGAATCGCCGCAATGGTCTGGCTGGTCTGCGCATGTCTACTGCCGCTAGATGCAGCGGCACGTGGCCAGACCGGCGGTATGCCGGCCGAAGTTTCGCTCGCCAGCCTGCCGCCGGAAGCCGCGCAAACGCTCGCGCTTATCAAACGCGGCGGCCCGTTCCCTTACCCGGAAAAAGACGGCAGCATCTTCGGGAATTTTGAGAAGCGTCTGCCAATCCAGCCGCGCGGTTACTATCGCGAATACACCGTGCCGACGCCAGGACTTCGCCATCGCGGCGCACGCCGCATCATCGCCGGGCAAAGACAAGAAGGACCTGGGTACGGCAGGCGTGAAGTGCACAATGATGCGGGCGAGTATTACTACACGGGCAACCACTACCGCAGCTTCCGGAGGATCCGCAAGCCATGACCCCCCCTCGCCCTAAAAGGCCTATCCCAGCCGACCCGATTGCTGATCCGCTCGCCACATTTTCCACACGCCCGGAAATGGCGGGGATTTATCGCATTGACGATCAAGACTTACCGGCGCTCAAAGCTGCCGCTAGCGACCTGGGGCAGGCCGTTTTTACCGTTGATCTGCGTCATGCGCGAAACGTCCCCGGCTTTCTGAAGGCGATGAAGCGCGATCTTCGCTTTCCGGACGGCTTTGGCAACAATCTGGACGCACTCAACGATTGTCTGACCGATTTTTCCTGGCACCCGGCCGCCGGTTACGTCATCATCCTTGCCCATAGCGAAGCACTGCAGGCCAACCCATCCAGCTTGGCAACGCTCAACGAAGTACTGGCCTTCGCGGCTGAAAGCTGGAAAAACCGCGACATTCCCTTCCGTATCTTCTATCTGCACGGCCAGCCATGAGCGCCCGGGCAGGCGCCGCGCCACAAGCGCTCACCACTCACGCATCATACAAACGCCCGGTTTCCGTCCTCGTCGTCATGTACACGCCGGCGCTGGACGTCCTGCTGCTTGAACGCGCCAAACATCCGGGGTATTGGCAGTCAGTCACCGGCAGTCAGGAAGAAGGAGAGGCGCTCATCGAAACAGCGCGGCGCGAAGTCGAAGAAGAAACGGGCATACGCGCCACGTATGAGCAAATTGAAGACTGGCGCCTCACCAACACTTTTGAAATCTTCGCCGAATGGCGGAACCGCTATGCCCCCGGCGTCACGCACAACGTCGAACACGTCTATGCGCTGCCCGTTGCGGATACGCTGCCCATCCGTCTTGCGCCCAGCGAGCACCGGGCCTGGCGCTGGCTGCCCTGGCGGGAAGCGGCCGCGGCCTGTTTTTCCTGGACAAACCGGGAAGCGATTCTGCAATTGCCGAGCCGCCATCCGCAGCCAACCGGGCGTCCAACTCCACCCTAACCGTTCCGCTAGCGCCACGCTCGCTGCTTTTCCGTAGCCTGCTTTGGCGCCTGTTCCAATACTTTTCCCAGTCTTTTAGCGGTCAGCGCTTCCCTCGGGGTTTTCTACCACCGCTTCCCGCTGCGTTTCCAGCGCGGCCGCTTCGGTATTGTCCGCTACGGCACCCATCGCTTTTTCCAGGCACTGCGGGCAGTAGCACTGCCCACCGCCGAGTGAGGCAAAGGCAATGGGAGGCAACTGCATGCACCAACAACTTGCCTGCGTGCTGCTCACGCCACACGTGAATTGCGCACCACAGCCGGGACACACGGAAAGCGGCGCGCGCGAATTTTATGACAGGGAATTCATGCCGCCCATGATACGCGCAAAGGCATGGGTTGCGGGTTGCGGGTTGCGGGTTGCGGGTTGCGGGTTGCGGGTTGCGGGTTGCGTAACGATTTTCGCCGGTCGCCTTTTTATTTGCATCCGGCTTGCGTAGAATTCTTCTTTCCCTGCATCCTGATGTTTTTCCTCTCACGATCACCAGGAATCCGACCATGACCACTACCACGACTGCGACCGCCCCCATCCCCGCCCAGAAAGCCGAAATCCTCGCCGAAGCGCTGCCTTACATTCGGCGCTTCCACGGTAAAACGATCGTCGTCAAATTCGGCGGCAATGCCATGATCGACGAACGGCTCAAGCAAAGCTTCGCCCACGACGTGGTGCTGCTCAAGCTGGTCGGCATCAACATCGTCGTCATTCACGGCGGTGGTCCGCAAATCGAAAACCTGCTCACGCGCATCGGCAAAAAAGGGGAATTCATCCAGGGCATGCGCGTTACCGATGCCGAAACGATGGAAATCGTCGAAATGGTGCTCGGCGGACAGGTTAACAAGGATGTCGTCAATCTCATCAACCAGGCGGGCGGCAAGGCGGTCGGCCTGACGGGTAAGGATGCCGCCTTCATCCGGGCGAAAAAACTGATGCTGCCCAACAAGGACAACCCGCAGGAGACCATCGACCTCGGTATGGTCGGTGACATTACCGCTATCGATCCCGCGCTGATCGCTCATTTGCAGGCCGCCGCCTTCATTCCGGTCATCGCCTCAATCGGCGTCGGCGAGCAAGGCGAGACCTACAATATCAACGCCGACGTCATCGCCGGAAAAATTGCCGAAGCGCTTGGTGCAGAAAAACTCATTCTGCTCACCAATACGCCCGGCGTGCTTGACAAGGAGGGCCGGCTTATCACCGGCGTTACGCCGGCGCAGATCGACGCCATGGTCGCGGATGGCACGCTCTCCGGCGGCATGCTGCCCAAGATTTCCTCGGCGCTGGAAGCGGCGCAGAGCGGCGTCAAGCGCGTGCATATCATCGACGGCCGCGTCGAACATGCGCTTTTGCTGGAAATTCTTACCAACCAGGGGATCGGTACGCTCATTAAATCGCAGTAGGCCATGCCATGCACGCACGGTAATAAGCGCTCAATAACCGTTCAATAACCACCCAATCAGCGCCTGCAGCGGGTGACCGGATTTGTATAACGATTACGCCGCCATTTCCGCCGGAGATACGTCGAATGCCGTTGAATGCTCCGATATCTCCCACTTCCGGTGGCTTGCAATGCGCCTAGAATGGCGGGCATCGCAATACATAAGCGCACAGGCGCCCGGGAGGCACTGTTGCGTACCGATCTTGGCCGCAAAGAAGATGATGATGCCGAGCCATTTCTTGCGTGCCTTCTTTCTGCTGCCGCTACTGGCCGTGCTTATCCGGTTCTTTGTGCCGGCGGCACACGCCGTCTCTATCGCACCGGCCACATCGCACCCGGACGATGAGCATTACGTCGTCAGCTATGTAGTCGATGGCGACTCGCTTTGGGTACGCACGGCCGGCAGCACTCAAAACATCCACGGCGCCCGTACCGCCTGGCGCGGCAAAGGACATGGCCAACGTTTGCGGGTACGCCTGCGGGGCATCGACGCACCCGAACTATGTCAGCAGCACGGTACGCAAGCCCGTGATGCGCTGCGCGCACTGGCGCCGACCGGCCAGCGCGTGCGCGTCACCATTTACGCCCGCGACCGTTATGGCCGCGCCATTGCCGATGTTATTCTGCTGCCCGACGGCATCAACCTTGCGCGCCACATGGTCGCTCAAGGCTGGGCGTGGGACGATGGCGGGCGAAAACGCCGCGGCCTCTACACGCAGGAACACCGGCAGGCCGTGCAGGCGCGGCGCGGACTATTCGCCGATGACGGCGCCGAGCGCCCGGCCGATTTTCGCCGTCATTACGGATCGTGTCATACGGGCGGCTAGAGGGCTGACCCACCATTCTCCACGCACAAAATATTTGCTCATACCTCCACCGTTCCCAGAAAATCGCCATGCCATCGACCATTCAACCGACACTCACCGACGTACCCGAAACTACTTTGTGGACGCTGTATAACCGTGCCAACGAGGCCGCACGCGCCGACGGCTGCCTCTGCGACCCGAAATGCCTGGAGATTTATCACGCCCTCAGTTACGACTACGCACGCCACTTCGGCAAAGCAGAACCTTCGCACGGTATCCGTTCGCAATTATTCGACGACAAGTTGCGCATATTCCTTGACCGGCATCCCGACGGCGTCATCGTCAATCTGGGCGAAGGGTTGGAAACGCAGCGTTTTCGCATTGATGCGCCGCAGGCGTTATGGATCAGTGTGGATCTGCCGCAATCCATCGCCCTGCGCGAGCGCTTCATTGCGCCCGATGCGCAGCACCGGCACATTGCCGCCAGCGCATTAGATACCGCTGCATGGTTCGACGCCGTGCCGCCTGGTCGCGCCGTGTTCATCACCGCACAGGGGCTGATGATGTATTTCCGCGAAGATGAAGTCGCCGCGCTCGTCAAGGCAATGGCAAGGCGTTTCCCCGGCGGGTATTTCATGTTCGACCACATTTGCCCGCGCCTATCACAGCGCACATTGAGCCATCGCGGCTGGATGAAAACGCCGCACTACCGCGCTCCGCCCATGCCCTGGGGCGTACGCCGCGACAGGCTGCAACCCTTGATTTCGCGCTGGCTAGGCCAGCCAGTGGCCGTGCACAACGTCACCTTCATGTTTCCGCGCGGACCGCTGCGCTGGCTGGTGCCATTGCTGGAAAAAACGCCGATCGCCAATTACCTGCCCGGCGGCGTCTGCTGGCTGCAATTTCCACCCGTCCCGTCAAGGGGCACACAAAAGGCACAATGATGAAATGCCGCCCACGCGTCGTTGTAGTCGAGGCGCGGAGCAGCGAGCTAGAAAATCAACGCGGAATCAGCTGATTTTTCCGGACAGCCGTGCCGCCGCGTCGAGCGCAAAGTAGGTCAAGATGCCATCGGCGCCAGCGCGCTTGAAGGCAAGCAGCGCTTCCATCATGCAGGATGCCTCATCCAGCCAGCCGTTCTGCGCCGCCGCCTTCAGCATGGCGTATTCGCCGCTGACCTGGTAGGCGTAGGTCGGTACAGCGAATGTATCCTTGACGCGGCGCACGATATCCAGATACGGCATTCCCGGCTTGACCATGATCATGTCCGCCCCCTCAGCCAGGTCGAGCGCGACTTCGCGCAGGGCTTCGTCGCTGTTGGCCGGATCCATCTGGTAGGTCTGCTTGCCGCCTTTACCCAGATTACCCGCCGAGCCGACAGCATCGCGGAAAGGACCATAGAACCCCGATGCATATTTGGCGGAGTAGGCCAGGATGCGCACATGAATCTGCCGCGCGGCGTCGAGCGCGGCGCGGATATGACCGATGCGCCCGTCCATCATGTCTGACGGAGCCACCACGTCCGCCCCAGCCTGTGCATGAGTCAGCGCCTGTTTGGCAAGCGCCTCCAGCGTCTCGTCATTGAGCACATAAGCGCGCGGATCATCGGCGCAAATCAGGCCGTCCTGGCCGTGACTGGTGTACGGGTCGAGCGCAACGTCGGTAATCACCCCCAACTCCGGGAATTCGCGCTTGAGTACGGAAACGGCGCGCGGCACCAGACCATCCGGGTTCCACGCTTCCTCCGCCCCCGGCGTTTTCAGCTCGGCGCCAATCACCGGAAAGAGCGCCAGCGCGGGAATGCCCAGCCGCGCAGCATTTTCCGCGGTACGCAGCAGCACGTCGATGCTTTGCCGCTCAACGCCCGGCATCGAAGCCGCCGGCTCGCGGCGTTTTGTGCCTTCAAGGACAAAAACCGGGTAAATCAGGTCGTTGACCGTCAATACCGATTCACGCATCAGACGGCGGGAAAAATCATCCCGACGCATCCGGCGCATGCGGGTCGTAGGAAAAACTGCCTGGTAATTCATGGTAATTCCATCCTTCAAAAAATTCGGGGATTGACTTTTCAGCACCGTTCAATGCCGCTCGACGCTCCCTGCCGCGTGTCTTATCCGTCGGCGTCCGCTTTTCCGCCTGCCCGACCTCCCGCCTCTTTCCCTACCTTCCCCGCCGTACGCGCACTCCAGCCAATGGCGCGGCGATTTTTCACGCGCGCAACTTTGGCCCGTCGACTGCCCGGCTGCCGGGGCAATGAAGGGGCTGCGTGAGTATCAGCGCCAGCCGCTGCGCCGATTATTTCAGTTCTTTCAGCATCCTTGATGCGCATGTCCAGCCAACGGCCCAGCACCGCCTCGGCTTCGCCAATTCCCATCCGCTTGAGGCTGGAAAAAAGCTGCACCGAGCAGTGCGCGTTGATCTTGCCGACCGCTTCCCTCACCGTATGCAACACGGCCGCCTGCGCCTGCCGCGTCAGCTTGTCGGCCTTGGAAAGCAGAATATGCACGGGTTTGCCCGTCGGCGCGAACCATTCAAGCATATGCCGATCCCGCTCAGCGAGCGGGTGCCGACTATCCATGACCAGCACCAGACCGGCGAGCGGTGCACGGTAGCGCAGATAGGGCGCCAGCAGCCCTTCCCACTGGCCGCGGATGTCCTCAGGCGTGCGTGCAAAACCGTAGCCAGGCAGATCGACGAAATATTTACCTGCCGACAGCGCAAAGAAATTCAGGTGCTGCGTCCGCCCGGGCGTCTTGGAAACGAAGGCCAGGCGCGTGTGGTCGGCCAGCGTATTGATCGCGGAGGATTTGCCGACATTCGAGCGACCAACGAAAGCCACTTCACGCACGGCATCGCCCGGCAAGTCGCGCAAATCGGCAATGGTCTGAAAAAATACGGCCTGGCGGAAAATGGGCATGGATAAACGTAAAAGCTCAAAACAAACGAAGCATATTATAGAGTACCGCCCTGGCAATACGCCGACAGCGCCCACAGCGGCACACCGAAGCCCTACGGAAAAAGAGCAGGCTATCTGCGCCTGCTCTTTTCATGTCCGCCACCCTTTCCGCACCTTGTTCGCCCCTTTCCGGCAGCGCCGGGCAGATGAGCGCCAGGCGTCGGAACAACGACGCGACGGCGTCCCGCTACTGGGCGTTTTTTATTTGACGGTCAGCAGACTTTCATCCCACTTGGCATGTTTTTCCAATCCGAGCAGGTTGGCAATCGTCGCCGCGATATTCGACAGGCCGGCATTGGGCAGCTGACGAAGTCCGAGTCTGCCGCCCGTCACGTTGTCGTACAGAATAAACGGCACCGGGTTGAGCGTATGCGCCGTTTTAGCCTTGAAACTGCCGTCTTTGTTCCGCGCGGGTTCCTTGGTCTTTTTGTCCGTTTCATACATTTCGTCGGCATTGCCGTGATCGGCCGTCACCAGCGCTACGCCGCCCATGGCATCGACTACCGGCAGAATGCGCGACAGCGCTAGATCAACCGCCTCGACCGCCATTGTCGCCGCGCGGAAATTACCCGTATGACCGACCATATCGCCATTGGCGAAATTGCAGCGCAAGGCCTGGTACTTGCCGCTGCGCAGGGCGTCGATCAGCGCATCGGCGATCTCGGCCGACTTCATCCACGGCCGCTGTTCAAACGGAACACGGTCGCTCGGCACTTCCAGATAGGTTTCCCCCGCGAATTTGCCGGAGCGGTTGCCATTCCAAAAATAGGTCACATGACCGAATTTCTGCGTTTCCGAGCAGGCGAACTGCGTAATGCCGCTCTTGGAAAACCACTCACCCATAGTGTCCTGGATAGCGGGCGGATCAACGAGGAAGCGCTTGGGCAGTTGCAGGTCGCCATCGTATTGCAGCATGCCCGCATAGGTCACTTTGGGCATACGCTTGCGGTCGAATTTGTCGAAATCGGTTTCTTCAAAAGCGCGCGTAATTTCAATCGCACGGTCACCGCGGAAGTTGTAGAAAACCACGGCATCGCCATCGACGATCGGCCCCACGGGCTTGCCGTCCCGGGCGATGACGAAAGCCGGCAAATCCTGGTCGATGACGCCTGGAAACTCGGCACGCAGGGCTTTGACCGCCTCGGCAGCGCTGTCATACTGAGTACCTTCGCCCAGAACGTGCGTCTTCCAGCCTTCCTCCACCATGCGCCAGTTGGCATCGTAGCGATCCATCGTAATCTTCATACGGCCGCCGCCGGAGGCAATTTGCACGTCGAAGTCGCCGCTGCGCAGCTCGCTGAGGAAGGCCTCGAAGGGGTCGATGTAATCAAGCGCGCTGGTTTCCGGTACATCACGCCCGTCGAGCAGTACATGCACACGCACTGCCTTGATGCCTTCCTGTTTGGCACGCACGATCATTGCCTTGAGGTGATCGATATGGCTATGCACGTTACCGTCGGAAAACAGGCCGATAAAATGGATGCAACCACTGCCCGCTTTGGCGCCGGCGATGATTTGCTTCCACGCCTCCCCCTGCCAGATGGCGCCCGAGGCAATGGCGTTGGCAACCAGCGAAGCGCCCTGGCTATACACCTGCCCCGAGCCAATGGCGTTGTGCCCAACTTCGGAATTCCCCATATCATCGTCGGACGGCATCCCCACGGCCGTCCCGTGCGCACGCAACTGGATGTGGGGATAATCCGCGAACAAACGATCGAGCGTCGGCTTGCGCGCGGCGGCAATGGCATTGCCGACTTCAGAGTTGGACAGACCATAGCCGTCCATAATGATGGTAAGTACCGGCCCCTTCACGCCAGAGAAGGCAGCGAATTTCTTCAACATGACGATTTCCTGTAGTGAGATGTGTTATCAAAAATATCGTATGTGATGATAGCAGCTTCAACGTACACCGGGCGAAGCCGGAAAATGCAATCCGTCTAAAGAATCCATTCGAATATGCCTGAAGACACGCTAGGATAAAAAGTGGACAAGGACGCGCTCGCCACGTCGCTGCGGCTATTTCCGTGGCCTCCGAGCAACCGGATATGCGTAAAAATTATGCCGCCCTCAGTGGGCGGTTCTCCCCTGGAAAGCTTCCGCCGCCATTTGTAGTTCGGCGTATTTGAGACTGTCGGCAATCGTGGCGCCGGATTTGACATTGTTGTCGGTCGATGAATGAGTCATGGCGTATCCTTTTGTGGCGTTTCGGGAACTGCGTGAGGTTTAATGCGAAGGACTTTTTCAACAAATTTTCGGGTTTGATCATCTTCTGGGGGCTGCGGACATGCTACTCCATGGGCCCAGGCTGACATGGCATTCGGCGGCGCCTTGATATAGCCGATACGCTCGGCAATCACTTCATTCGCCCATAGGTCGATGACTTTCAGCGAGCTGCCAGCCACCCAGTATTCGCGCTCTTCCGGCGTCGAAATGTCTTCATACGTCACCCCATAGCGGGGCGGGGACCCCGGCGCCGGCGCCCGGTCGAGAACAAAATCGTAAATATTTACGTCGAAATTGGGATTGCGTTCCATTTGAAGGCGAACATTAGGCGCTGCCGTATCTTTTTTACCGATCACTTTGATGCTTCCCGTGTAACGGTACCGCTCACCATCGACCGGGTCAACCACCTCAACATAGCGGTAGCCCCGATATGTGTTACGAAGATTCTGTAGTTCATTTCCTACAATGTTGGGCAATATAGGGTATTTATCACCATCCCGTACAGGCGTGTGAAAAAAACCAAGGATATAGCTATTCCCTGCGGAATCATACCCATACGGGTCCTCTGTGTATTGATAGCCACGACCATAATCCATACGGATGCGGAGCAGAAAAATGCCGTCGACATTGTCTGCCGTGCGGTGGATGAATTCTCCGGATTTTCGGCAGCCTGCCTCGTAGAGGCTGTTCGCTTTGGCTTGCCAGGCAAGGAAGGCTTCCCGTTCTTGCTTTTCTTCCCTCACCCAGCGGGCCGGAAAGGCGAGAAACAGCCAGAGAATGATTAGAATCGAACACAGCTTCCCTTTCCAGGTCTTCGGTAAGACTACGACGAGAATCAGCGTGATGATGATCAACAGCCAGAGAAAAAACCCCAGCAGCTTGAACAGGTCGTCAAACCCTGTCAGTCCGATCACGTTCATCGTGATTTTTCCTGGTCAGGATGCCGGCGTGTGCCGTGTTTTCTGTATTTGAGATGGTCGGCAACCGTGGCGCCGGCAGGGAGATTGCTCCAATTTGCATTCATAGGCTGAATCCTCTCCTGCAATCGTAGATGCAAAAGTGCCAGTTACCGTAGCAGTATCCTACCTAATATGTCTAGTGGGGGAGAGCCAAAACACGGCCCTACTCGTCAGAATCACCACGTAGCGCAATAACCCACGCCACAGAAAAAATACGCCGCACCTGACGGGCATCGTGCCCCGGTTGCGGCGTGTAGTGGTTCGAATCTGTTCAGGACGTCAAACGAAGGTCAGCCCCAGCTTGGCAAACAGGGCGACGTCACGGTTAGTGCCGTTATTGACCGTCGTCAGCAACTTGTCGCAGTAAAAGATCGAATTGGCGCCGGCGAAGAAACACAACGCCTGCATTTCTTCACTCATCGATTCACGGCCGGCCGACAGGCGAACGTAGCTTTTGGGCATCGTGATGCGTGCGGCGGCAATGGTGCGTAAGAATTCAAAATTGTCGAGCTTTTCTGAAGCAGCCAGTGGCGTGCCGGGAATCGGCACGAGATTATTGATGGGCACTGAATCTGGCGGTGGTTCAAGATTGGCGAGCTGGGCAACCATCGCTGCACGGTTACGCCGTGATTCGCCCATCCCCAGAATACCGCCCGAACATACCTTGATGCCCGCGTTGCGCACCATGGCGATGGTATCCAGGCGATCGGCATGCGTGTGCGAGGTAATCACGTTTGCGTAGAACTCGGCATCGGTATCCACGTTATGGTTGTAATAGTCCAGGCCGGCTTCCTTGAGCTGCTCGGCCTGGCCTTCCTTGAGCATGCCGAGCGTCACGCAGGTTTCCATACCAAGCGCCTTGACTTCGCGGATCATCTCGGTGACCACTTCCATCTGCTTCTCTTTCGGGCCACGCCAGGCCGCACCCATGCAGAAGCGCGTCGCGCCATTGGCCTTGGCCTGTTTGGCCGCCTCGACAACATCGCTCACTTCCATCAGTTTTTCACGCTGGGTGCCGGTTTCCTTCTGATAGCGCGCCGACTGCGAGCAATAGCTGCAATCCTCGGAGCATCCTCCCGTCTTGATCGAAATCAGCGCCGAACGCTGAATTTCATTCGGTGGAAAATTCTCGCGGTGCACTACGTGCGCCTTGAAAAGCAGATCCATCAGCGGCAGTTCATACAATGCCTTAACCTGCGACACTGTCCAACGCGCAGGGGTTGCGGCAGCAACAGCTTGTGCGGCGGATGAGGGTACGGCGTTCAGCGGGGGAGAAGTCATATCGTTCATAGTGCACCTAATGCAAGGCGTCGCTCCAATGGCTGAAAAATGGCCGGCGCGCCAGAAAAACCATAAAAATTAAAAGACTTGTCGAAAGTCGGATTTTACTGCACGCCTTACCGTGACGTCGATAGATTCTGTAGAAAACCCGCATTCTGTAATTTTCAGGCACGACCCAAAACCAACACTGACCAACACTGCGAAGGTAGGCATCTGCCAAAATCCCAAGTCTCATTGGAAACGACCAATGACACTGCAAAATCCACGGCATCATCTCTAATGCAATGTGGGCGAGCGCTACAATTCTGATCATCCGATAGTCGCGATATTTTCGCATCGTTTTCGTATTTCTATCTTTATTTCACCCGCCCCTTTCCGCCCTCTCCTTTATCGCGCATTAGAGATCGCCCATGGTGTTATCGCAAGATTGTCTGCTATGCACTACCAGCAGCCGCGACCTCCTCTGCCCCGCCTGTGCAGGCGATCTGCCGCGTCTGCCGGCACAACGTTGCCCGGTATGCGCGTTACCCACGCCGCGGGGCGAAATCTGCGGCCGCTGCCTGACCCATACGCCGCATTTTGACGCCACTTACGCGGTGTTCCGCTACGGTTTTCCGCTCGATAAGCTGATTCAGGCATTCAAATATGGGCACCAACTGGCGCTGGGGAACTACTTCGGCCGTCAGCTTGCTGCGTTTGCCAGCGTTGAGGGGCAAACAAACATAGCAGGAATTTTCAGCGCTGACCTGATTGCGCCGCTGCCCTTACACCCCGCACGGCTGCGCGAACGCGGGTTTAACCAGTCGCTCGAACTCGCCCGTCCGCTGGCGGCCCGGCTTCGGCGGCCGTTACTGCCCACACTGTGCCGACGCGTTCGCAACACGCCCGCACAGGCCGAATTACCATGGCGGGAACGCAAAAATAATATCCGCGGCGCGTTCCGCTGTGAAACTCCTCTTGCCAACAAGACCATTCTTCTGGTCGATGATGTGATGACTACCGGCGCTTCGCTCAACGAATGTGCGCGTACGCTCAAACGCTGTGGCGCAGCTGCCGTCATCCTTCTCGTTTTAGCCAGGGCTTTGCCGGAATGAGCCTTTCCCGCCGCGACCAAAGCGATTGCGTGGCGAACCCGGGCATTGCTGGAGGCTTCCCCGACAGACATCGCTGGAGCCCGCGTAAACAGGGCGTTTCCGGGCGCCCCCTCGGAAACCCGCGTGGATAAAGGACTTCCGTACCCCCTCCGGAGATGCCCTGTTTATAAGGGTTTCCGGGTGCCTGCCCGGAGATGCCCGATCCACAAGGGCTTCAGGCCGCCGCCTCGGGAATGCCCTGTTTACGCGGGTCTCCGGGGAGCCTTTTGACGAAAAACACACGGCGCAAAATCCGCCCGCCAGCCCGTGCTCATTGTGCCCACGACGCCAGAAATGACAACACGGCAACACCCGGCCGGGCACAATCGGGCACGATCGGGCAATTCCCGCTATAGTGCGGCGCTTCGTTCAATCAATTGCTCGCTGATAGCCACATCGTGACTGCCGTCGTCCTTTATCAACCGGAAATTCCGCCCAATACCGGCAACATTATCCGGCTGTGCGCCAATACCGGCGCGGAACTCCATCTGGTCGAACCGCTCGGCTTTCCCTGGGAAGATCGCAAGCTCAAACGCGCCGGTCTCAATTACCACGAGTTTGCCCGCGTTTTCCGCCATGCCGACTGGCCGGCCTGCAAGGCTGCATTGACGGGTCATCGTTTTTTCGCCGTCACTACGCACGGCACACGGCGCTACGATCAGGTAGATTTTCAGCCCGACGACGTTTTCGTTTTCGGCTGCGAGACGCGCGGCCTACCTGCTTCCGTCATGATGGAATTTCCGGAAAATCATCGCTTACGGCTGCCGATGCTGTATGGGCAGCGCAGTCTTAACCTTTCCAACGCTGTCGCCGTCATGGTGTTTGAAGCCTGGCGTCAGCATGGCTTTCCGCAAGGGATATAAACACGCGCTGCGCAATGTCTCGCATCCGGCCCGGCTTGACGGGTTTTTACCCGACGCCTAAGATGCGCCGGTCTTCCGGAAACACGCCCCAGTGAAGTTCGATCAACTCTACCAACTGATTCGTGCAGACATGCAGCATGTCGACGTGATCATTCGTCGTCGTCTGCATTCCGATGTCGCACTGGTACGGCAGGTCGCCGAACATATTATCCAGAGCGGCGGCAAGCGCCTGCGGCCGGCGCTCGTGCTACTGACAGCCCGCGCGCTGGGGTATCAGGGTCAAACCCACTACACGCTGGCGGCCGTCATCGAGTTCATCCATACAGCCACACTTCTACATGATGATGTGGTCGATGAATCCAGTTTGCGCCGCGGACGCGATACTGCCAATGCCCTGTTCGGCAATGCGGCCAGCGTTCTGGTCGGCGACTTTCTGTATTCGCGCGCCTTTCAGATGATGATTGAGGTCGGCGACAAGCGCATCCTGCAAGTATTGGCAGACGCCACGAACATCATTGCCGAAGGCGAAGTGTTGCAGTTAATGAACTGCCACAACGCCAATGTCGATGAGGTACGCTATCTGCAAGTCATCCGTTGCAAGACCGCCAAGCTGTTTGAAGCCGCGGCGCGACTGGGCGCCATTGTCGGCGGCGCCTCGGCTCAAGTCGAGCAGCAGCTGGCCGAATACGGTATGCATTTGGGCACGGCCTTCCAGCTCATCGACGATGTGCTCGACTACTCCAGCAGTGAAGCAGAGACGGGCAAGCATCTCGGCGACGATCTGGCTGAGGGCAAACCGACACTCCCTTTGATTTACGTCATGCAACACGGCACACCAGAACAATCCGCTTGTGTGCGCCAAGCCATCGAACATGGCGGGCGTGAAGATTTTCCCCGCGTATTGGCGGCCATCCGCGCCACCGGCGCACTGGCACACGCCCAACAGCAAGGCGCGGCCGAAGTGGCACTGGCAAAAAACGCTATCGACGGCATTTTGCCAGCTTCCCCCTATAAAAATTCTTTGCTAGAATTGGCCTCCTTTGCGGCACAAAGGTCATTTTAAGTACCGTTATTTGATTCTTTGTTTGCCTCAGTCGGGGTGTAGCTCAGCCTGGTAGAGTACTACGTTCGGGACGTAGGAGTCGGAGGTTCGAATCCTCTCACCCCGACCACATTTATATGTTTTATATGTTTATGCCCTTGCATATCTTCAGGTATGCAAGGGTTTTCTCTTTTCCGGCTCTTCTTTTTTAGCCATTTCTACATTTCCGTTATCGCCCCAGGTTTTTCCTGCGTTTCATTTTTTCCATCCAAACCCACAAAGTCGACACACCGCCAGGAACTCTTTGACTTGGTAGGAGAAATCCGTATAATTCGTCCCTCTTCGTAGCGTTTTTTATCCCTTTTTGGAGTCCAACATGTACGCGGTCATAAAAACCGGTGGTAAGCAATATCGCGTTGCCGCTGGCGAAAAACTGAAAATAGAACAGATACCGGCAGAAGTTGGCGCAGAAATCACGCTTGACCAGATTCTCATGCTGGGTGAAGGTGAGTCCGTGAAAATCGGCACGCCATTCGTCACCGGTGCAGCGGTCAAAGCGACTGTGCTTTCACAAGGCCGTCACGACAAAATCAAGATTTTTAAAATGCGCCGTCGCAAGCACTATCAGAAACACCAAGGCCATCGCCAGAATTACACGGAAATCCGCATTGACGGGATTTCCGGCTAATTGACGGCAGCTTTCCGGAAAGTCTCAGCAAAGGACATCAAACCATGGCACACAAAAAAGCAGGCGGCAGTTCTCGTAACGGTCGCGAATCAGAATCAAAACGTCTCGGCGTCAAGCGTTACGGCGGCGAACAGGTGCTGGCCGGCAACATCATCGTGCGGCAGCGTGGCACAGCCTTCCACCCAGGTGTCAATGTCGGTGTCGGCAAGGATCACACGCTTTTCGCTCTTGTCGATGGGCAAGTCCAATTTACCGTCAAAGGGCCGAAGCGCCAGCGCACCGTCAGCATCATCACCGCAGCGCCAGCAGCCTGATACGGCTTCGCTCCCTACACACAGCTCAAAGCCCTATTCCAGCAATAGGGCTTTTTAGTTTATAGCCGTATATTGCCGTACTGATCAAAGCACCGATTCGGTGCAGCGCTAGATTCCCACACCAGTCACCGTCAGGCAGGCCATCATGAAATTTATTGACGAAGCCAAAATCCTGATTGCCGGCGGCAACGGCGGCAACGGCATCGTATCCTTCCGGCGCGAAAAGTACGAACCGCATGGCGGTCCCAATGGCGGCGATGGCGGTCATGGCGGCAGTGTTTATGCCATCGCCGACCGCAACCTCAACACCCTGATCGAATACCGCTATACGCGCAAGTTCCTTGCTGAACGTGGCGAGAACGGTGGCAGCAGCGATTGCACAGGCAGAAGTGGCAAGGATATTGTCCTGCATGTGCCGGTTGGCACAGTCATTACCGACGAAAACAGCCAGCGTGTCGTTGCCGATCTCGCCGTCGATGGCCAGCAAGTCCTGCTCGCCAAAGGTGGCAAAGGGGGGCTGGGCAATACCCGCTTTAAGTCGAGCACCAACCGCGCACCGCGTCAATGCACGCCTGGCGATCCTGGTGAAGAACGCGATTTGCGCCTTGAGCTGCGCGTACTCGCCGACGTCGGTTTGCTTGGCCTGCCCAACGCCGGTAAAAGCACGTTCATTCGCGCCGTTTCAGCGGCGCGCCCCAAGGTCGCCGACTATCCGTTCACCACGCTACACCCCCATCTCGGTGTCGTACGCACGGCAGAAAACAAAAGTTTTGTTATTGCCGACATTCCCGGCCTAATCGAAGGCGCCGCCGATGGCGCCGGCTTGGGCATCCGCTTTCTCAAGCATCTGGCACGCACCCGCATCCTGCTCCACATCGTCGATCTGGCGCCCCTCGACCCTGAAGCCGATCCTGTGCGAGATGCACGTGCCATCGTCCGTGAACTTGAACGTTACAGTCCGGAACTGGCTAGCCGACCACGCTGGTTGGCGCTCAACAAAATCGACCTGATTCCTAAAGAAATGCGTGAACAACGTATCCACGATTTTCTGGCCGCCTATGCTGCCGACGCTCCTGGGGACTCGCCGCACTTTTGCATCAGTGCCATCAACGGCGAAGGCTGCCGTTCGCTGGTTTTCGCTCTCCAGGCTGCACTCGACGCTCTGCCACCCGCTCCCATTCATTCTGAAAGGGATGTGAATAACGCCTCATCGGAAACGCAGGCCGCTTTGCAAACCTTGCCCCAAACACCATCCATTACGCCCGATCTGTCAGACAATCCCAAAGCCTGATCATCATGTCTACGACCTGTCTTGCCGCCGCCAAACGCTTCATCGTCAAGGTTGGCTCCACACTCGTCACCAATAACGGCCAAGGGTTGGACCTCAACGCCATTAGCGAATGGGCGCGTCAGGTCGCCCAGCTCCGTCAGGCGGGAAAAGAAGTCCTACTTGTTTCCTCGGGCGCTATCGCGTTCGGCATGCAACGTCTGGGCTGGCGGCAACGCCCCAAAGCCGTCCATGAGCTCCAGGCCTGCGCTGCTATTGGACAGATGGGGTTAGTGCAAGTTTATGAAAGCGCCTTCGTCCGCCACGGTCTCGCCACCGCTCAGATCCTACTTACGCATGAAGACCTGGCTGACCGCAAACGCTACCTCAATGCGCGCGCCACGCTGACCGCCCTGCTCGCACTTGGTGTCGTCCCGATCATCAACGAAAACGACACCGTTGTCACTGACGAAATCAAGTTTGGCGATAACGATACGCTCGGTGCGCTTGTCGCCAACCTCATCGACGCCGACGCCCTGATCATTCTGACCGACCAGCAGGGACTATACACGGCTGATCCACGCCACGACCCGAATGCCACGCTAGTCAGTGAAGCACACGCCGGCGACTCAGCGCTTGAGACCATGGCCGGCGGTGCGGGCAGCGGCATCGGCAAAGGCGGCATGATCACCAAGATTCTTGCCGCCAAACGCGCTGCCAGCAGCGGCGCGCATACCGCCATTGCCAGCGGACGGGAAAAAGACGTGATGTTGCGTCTGGCTCGTGGCGAAGCGCTAGGCACGCTGCTTGTTTCTGGCACGCCTACCCTGAACGCCCGTAAACAGTGGATTGCCGACCACTTGCAAGTCAGCGGCAGACTCATACTCGATGCCGGCGCGGTAAAGGCACTATCCGCAGGCAAAAGCTTGTTACCTGTTGGCGTCGTCGATGTTCAGGGAGAATTTGAGCGCGGTGCCCTCGTCATTTGCCTATCGCCCGAAGGTAAGGAAATTGCACGCGGCCTTATCAACTACAGTAGTGGTGACGCCCGCCGCATCGCTCGCCACGCTAGCACCGATATCGAAGCTTTGCTTGGTTATGAATACGAAGCAGAAATCATCCACCGCGATAATCTGATGACACGTTAACCACTACTTCCTGAGGAGTTTAGGAATCAAACGCTTTCCAAAGAGTTGTTTCTGAGCAGTTTAAGCAATGTCTTGTAGAGATCAAGGTGTCGGTGATTGAAGCGAAACTCGGTCTCCTCGATGTGCAGCTCGAACTTATCCCTTCACACACCATGAAACTGCACCAGCCGATGCTTGGCATCGCTCCAGAAAGACTCGATGCCGTTGACATGCCTGGAGACTTTGACTTGCCTCGGTTGCCGTGATTGACCCGAAAGTACTTTTCTAGGCCGAGGTCAACCCGCCCATCGTAGCCTCGCCAGCCGTCGGTGTGAATGATGCTGTTAGGATCCACTTTACCCCGAATAATGGCTTGCAGCATGGCTTTGGAAGCATTCGGAACGATTTCAGTATAGACACAATCGCCTCACTTGAGCAGACCAAAGACGATGGTTTTACCGCCTGCGCCACGTCCGCGTTTGCCGTAAGCTTGCGTATTTTTGAACTATCAGACAAAAAAACGGCTGCCCGAAGGCAGCCGTTCTTAATCAGATACAATCAGAATCTATCTGATCATACAATCCGATTAGAAGGAATGGCGCAGGCCAACAGATATGACATTGCTCTTGCCGGTACCTGAACCAACCTGCTTTTCCTTGGCTTTGCCATAACCATACAGTGCGTAAATATTGGTACGCTTACTCAGGTTATAGCGGGTACCCAATTGATAGGTTTTAATCTTCCAAGAATCGTCACCACTCGCTGTAAACTTGTTTTTACCCATACCGTAGTTGGCAAACAGCTCAGCTTGACCTACTGGAACCGTCACACCGATGTCACCACCGCGGTATTTGTGATCACTTGGGCCATTGACGTCGGCCTTCCGATCGAAATACATACCAACCAGTTTGGCAACACCAAAATCGTAACCTGCGGCAGCAATAAATTCACGGCGATCCTCTTCGTTCGAGAAAGCCGGCGCAGAAGTATTCTCATCCTTTTCATATTTTTGTCCGCCGATGAAAGCGGTAACAGGGCCATTAGCATACTTCAGGCCGAGGTTGTAAATTTTGTAGGAGTCATCCTGGCTGGCAGGACCATTATCCAGTTCCGACTTGCCGTAACCGAACTGGCCCATGACCTGGAAGCCGCTAAACGACGGTGAGTAGTAGGACACGGTATTGGCGCGAGCAAGATCCATCGCATCGACGAGTTTGGTATTCGTTCCCGGAGCATAGAAGCTGGCGTTGTAGGCGTGACCCACATGGTTGCGCGAACCGACGTTAGCAAAGCCCGTCTGATCATCAATAATCAGGTTAGCGAGACCAATCTGGAAACGACCGGCGCTGGCGCTTTCCAAATAGGCGAACGATTGACGCGTGCGGCTGAAAGATGGCGCATCCTTGCCCGTAACGCCATCATTGCCAACGGTCATTCTTTCATGATCGTTATGGGTGCCCTTGAAATGAACCAGACCGATTTCATGGAAATAACCAGCCTTCAGTCCGCTCCCCAACTGTTCCTTGACATCAATGTTCAGGCGTGAGGAGCTCATGCCCTTGCCGTCGCCGCCACGGAAGTTTCTGTATTTATGGGTTTGGTCCTCCCACTTGTCCTTGCCAATGTTATAGCCAAGATCAACGGTACCACTCAGGGTCACGGAGGTCTGAGCGAAAGCCGCACCCGAAACCAAACCGGCGACGGCCAGAGCAATTACTTTCTTTTGCATTTGAAAATCTCCTCTAGGGTTAAGGTCGGCGGCGCATTGGGTGACACAACAACTCAGCCCCACCAAACTGGACCTCTCATGGATGAGAAGCTGGGTGCCATGATCGCAAACCGCACGCCGCCGGACAAGCTGAAAATGCCAACTCTTCCATTTTTCAGCCCGTCTTGTTGTGCAATTGCAACAAGCGGAAGGGGATATTAATCAAGACAATGCGGTTTCAGATATTCAGCATACCGCCGTAAAAACTTTTGAACCAGGTCATCTGACTCGCTCACAAAACACGCTTCACACCCTCTTACTCATTTCTTATCGATCAGCTGACAGATTGAAAAAATGAACGGGAGAAAATACTTCGTCACGGCACGTTGTACTGCCACAGGGCATCTGGACTCCGTTTCTTATTCATCATCCACCCACCGCGCTCATTCATAAACGCTTGCCGCACGATCTATATCAGTTTTTGACCCGCATGCATCATTGACCAGACGCAGACAACTTGAGCAAGCGCGTATGTAGTGTAGACCTTCTTCGAAGAGCAGTTTTTAATTTACTTTCAATGACTTTCCCATTTTTCATGTTTTATTCGTGATTCTTTACTGCATTACCGTCTGTGTACCATTCTCAACAAAAAGAGCTGGTTTTGTGCATACAACGTATTGAACAAAGCATTATTTAGGCATATGATCCATTTGCATTCAGGTGCCTCGCTCCCATGAGAGGGAGAAGGTGAAACGGGAAACCGGTG
>CALAIL010000054.1 GCA_937923255.1 uncultured Propionivibrio sp. | reverse complement strand
TTTCTTTGGCGAGGCAAAGAAAGTCAGCGGGGCGCGCTGCCGCTCAGCGCTACAGCATAAAGAGAAGCCTCGCGGACGGAGCCAGCGCCTACACAGTCAAACAATCCTTTTAATCTTTGTTTTTAGGTTCTTCCGGGCGACTGTCCGCTAGCCCGTGTAATTTAGGGCTTCTCCAAGGAGGATGCTCTGAAGCCCTTGTAAACAGGGCATCTCCAAGGCTATTGCCCTGAAGCCCTTTATTTATAAGGGCTTCAGAGGCACCTGCCCGGAAACGCCCTATCCATAAGGGGTTGCGGGCAGCCTTTTTAAAAGCCAAACAATCTATAGCGGCTCATCTTTGCCAAAAGACAAGGCAATAATTTTGGCAAAGGAAGCCGCTATAAACAGCGCCTATGGGGTAACGATATACAACGCAGCTTCGTCCGTCTCCCGATTGGCGGCGACGATGATGTCCCGCCCCGCTTCATTGAGCACATAGACATTGCTGGGGCCGACGCCGGCTTCGATCAGTTCCGGCTTGAGCTTCGACGGGTTCGAGGGATCGGCGCGTACATAAAAAAGCTCCTGCCTGCCGCGCCGGCAGCCGCCGATAAAGACCGGAACGCCCGCCAGCCTTGCACCGACGACGACGTGATAAAACTCGGTCACTTCCGGATGCTCGAAAATTTTCTGGAAGCTGCCGTTGATCCGTTTGTAGATGCGGAAGTAGGTGCCATGAAATGGCTCGATCGTGGCAAATTCGAGCTCGCCGTCACCGTCGATGTCGATCGCCGAAATATCGCTGATCGGCCAATCCATGAACTGCGTGACCGTCCATCCGCGTCCATTGCCATCCGGCGGCGTCACCTCGAACGCGCCTTCCCGACCGGTCACCAGTCCCCGCACGCCGTCCGGCGTCACGAGACGGTAATAACCATGATTCTGGGTAATCCCTTCTTTCAGCACGGCCAGCGAAAGTTTTTCGGGACCCGTATATTCACCGACCCAGATTTTTCCGGCACTTGACCAGTCTTCGATAGACTTTTTTTGGGTTGCCAGCGTACAGGCGATGAAGTAGTGGCGATCGCCCACAGTCAGGAGATCGAAACGGTGCACATAAGGTAAATGCACCAGATCGGTCACCTTGTATCCGCACGCGCCGTCAGGGCGCACGTGCACGACCTGGGCCTCTTCCCAGTCGAACATGCGATAGAACTTTTGCACGGCGAGAAATTCACCACGCGTTCCGGGAATAGGGACGATCGCCATCGTTCCGCCCGGCCCTTCCCAGACGGTGTGCGATTCAACATAGTCCGGCCCCCGCCAGGCCAGGCAGGGCGCATCGCCTTCGGAAGCCAGCAGAATACGACGTTCGCCGTCGACCACAATGCTGTTGGCAGCGTAGCATTTGGGCAGAATCACCAGATGACGCTTTTCAATATTCATTGCTCAATCTCCAGAATTGCCGTGCCACTGGCAGGCATCGCGGGAAAAAACATAAAACCATATTGCGTGGACGATGCCTGTAATCGGCCCAGCCTCAAAATCAGCAAGATCGCAAGATCCGCCGGTGCGCCATCGATACTCTGTCTTCCATGCCGTTCAATACGCGCTTCGGCACCCGCCTTCGACGCATGCAGCCAATTGCCCGCATGCGTCAAAAACGGTTGCCCATCATTGCCGAAGCGCGCGTCCGCCAGAAATCAACACAAGATTTCATGAATGGCGCACCATGATGCCCACGGATCAGTTGCCGCGAATTTTTTTGAGTTCGCCAAAAACCAGATCGGACACTTCCTTGTTATAGGTCGCCAGGTTTTTCTCGTAAACCGGCTTGACCTTTTCCATCATTTTTTCGCGTTCCTGCTTGTCCAGATCGCTCACGACCATGCCCTGCCGCTTGAGGGAGACCAGCGCCTTGTCATCAAGCGTTTTGTTGGCCTCACGCTGAACCTTGCGCGCCGCAATGGCGGCTTCGCGCAGCGCGGCTTGTTCATCCGCGCTCAGTTTGTCCCAAAGCGGCTTGCTGTACAGGATCAGCCACGGCGTATAGGCATGGTGCGAGGTTGTCAGGTACTTCTGCACCTCAAACATCTTGTTGGTTTCGATGTCGATGTAAGGATTTTCCTGCCCGTCGACCGCTTTCATTTCCAGTGCGGTATAAAGTTCCTGCTTGGGCATCGGAACGGGGTTGGCCTTCCATTCACGAAATGCGTCGATAAAAATGTTGTTCTGCATCACGCGGATTTTCAGCCCATCCAGGTCTTCGAGCTTGCCAACCGGGCGCTTGCTGTTTGTCAGGTTACGAAAGCCGTTTTCCCAATAGGCGAGATTGACCAGGCCAAATTCTTCCAGCCGTTTATTGAAGTAATCGCCCGCTGGGCCGTCCAGCACAGCGTAGGCCTCTTTTTCATTGGCAAACAGGAAGGGCAAATCAAAAATACCCAATTCTTTAATCATGCCCGCCAGCGGAGAACTTGAGGTGATGACCATTTCCTGGGTGCCACTGCGCAATGCCTGAACCGCCTGGTTGTCTCCGCCCAGGATACCGCTGTAATAACCTATCAGTTTCATTTTGCCGCCCGATTTGGCGTTCAGCACTTCTTGCATCTTTTTAACGCCAACGGATACCGGATTTTCCTCCGGCACGCCCGCCGAAATGCGGATTTTCCGGTCAGCAAATTGCGCTAGGGAGAGCGACGAAAAAAGGGCGAAGAAAAACGCCAGCAAGGTCGACATCATACGTTTGCGAGTCATCATGAAAACCTCCTCCTATTGTTAAGCACAGGCCATACATCGGAAAGATTGCTCCATCGCCCACCCGTCCGCGGTTGAACGTCAATGAGCACTGGGGCGAACGATGGTCGCGATTTGAATCCTAGGCCAACCAAAGGTGTATGTACAACTGTTTTTATTGATCGACCACTGCCGGTTTCAGGATAGCCAAACGCCTAAATAGCAGTCATGGCCAGCATGGCTTTGCCATACGCGGGTCAGGTCTGCAAGAGCGCACTTCATCGTCCTTTTCCACGCATTCAACTTTATGACCGAAGCCGGATATTCAGACATCGCTGACCTGGCCGTTTAACCTTGCGAAAAATAAATCCGTCAAAACAAATCCGCCTTTTCTGCCTCGTTATGGCGTTGCCGGATCGCCTAAAAAGGGCCAAGGCGTTATCTCGGGCAGAATTTGAAAAGAAACTCGCGCGCAAAAACGAAATTTCAGGCAGGTGACAAAAAAAGGCCGCCCGCAGGCGGCCCGTAAAATCACGCAGAGAAAACCCTTGGCCTCATACCTTGAAACGCGCCACCGCGCTCTTCAGGCCAGCAGCAAAACCGGCCAGCTGAGCAATCGCCTCGGCCGAGGAACGAGTCCCCCGCATCGTCTGCTCAGTAATTGAGAGAATATCGCGCATGGACGCATTGACACGCTCGGCCAGCAGACTCTGGTCTTCCGTCTCGTGCGTAATCGACTCGATGAGGCGCGCCAGTTCGTGCGAAATCCGGCCAATTTCCGATAGCACAGAACCCGCAGCGTCGGAAAGTTTCGCGCCCTCAACCACACCCTGCGTCGAAAGTTCCATTGCAGCCACGGCGTCCTGCGTATCGGACTGAATGGTTTTGACGATGGCGGCAATCTGTTTGGTCGCCTCGCCCGAGCGCTCGGCCAGACGCTGCACTTCCTCGGCAACGACGGAGAAGCCGCGCCCGGCCTCTCCCGCCGCCGCCGCCTGAATCGCGGCGTTCAACGCCAGAACGTTGGTCTGCTCGGTAATGTCCGAGATCAGCTCGACGATTTCGCCGATTTCCTGCGAAGACTCGCCCAGACGCTTGATCCGCTTCGAGGTCTCCTGGATCTGCTCCCGAATCTCGTTCATGCCCCGGATCTGGTTATTGACCGCGACCACGCCACGCTCGGCAGCTGATAGCGACGCCTGCGCAACCTTCGATGACCGCGTCGCCGAGCCGGCCACGCCCTGTACGGACTGCACAATCATGCGCACGGCCTGGTTGGTGTTTTCAATTTCTTCGGACTGCTTTCCTGCGGCGCGCAACAGTTGATCGGAGACCTCGTGCGCTCTTCCACTGACCAGCGTCACCTGTTCGGCAGAACGGTTGATTTCCAGAATCAGCGAGCGTAATTCATCGACCGTATAGTTGATCGAGTCGGCAATGGCCCCGGTCAAATCCTCCGTCACCATGGCACGCATGGTGAGATTACCGTCGGCAATACCCTCCATCTCCGTCAACAAACGCAAAATGGCGGCCTGGTTTTTTTGGCTTTCGGTCTCGGATTGCTGGTGTTTCTGTCGCGATTCCTGATTAAGAACGCGGACCAGGCAATACAGCGTCAGCAAGCCAACGATGGCCAGCGCAAACAAAAATGGGCCGAGTGTCGCCACATGCCCGCGGTTGCTATAAAAACTGGCCAGCTCGCCGATGATATCCCCTACGGAACGGGAATCCTGAACCAGCAGACGATTGGCGAGATAAGCATTATCGAGCGCCGCGCTTGAAGTGCGTAACTCTGCGGTAATTTTCGACAGGGGACTCGCCACCCGGTCAAGCAAAGCAAGCGCATTCAACAGGGCAGGAGAACGAAAAGGCGGGACACCGGCGGAAGCGTCGCCTTCCCTCAGGGCTCTGACAACTTGCAGCCACTTTCTGACATCCGGCTCCAACACGGCATACTCGGCGCGGGCCGAGACATTGCCGGACATCAGCATGCCAACGGCTTTCGACATACGCGAATACAGCGGCCCCAACTGCCCGAAATAGTTCACAGCGCGCTTGTCTTCCTCATAAATCGACAAGTCACGATTGATGGTCGAAATGAGCTTTTCTACCTCACTATCATTTTTTACGACTTCCGAAATGCTCTGGCCAATACTGACCAGTTGTTTTCTTTGCTCCAGCACATGCTGCATATTGGCCCGATTGGCTTCACCGAAGTTATCGCGCCACAGGCTTTGCAGCCGGGAAAGAATATTGGCCTTCTCTCGCGTATTGTTCAGCCACAAGGCACTCTCGTTTTCTACGGCCAGAATATTGGACCTGAACCGCTCTATATATTCATTGACATCATCAAAGCCGCGTTCATCGCCCTTCATACCAGCGTTCGAAGCAATAACCATGCGCTGGGACAGCATCTGCATTTCCGTAACGATCGAATGCATCCTTGCATTGTGTCCGAGAAAGAGAAATGTCACGACAAAAAAAATAAAAAAGAGCGCGCCAATCACCGTGGCCGAAACAAACAATATTTTTTTCTGCTTCGGATAAGGATATTTTCCAATGATCGGTAATTGTTTTTCCTGAGCGACCTCCTCCGTCTGCCCGGCACGCCGCCCGGAGGCAAGAACCGGATCGGCGGTATTGACCCTTCTATTTTTCTTGAAATCCGCCGCCTGTATATCCTCATCTTTTTTGGCAAATAGCGCTTTCTTTATATTCAGGAAAGCCATTAATTCCTCCTTGCCGGCAAAACTATGCGGCACTGTTTTCTGCTTGAATAGTGATTCATTTAAACGATTTATGCGACCTGATGCGCTCGTCGTACTTTGGGCGGCTCCGCCGCTTTTTGCCCCGACGCCTTGGGTAAGTCAAACGACTTTGACGGAATGACACCAAACTAGTTTCGCAAGTATGTTCGACCTGAACAACACTGTCAAATAGTATTGTATAAACAAACATCAATCGACTGTTTCTACAGTAATTGCTGTAATGTCAAACTGTTTTCGGCAGCAAGACAGATTAAAATCTCCGCCAGAAAAATTCGCGTCCAGACGGCTTCTTCCATCTTTCATGCAAATCCCGCTCCACTGCCATCCTACAACGCCCGATCTGTCCATTCAATCACTGACGGCCTCGGCAAAATATGCAGCGAACGGCGAACTGCATTTTTCATTCGATCTATCTGGCGATCTGTCGGTCATGCAGATTCCCTCCGCCGGGCCGAGCATACGCGCCGATCATCTTTGGCAACATACCTGTTTCGAGGCTTTCATTTCAGTGGTAGGGGAAACCGCCTACCATGAGTTCAATTTCTCTCCGGATGGCCGCTGGGCGGTCTATGCCTTTACCGCTTACCGCCAGCCAGATAGGGCGACGGATAAGTGTGCGGACAGTGCGAACCCGCCTGCCCCGGCAATTACGCTGCGCACCTTGCCGAATTGCCTGCAACTGCGCGCCATTGTACGGCCTGACCTGCTGCCCTCCGGGCTATGCGGCAAAACGCTGGCTATTGGCTTGAGTGCCATCGTCGAAACCCGCGCCGATAGGCGCACGCCGGGCATCCCGCCATTGAGTTACTGGGCGCTGCGCCACCCCGCCGAACGCCCTGATTTTCACGACCGCCGCGCCTGGGTTCTCAGGCTGGCGCCTTCACCCGCACACTTCGTAAGACACGAGAATACTGCACCATGACGATACGCTTCGGCCTTGACCGCCTCCTTTCTGAACCCGCCCTACGCCGCCGATTGGCGGGCAAGCGCCTGGGTCTGCTGGCGCACCCTGCTTCGACGGACGCCTGCCTGCGGCATGCACTCGACGTGCTTGCCGCGCCGGGGGACCTGCGTTTCACTGCCGCTTTTGGCCCGCAACATGGGCTGCGCGGCGACAAGCAAGACAACATGATCGAATCGGCCGATTTCGTCGACCCGCGCCACGGCATCCCCGTTTTCAGCCTGTATGGCACGGTGCGCCGCCCGACGCCGGCAATGCTCGACGCCTTCGACGTTCTGCTGATTGACTTGCAGGATCTCGGCTGCCGCATCTACACCTTCATTACCACGCTGCGCTATTTGCTGGAAGCCGCCGCCGAACACCACAAAACCCTCTGGATTCTCGACCGCCCCAATCCGGTCGGCCGCTGTGTCGAAGGCCTGAAACTGCGGCCGGGATGGGAAAGCTTTGTCGGCGCAGGCCAGCTCCCGATGCGTCACGGCCTGACGCTAGGCGAACTGGCGCGCTGGTTTATCGCCGACGGCCGGCTCGATCTCGACTGCGAAATCATTACGCTGGACGGCTGGCAGCCCGGTCAGGCGCCGGGTTTTGGCTGGCCGCTTGGCGAACGCGCCTGGATCAATCCCAGCCCGAATGCGCCCAACCTGTCCATGGCGCGCTGCTACGCGGGCACCGTCATGCTCGAAGGCACAACGCTTTCGGAAGGACGCGGCACAACGCGGCCGCTCGAGCTTTTCGGCGCGCCGGACATTGACGCGGAGGCGTTACTTGGCGAAATGCGCCGTCTGGCGCCGCACTGGCTGACGGGCTGTCGTCTGCGGCCTTGCTGGTTCGAGCCGACTTTCCACAAACACGCCGGCACGCTGTGTCACGGCATCCAGATTCATGTCGATGACGGCGCTTACCGACACAGCGAGTTTCGTCCATGGCGGCTCCAAGCGCTTGCTTTCAAGGCCATTCGCCGCCGCGATCCCGACTACCCGCTCTGGCGCGACTTCCCCTACGAATACGAACACGACCGACTGGCCATCGACCTGATCAACGGCAGCCCGTTATTACGGGAATGGGTGGACGACCCACAGACAAGGCCGGAAGACCTCGACGCAATGGCACGGCACGATGAAACGGAATGGCTGGAAGAACGCGCACCCTTTTTACTCTATTGATAGTGCCTTCCTTTGCCAAAAGACGGCGTTGCTGTGTTGGCCTTGCCTTGCCGTACTGAGTGGTCTGCCTGCGGCCTGCCACCTTGTCTTTTGCAAAGTCAAGCCATAGCGGCTTCCTTCGCCAAAATACGGCGTT
>CALAIL010000053.1 GCA_937923255.1 uncultured Propionivibrio sp. | reverse complement strand
CATAGACTGCCAAAAGTTCTCCTTTAAAACTGTCTCAACTCAGGGGAAGGCTACGCGGCGACCTTGCCATGTCGCGCCGTTTCTACCAAGACGTATTCGGCTGGAAGGAGACGGCGGACAGCAATGAAAACATTGCGTTTTTCCAGGCAGGAAAGGCGCTGCGGTTCGCCCTGTTCAGCAAAGAAGCCTTAGCAGAAGACGCGCAGATATCGGCGCAGTGCAGCGGTTTTCCACGTTTTACGCTGGCGCACAATGTCAGCAGCGAAGCCGAAGTGGACGCGCTGTTTGCCGCGTTTGCCGCAAAAAATGTGCATATCGTCAAAGCCCCGCAGAAAGTGTTTTGGGGCGGATACAACGGCTATATCGCCGACCCCGACGGCTTTTTATGGGAAATCGCCTTTAATCCGTTTTTGCAGGAATTGCGCTGAAACAGCGCATTGATGCCGTCTGAAAAAGATTTGTAGATACCACTTACCGAATACTATTTTCCGGCGACCGGCAAACACGATTCCCTTTTACATCAAAACATTTCCCGACGGAGACCCCATAAAAATCCTTACTGTCCTCTGCGCCGCGCTACTATTCATGCCCGGCCTATGGCTACTGCTGGATGAATAAAGGCCACCTAAACTTTTTAGGTAGCCTCTTATGATGAATCATCAATCTATCTGCACTACTCCAGCCTTACGCCTTCGCTTTCCATTTTGGCCTGCAACGCTGCCAACTTCTTCTGTGGATCAAGCAGCGGGTTGCGAATGTAGTCCAGCAGCGCATCGGCAGAAGCGCACACGGCTTCGTTATCAGCGGCCACCGCACCGTGGAAAATAAATGGCGGCAGGAACACGGTTTGCAATAGGGAAGCGGTTTGCACCAAGGGTTTCAAAAACTCGCTCATGGAAAAGCGGTTGTAGCCGCCCGCCTGATAGGAATCTGCCGGCCCACCTGTAGAAATCGCCGACAGCCATTCTTTGCCCGCCAGCGCGTTACCGCCCGGGCCATATGCCCAGCCGTAGGTCAGCACGTCGTCGAGCCACTGCTTCATCAGCGGCGGAGTGGAATACCAATAAAACGGGTGCTGGAACACCAAGCGCTCGTGTTCGGCCAAAGCCTGCTGTTCGGCGGCCACATCGATTTTTCCGTCGGGGTAGAGCGCATACAGCCTGCGCAGGGTAATGCCAGGCTGGTTGGCGAGACGCTCCGCCCAAGCACGGTTTACAACGGAGCGTTCAAGGTGCGGATGGAACAGATTGACCAAAACTTTCATAACAAAACTCCTTGGTAAAAAACGCGGTTATCATCGACTTCCATACTGTTTGCAGTCAGGAAGCCAATCAGGCAGGCGTCGACAATATTTTCAGGTAGTCGTAGCAACTGTATTTTCCACCCATCGGGCAAAAATACTAGAAACTGAAAATCACCCTTCCATCACCCAAACATACGAGGCGCCCCCATGAATCGAGCCACCCTTATCCGCCATATCAAAGAACGCTACCGCGCCGCACCCGAACACCTGTGGGCGCGCACCCCGGATTACGCCGTATTCCGCCACACGGACAACCGCAAATGGTTCTGTGTGCTGCTAAACATTTCCGGCGACAAACTCGGCCTCGATGACCACAGCGTGATTGACATACTGGACTTAAAAGCCCGCCCTGAATATATCGGCGGGCTGCGTCAGATAAAAGGCGTGTTCCCCGGCTACCACATGAACAAAGAACACTGGATCAGCGTCATCCTCGACGGCTGGCTGGACGATGAAACCATCCGGCAACTGCTTGATGACAGCTATCACCTCACCCGCTAAGCACACCGTATGGGCACACAAAACATCACCGATGCTTTACTGGCTGCCTAAAAACCAGCCGTATCGGCGTGGCCGTTGTACCCGCCTACTGATCGTCTTGTTTGTCTGGTCTGCGGGATGCCGCCTTTTCGGCTTAATGCCCCAAATTGGCCTTGATTTCAGGCATTGAAATAAAAATATGCTGCCGCTATTGATCTTTTATCGACGCAGTTTATAGCCCGCCGTCGGCATTGAAGACGCGGATAGCTGCATTGGCCACGGCATTTTCCAGCATTTGCCGCAGCAGCTCCGGCGAGAGGGTGCAGGTGTGCGCGCCAGCATCGAGCGCATGCAGAATTTGCCGGGTGTTTTTGAAACTCGCGCCGACGATGCGGCAGTCGATGGCGTGGTTGTCGTAGTAGCGGCGGCTGGTGGCAATCACTGTATACGGGTCGATGCCGTTGTTTTCCATGCGGTTCACGTAGGGCGCAACATAAGCGCAGCCGGCGATACCGGCGAGGATGGCCTGCCCAGCGGAGTAGATGGCGGTACCGAGCAGCGGGACATCCGGCCGCCGTTCACGCATCCGCTTCACCGCCATCATGCCGGCGGTGTTGATGGGGACTTTGATGCCAAGCGGCGCTTTGGGAAAGGCGGCAAGTAGATACTCGAAGTCTTCAACCAGCGCGTCTGCGCTGTTACCCAGCACCTGCACGAAAAGCAGGTTGGGACGGGTAGCGAGGATGGCGGCAAGCTGCTCATGGCGCGGCGCCGGATGCTGTTTGAGCAGGGTCGGGTTGGTGGTGATGCCTTTGAGGATGCCGAGGTCGCGGTAGTATTCAATGTCGGGCAGACTGGCGGTATCGAGGAACATGGTAGGGGCTCCGTAGTTGGGATTACCGCTATTGTAGAACCTCACCTCACCAGTCTGCCTACATGACGACGCCGGCAGGTAGGCAACGCGGTTGGCGGCTGTGAATTGATACCGTTTGAGGCAGGCCGCTAAAGCGCCGTCACAACGCATTTTTCGGGTCGTCCCCCCCCCAAGCGCTCCATCTTCAATCGCACGGTTTCGCGCACGCCATGCAGTATGTGTACGTTCCTTGTTGATTGGAAGCGGAATGATCGTAGTTTCGTGTCTACCAAACGGTATGGCACAAAAAACCGCCTTCTAACGCCCCTCGCCCCTCGCTCCTTGGAACTCCTGGGGACGGCCTGTTTTTGGCGGACTTTGCAAAAAGTTGCCTCGCAGGAAAAACTTAGCCTCGCCGACCGCAGGAGCAAAGCGTAAAGCAATCTATTCGGCGCGTTGAAGCTAGCTGCACCCCGGCCGCGCGGGTGAAGCATCACCGTCCGAAGCACAGCCGCCGCGACTTGAGACAGGCAACAACGCCTGCCCCGCAGCCCGCGTAAAACGGGCGTTTCCGGAGGGGCTGCCCGCTAACCCAGTGTTTACTTGGCTTTCCAGCCTGCCTATCCGCAAACCCACTGTTTACGGGCGTTTCCAGCCGGTCTGTCTTCAATCCCTCTATTTACGTGGGTTTCCGGATGGCCTGCCGGCAGGCGTCCGCGTTTGGCGCCCCCCAATTTTTATGGGTGCCCGGCAAAATGCGCCAGCACACCCAGATTATTTTCTGAGATCGGTATCAGATGATTTTTATGGATTAAGCGCCAACCCGTACGGACTGAAAACGAGCACCGCACACGGCCGCCAATGGCCGCAAACCTGGACACAGCAAAATCTCAGGCAAGGCAGTTGCCAGACTCGCCCAGTTAATGCGTAGCGCGCCGGGTATTGCCGTGGCTACGGTTTATTCACCCACCAATGTGGTGAGGCTTTGGAAAGCGACTTTTATCGTACCAAGAGGATGATTGCCATAGCCGCGCGCTTTTGCCAGCGCGTCAGTTCTGGTTCTGTACGCTGCCGTGTTCGCCGTTTTCGTGCAGGTAATCGAGCAGGACGGCGATGTGCGAGTGTTCGGGTTGCTTAACGGCGGTAAGCAGCACGGTGTGCGGGCGTGCCTGGCTGAGCCGCTGCAGTTCGGCCAGCGCCGCCTGATGGACGGGGTCAAGCAATTCCGCGCGGTAGCGTGCGGCGAATTCGGCGTAGCGATTGCTGCTGTCGGCGTGGTACCAGCGGCGCAGTTCAGCTGAGGGAGTCAGATCTTTCAGCCAGACCACCTGCGCCATCAATTCCTTATGGACGCCGCGCGGATAGAGGCGGTCGAGGAATACGCCGGTGCTATCCGCTTGGGGGGTGTAGTCGTAGATGCGCTGGACGCTGAACATGGTTTTTCCTTTCAGAGGGTGACACGATTTCGTACCGTTTGTTGTAATCATTCGGCAGATCGCCGTCAACGTCTGATCCGACACCGCAGGATTCGCCCGGGATGCGGGCGATAAACCGCTGGATCACAGCATCAGCGGTTACGGATTCTGGTGGCAAAAAACAGCACAACAATGGTCAGAATAACGCCGCAACCGCAGGCGAGATGCACGCCGTCCAGCATGCGCAGTGGGGCGGTTGCCTGGGTAGAAAAACATTCGCCTACGCCGGTTACGCCGACAAAAAACGCCGCGCCGAGGGCGCCTGCAATCGGGTTGATGGTGGAAATGATGGCGGTGCCGTGCGGGTTGAGGTGTTTCGGCAGGGCATTCAGGCCGTGCGTTTCACAGGTCATCGCGCTGGCAATGGCGATGGCGAAGCAGGCGAAGAGGACGGCCAGCCGCACGGTATTGCCGCTGGCGTCAAGGCTAGCATACAGCGCGAGAAAACTCGCCGCCATGATGATGCCGCCGGGCAGCATGACGTAGCGCGCGCCTTTGCGGTCGAGCACCCAGCCAAACAGCGGCGCGCAAACAGCTTCGACGATACTCGCTGGCAGAAGAACCAGCCCCGTGACCGTACCGGAAAGCAGCAGCACCTGCTGCATATACATGGGCAGCAGCAATTCCAGACCAAGAAAAAGGAAAAAAGCCAGGGCGAGAATAATCATCGCATAGCGGTATTGCGGATACATGAAGGCGCGCACATCCAGCAGGGGTTCTTGCAGCGATAACTGGCGGCGACAAAACCAGACAATCAACCAGATGGCGGCAACGAACAAGCCGCCAAATTGCGGCAGCGTCAAATGGCTAAATTGACTGCCGGCAAAAACCAGACTGCCGAATCCCGTCATCGCCAATAAGGCCGATAAACCGTCAATACGCGGTTTTGTGGTCGGAATAATATTGACCTTTAGTACCGTGGCGACAATCACCATCGCCGCGATAAAGAATGGCATCGTAAAAATAAACAAATAGCGCCAGCCATAATGATCGACAATAAAACCGGATAAGGTCGGGCCAATGGCCGGGGCGGCGGTAAAAATCATCGCGACCAGGCTCATCGCCCGACCGCGTTGCTGCGGCGGGTAAATGGCGAGCAGCACATTCATCAGCAGCGGTATCTGAATGGCGGCGCCGATAGCCTGTATCAGGCGACCGGCCAAGAGGACGGGGAAACTGGGCGCGAAAGCACAAATAACCGTTCCCGTTAAAAAAATGCCGAGGGTCAGGAGCGCCGTCATGCGTGTACTGAACCATTGAATAACATTGGCAGTAATCGGCGTTAACGCCCCCATAATCAACAGAAAACCGGTGGTCATCCATTGCACTGTACTTTTATCAATGGAGAAGTAGTGCATGATATGGGTCAGGGCAACATTCAATAACGTTTCATTCAAGAAGCCAAAGAATGCACCGAGGAATAAGGTGCCGATAATCAGCACGGCGGGGAAATCAGGATCTTGGGCGAAATAGTCGTAACGGCTTAGCATGGGGCTGTGCGTGAAGAAGTCAGGCGCTATTGTTTACAGTTGAATAAATAACCAGGCATACCGATGCGGTAGCGCTTGAAATATCCGCAGAACAGCTCGAGGCATTTAGCCGGCTTGAACAGCCGGCTAAATGCCTCGTGATATTACAGGGGTTGGCAGCGGATGGAATAAAACTGGGACGAATCCTACGCGGCGTTCACAAACTCGTCACGCATGTGATTATTCCCAGCACGACACCGGGTGCGTTAGCAATCGCAATTGGCCAATCGCGCTCTTTCTTGAAAAGGCCATACACCACCCACAGCGTGCAGTTGATTGCGGCGCAGAGCGGTTGGATCGGGCTTCCTTTATTCCCGGCCAAATTATTTTGAATTTGAAAAACATAAGATACATACATACAAATGGAAGCAAGCGTAGCAACAACAGCTAAAACACGAATTTGTTTTTCAGTCATGATTAAACGTGTCCTATGGTAAATAATAATCTTAGGGATATAGTATAACATATTTATTTTTCTATACGTGACAAACTCGTCCGTATATCATAATTACTTTTCTATACTTTGCGTGCTTTTACTATCGATCAATATTGGACTAATAATTAACAAGCTTTATAGAATACTATATATAGCAACCTGCAATAACAGCAATACCATAAATATTACAGCCGCCACCAATCTATTGATATAGTAAAAAATGAATTTCTCTATTATCCGTGATGCGCTATTATAAACCGCGTAAAATGTCTTTAAACCCAACTTCTCGGAGTCCCATCTCATGAAACTCTATACCAGCACTACTTCCCCCTACGCCCGCATGGTCATGCTCGCCGCCCTCGCGCGCGGCATGGACGAGTTGCAACTCGCTTACGTTGATCCGTGGACAACACCGGCCGAACTCACCGCCATCAACCCGCTTTCGCAAGTGCCAACGCTCATTGCCGACAACGGCGCCATCATCACCAACAGCCCGCTCATTCTCGACTACCTTTTCGACCACCCCTTCCAGGGCGCGCAGCAAGCGGCGCTGGCAGGCTATGGCTACGAACTGCTCGACCAGGTCGTAAAAGCCTACTCGCTCGCCCGCTTCCAGCCAGAAAACACCCCCGCCCACCCGCACATTGCCCGCGCCCGCGACGCTGTTGCGCGTGGCCTGGCCCACTGCCCATCACTTGATCCGGCAAGCAACGACGTTGCCACCCACGTTCTTGGCATGGCGCTGTCTTACGCCGAACTGCGCCACGGCGACCTCTACCGCGCCCACCTCAGCGCCGCCAATCAGCAAGCCTTTGCTACTTACTGCCAACGCCCCGACGTGCGCGCCGTCGCCATCACCCAACTGGAACAGCGCCCCGCCAGCGTTGGTGAGCTGCGCCGTGCGGTGCAATAAACACAACGTTTCGCCCAGCAAGGCACATCGGCCGCATCGGCAAAACGCCCGAAAATATGAAAATATTTTTTTGGAATTGCCAAGGAAACTTGCGCGCCAAAATCCAGTTATTGAAATCAATAAACGCTGACTTGTTTGTTATCGCAGAATGTGAAAACCCTGAAACAACAGCATCTGAAGAATACAAAAAATGGGCGATTAACCATATCTGGACAGGGCTAATACCTTATAAGGGATTGGCAATTATTGCTAACTCACAAATAAAACTGGAAGCCTGTGACTGGCCAGACTATTTATTTAGAAACTATCTTCCGGCCAGAATCAATGATAATATAACGCTATTGGCTATTTGGGCAAAAAATCCATATATAGAGGACATTAACAAATACTTAGCTATTTATTGGAATTATATTAATAATAATACAGTTATTATAGGAGATTTTAACAGTAATATTATTTGGGACAAAAAACATGATTTTCGTAACCATTCCTACCTTAATCAAAAATTATCTGAAAAAGGATTATTTTCTATTTATCACACTTTACATCAGGTGATATTTGGCAAAGAAAACCAACCAACATTTTTTATGCATCACAACCTTAATAAACCATACCATATCGACTATTGTTATTGTTCAAAATTAATAATGAAATCGTGCGAAATTCTTAGCACTGAAAAATGGCATAAAGCAAGCGACCATAACCCAATAATTGTTGAGCTAAATTTACCCTATTAAAGCTTTTACTTATTTTAGAATAATAATATATTTTATTTAATTGCTTTTAATAAAACTTACTATCTATTTTATGATTTTATTATCTAGTCATTTAGGCAGCTCTTTACTCGCGCTTTTTTACTGATCGCCAGTTTGGCGTATACGGGTAAATAAATTCTAGTGCGCCCACACACCCCTTGGGGACAATTTATCTGGTGCTAATAGGCATATGCTATACTCAATACTACTTATTCCTGCGCGGGTAAATACAGGCAAATTCACCGCTTATGCCGCGTAAGGTATGTTTTACCATTCAAAGACATCTGATACGGCAATTGACGATTGACGTAGCTGCTATCCGGAACATGTTCAAACTTAAGCGCCCTATTTCACCGCCGGAAGCAACTTCGGCGCAAACCGGGAAAGATGCCGGGGAAAATCTGCCGCCGTTGCAGGAACACAAACGCCAGTGTTTGTGCAAGCTGACGCGGCTGGTCGGTGCTGCGGGAGTCGCGACGGCGATGTGGCCGCTACTGTCCGCTTTGGGGCCGGACGAGAAAACCCTGGCTGATGGCGAACCTATCGATATTGCGCTGGGAGATATCGCGCCCGGTCAGACGGTGCGCCGCCTCTGGCGCGGCCGGCTGGTGCTGATTCGCCACCGGACGGAAGAAGAAATCGCACAGGCCAGAGCGCTGGATGGCAAAACAGGAATTTCGCCGCAGACAGATGCCGAAAGGGTCAAGTCGGGTCATGAGCAGTGGCTGGTGGTGTATGGCCACTGCCCGCATACCGGCTGTATTCCCAATGAGCAGACCGGCGGAAATCTCGGCTGGCTGTGCCCCTGTCATGGTTCTGAATTCGATCTGTCCGGGCGGGTTACGCGCGGCCCGGCTACCGAGAATCTGGCGATTCCCGACTATGCTTTTCATGCGGACGGACTCACGCTTCGTCTGGGCGTAAAGAGCGTATAAGCGTTCCGGCACGCACAAGGGCAGCAAGACACACGATGGCGCAGAAAGCACAACATGACTAATACGCGGCCAGATGCTCCGGCAGAACGTGGCATGGGTGTGCTGAAGCCCCTTTTGGCGTGCTTGCCACGGCCTGCTTCCACGCGCAGCTTCTGGTTATTCGCCGCCGGCGCCATCCTGTTGGTCATGCTGGTCATCGAAGTGATTTCCGGCATGGTGCTGGCGATGTTTTACGTTCCCACGGCCGACCAGGCCTGGGATTCCATCATTCACATCATGCGCTACGTCCGGCATGGCGAGCTGATCCGCAATGTGCACGGCATCGGCGCATCGCTGCTTTTTTTCGCCTGCTATCTGCACATATTCCGCGCGATGCATTACGCCACCTATCGCAAGCCCTACATCAGGATGTGGATGATCAGCGTTACGCTGTATGTACTGCTGATTGTCACGGCATTCCTGGGCTACAGCCTGGTAGGCGGGCAGAAAAGTTACTGGGCGGCAACTGTCATCACCGGCTTTGCGCGCACCATTCCGCTCATCGGGGCGGATATCCAGAGCTTTCTGATCGGCGGCTATGCGGTGGACACACCGACGTTCGGGCGCTTCTTCGTACTGCACTTTCTCATCCCGCTCATTATTACCGGCATGGCCATCGTACACGTCAGGACAGTGCGCCGTGCCTTTGCCGATGCCATCAAAAAAGAATTCACTCCCCAGGAGAACCAGCGCCTGCTGCTGGACTACCGGATCACGGACGAAGATACGGTCAAAATCACCCTCTACCTGATACTTTTTACCTGGGGTGTATTTTTTGCGCCGAACTATTTCAGCAGCGCCGACAACTTCATTAAAGCCGACCCGACCGTAACACCGCTGATCGTTACGCCGGAATGGTATTTCCTACCGTTGTTTTCCATTCTGCGCTGCTTCCCGGACGAAGTGACGGGCATTTTCCTAATGTTTGGAGCGATAGCGATTTTCTACTTTCTGCCGTGGCTGGATACATCAAATTCGCGTTTCCGCCATCATAGCCCTTGGATCAAGGCAGGCTTCTTTCTCTGGATTCTCAACATGGTCTGGCTGGGCTGGATGGGATCCAAGGCGCTAGTCGGGCCGGATTTTATCGACTGGTTATTTAGGCGCAGCGCCGAACCCGGCTGGATACGCCCACTGTCGCAACTCTCCACGGTGCTCTATTTCGCGTGGTTCGTCGTCGTACTGCCCTGCCGGCGCTGGCTGGAAAAGCAGGAACCGCGGCAGGAAAAAAAGCGGGAAGGGCAAAAACCATGACAGCACAAATCCGGCGTGCGTTCCGGCGTACATTCCCGCGTACATGGTTGACGCTGGCCGGCTTTGTTGTGTGGCTTGCCACCGCGACAATGTACGCGACCGCCGCACCGACCGGGGACATCCCGCCGCGGCAGACGTGGAGTTTTTCCGGCCTCAATGGCGCCTACGACAAAGCGCAGCTTCGGCGCGGCTTACAAATTTACGAACAGAAATGCCGCGCCTGTCACAGCATGAAGCATCTGGATTTTCGCGCGCTCACCCGACCAGGCGGCCCGGAACTGACTCTGAAAGAAGCGCAAGAGATCGCAGCCAGCTACGAATTTCCAACCGTCAGCGATGACGGCGAACCGGCCAAGCGCGCAGGCCGGTTGAGCAACCATTTCATTTCACCCTACGCCAACCCGGAGCAGGCGAAATACCTCAATCTCGGCGTCGCGCCGCCGGATTTGACCTACATAACGCTGGCGCGCAGCTACGACCGCAGCTTCACGCAATTTGTCCGCGACCTGTTCATTCCCTATGCCGAGCAGGGCAGCGACTACGTTTACGCCATCCTCACCGGCTATGACGACCAGGACCCGGCGCTGACGACCAACCGCTATGCGCCGGGCGGCAAGCTCAACATGGCCAAACCGCTGTTTGACGACGAATTTGAATACCCGAAAAACGCCGCCGGCGAGCCAGAAGCGCCGCAGACGGAAGCCCAGTACGCCAAAGACGTCACGGCCTTCCTCACCTGGGCGGCCGATCCGGACCGCGCCGCCCGCCAACGCACGGGATGGTATGTGCTCGGCTACCTGACGGTCTTCCTTGGGCTGCTGCTGGCCACCATGCACTACCGCAGAAAATAGCGGCTTTCTTTACCAAAATACTGCGTTAGCTCGCCTTGTCTTTTGGCAAAGTCGAGCCGCTCTTTAAACTTGCGAAGTCCCCTATAAAATCCGTAAAAACAGGCCAGAAAACATAAAATGCCCTGAGATCCCCTAAATACAAGGGGTTCAGGGCATCAAAAAACATAAAAACCCCTCAGCCCTTCGGGCTGCTCCCCTTTAGAAGAGAGGAGCAAGTGGGGTGCCTTGGGACCCTTTATCCACGTACATCTCCGGGTAGCAGCCCCGATGCCGGGCGATATTGGGAGCTGCCCTGCAACCGGAGCGTTAGTTTTTTTAATCCGTTGATCTGCGCGCCACCCTCTATATCAGGCCTAGCGGAAAGCGCCGGTATCGGGCCCATGACGTGAAAAGTGAAGCGCAATGCGACAGAGAGCAAATGCGGCGGCCGGTAACGAAATGGCTACGCGCCGAAGAATCAGGGCTTCGCCAAATAATCCATTCGATCATCCGCACGCGGATCAGGATGAGCACGCCGAATACGAGCTGCCCTCGAAATTCCGCGTGATACTATGCGCCTTTGTTAAAGGTTGAAAATGATAATGAATTCTACTAGTACGATCGATACGATTCGCGAGTTACTGCACGTAGTCTCCGGCGTCCTGGTCTGGCCCGTATTGATTGCCCTGTTGCTGCTTGCTGCATTGACCTTAGTGGCGCTGGGAGCTTTTATTCAGGAATGTTGGTCGCGGCGCGGCAAGCGGCGTCCATGGCAGCAGATCACCGGCGCCGCTTTGGAAGCGGCGGCC
>CALAIL010000052.1 GCA_937923255.1 uncultured Propionivibrio sp. | reverse complement strand
TCATTCCCGGCGCTGAGCCCTTAATGCTTACCTGCTGACGCGAATCACCACGCACCACCCCCTCGGCAGTCATAAAATCGACTTCGGGCAGGGGAGCGGCGGTATCTTCAGTGGTGTTTCCGGAGAGGGTTTCAGAAGAGTTCCCGGAGAGGTTTCCGGAAGCGGTTGCAGAATCCATTCCGGAAATGGAGTCAGCAGAGTTTCCGTAAGGCGTCCGGGCAGTGATTGCGGAAATCGCGGCGGCAGAGCGGCCAGCCGCGGCCTGGCCGGAAGCCCGCGTCAATAGGGCGTTTTCGGGCAGGTAGGCTGGAAACCCACGTAAACAGTGGGCTTGAAGATAGGCAGGCCGGAAACCCGCGTAAACAGTGGGCTGGCGGGCAGGGTCTCTGGAAAAGCCCATTTTACGCGGGGTTCAGGGCAGGTGTTGCGGTGGGCGGAACAAAGGGCGAGAGGCCGGTAGCCTGCGGGTTCTGTTGTGCAATCGCTTCGGCACTGCGCGCACTTTCGCCGTTCGCAGTTAGATTGACGCCGGGGGAACGACCCATCTGCTCGATCCCCGCCAGCTGGTTGATGCTCTGTGCGATGCCTATTCTTCGGCGGTTGTTTTTTGGGCATCGGTTTCCTGCTTTTGTTTTGAGTCGTATTTCCATCCCTGACAACGAGCGATCGTGAGTACGATTAATGCAGTGGTAGACAACAAAATGGGTGGAATGCATATCGCAGACGCACACATTCTGATCCATCTTATCTGCCCGGGCTTGACGGGGTCGAACCGGGCACCGAAGAGATTATGAAACCAGTCTATGATGTCATAGTTATGCCATAAGATATACCACGCGACCGCCCAGGTCAGTAATCCCCTAAAGATGCCAGCATAGGTTTTATGATTGTAATATTTCTCAATGAATTTATCCTGCCGCTCAGCATCACGCCTGGCAGATTCGTGCCAACGCTCAAACCAGTTCATTTGCGTTCCCCTTCTTCCGTGAGGTTGATGAGAGAAGAGGTGCCTGAAATCACTCGTTTGGCACCCTCGCCGATGATTGCCGGATACGGATTGCGGCGCCCGGCCTTATGCAGCAGTGGCCCCAGCTTGGGATTGGGCGAAGGCCCGCCGATGTATGAAGGTAGTACGCCATGTTTGTATGCCGCCAGCGGTTTGGCAGCCGCTGTAGTCGGCGCGCTACATTTCATTATTACCGCTACTACTTGTCTCATCTATTGAAGTAGCTTCTGTTTCTGAGGTTGTCTGTCCTGGATTTTTGGGAGATTGGATGCGTCTGAGGGTAATCATGATGATTGAAAATAAGGTTACAGTAATACCAGTACCAAAAATGATTTTTGCCCAGAGCCGATACCAAGTAATTTCACCTGATGTCAAAGGTCTGCCGCTTGCGCCAAGTTTCTGTACGCATAAGTAGATTACGTCGGGATGCCACATCACGTACCATCCGGCAGATAAAAAAATCAGATTTCGAAAAGCGCCGCTGTAGGTATTGATATTCAAATATTTCTTAATGAAAGCATCTTCCCATGCATCCATTTTTGCAGTGAAAGTACGACAGCACGCAAGCATTTTTTTCAGCCATTTCATTGCTGATTCTCCCTAGCCTTAATATCTGGCAAAGCAGAAGGCAGCCAATTTGAGATAACGCTATTAAACCCTTCACCAATCGCATTAGCATAAAAATTTGTGCCAACGAGATGTATTGGTAAGCTCTGAGTTAGAAAATCGGAAACACTGTTTCCTACATAGGTTCCAACCCCAGAAGCGGTAGCATTAACTACAATGGCTCCAATGACACTCTTATTATCTCCGTACATCCAATTAGCCGCCGCCGCATTTACGCCGCCAACTGTGCCACCAAGTGCTGCATTTTTCCAAGCATAGTTACTAACAAAAGGTCCAGCAAAACCGCCTGTCGCAGCGGAGACAATAAGCTCACCGGGACGAATGGGTTCGCCTTTGATTTTTTGACCAAGGCTATAGAAGCCACCACCTGTCAAGATGCCGGTGCCGACCCTGACGGCTGTCGAGCTGTTTGCTGCGAGTGCGCCAAGCCCACCGGAAGCGGGAATCGCTGCAAGAGATATGAGGAAGGGCACAGCGTGACGGTCAGTGATTCTTGCGAATCTCAAATCCCCATCGATCATCTCGATATTGCGCAGCGCCTCCTGCCGGATGTGTTCAGGCTGATTCAGATCTTGGCTCAAAGCAACCAGCCTCTCACGATCCCGATACACCTGATTGAGGAGCGACCGTTCAGTGAGCACCAACTGATGATCGATGCCCACGATCTCACCCCAGATCTCCCCCTTTGCTGCCTCCGTCAGCGGTCCGCCTAGGCGGCGAACCAAATGCTCACGCTGCTGCCGCAAAGCCTTCTCCTGCTTGATCCACTTCGACTTGCGATCGACCGCCTCCGCATCATTCTCCTGGCTTATCTGCTTAAACTCCCGCTCAATATTCCACCGCTCCTTGTCGGTCTTCGCCTGAGCCAGGCGCTCATATTTGGCCTTGATATTCTCCTGCGTCAGATAGTTATTCACCGTCTCATTATGTGCCGCCTGCATGGCGGTTAAATACTCCTGACGGGTCGCGGCCAAAACAGCGCCAGCGGCCAGCGTACTGGATAATTGCAGCGTCAGCTGCTGATTGTACTGGGCGCTCGCT
>CALAIL010000051.1 GCA_937923255.1 uncultured Propionivibrio sp. | reverse complement strand
GAAGCCGTCGCCCAGCCGCTTGAGGGTATTGAGCCCGAATTCGTCCAGGTAGGGGGCGCTGTCCTGAAAGTTGGCACCGCCCAGCAGCGGGGTGGCGCTGACGAGGACATTCGGGTTATCCGGCTGGGTGAGGTAGAGCCGGCTTTCCGGGATGCGGAAGAGGGCTTCGCGCGCGGCGATCAGGGATGGCGCGGAAAGCGTGGGGATCGCTTGCGGCGCTCCGGCGGGCGGAACAAAGGGCGAGAGGCCGGTAGCCTGCGGGTTCTGCCGTGCAATCGCTTCGGCACTGCGCGCGGTTTCGCCGTTCGCAGTCAGATTGACGCCGGGGGAACTGCCGCTTGTCATCGTGCCGTTTTGTCCGTTGCCCTGGCCGTTGTTGATCGTCAGGTGGCCGACGGTCTGGTTTTCGATGGTGGCGGCGGTCAGGTTGAGTCCCTGGTTACTGGCGATGACGCCGCCCAGCGTGCGGGCTTCGCCGAGACGGGTTTCTTCGACCCGCGTCGGCCATTGCCAGGCGCCGCCGCAACGTCCCAGGCGGCCCGGGGTGTCGCCGAGGATGTGTGAGCAGATGCCGACATAGGTGGTCTTGCGTTCGATTTTGCCCAGTTCGTAGGCGCTGTTGGTGAGCCGGCCGATGCGGCTTTGGTCGATGGCGCCGCGGGCTTCGATCCGGCTGTAGGTGTTCTCGAAGGTTCCGGCGCTGATGCGGATGTCGCCGCCGGAGAGGATTTGCCCTTCGGCGGAGGCTTCGGCCTGGCGTTCAAAGGTTTGCTTGACGATGGCGTAGCGGCGTCCGACGACTTTGTTCTCGTCCGGGTCCATGTTAAGTATGGTAAAGGTCGGGACGCTCGCCGCTTCGGGGATCGGCCAGTGCTCCGTGCCGTAATACACGGGCTGTGTCGCGATGGTGGTGGTTTTGTACTTGCAGCCCTCGTCCCAGCTGCCGCAGATTTTTTCTGTGGGCAGAGTGCGCAGTTGGCTGCCTTCTTCCAGTGCCTGGCGGAAACGTTCGTATTCGTCGGCGTTGCGGTAGACCGGCAGCTCGTATTTGTGGATTTCCGTGTGGGTGTGGCATCGATCGAACGGCCCCGGATTCTCCGAAGTGCAGGTTTTGATGCTGTGGGTTTGTTCGATGTATCCGTTGGGGTAAACCGTGCCGATCAGCTGCGCCGGCCATTTTGCCCGGTTGCCGTCCAGCTGCTGGATGAGTTCGATGCTGGGTGCGGAGGCCACTTCGTAGGGGCGGAAGTGTGTGCGGGCGTTTTCGCCGTGGTTGACGGACAGTTCGAGCAGACCGCCGCTGCGGTCGCCGGCCTGGATAAGGGCGGAACGGTTGAGGAAGCTGTTGATCGGTTTTAGGCGTCCGTCGGCGCCCTGTTCCGGCCCACCGGCCAGGGTCAGGTCGCCACCGCTGTAGAGCCAGCCGCCGTCGAGGTTGTGCAGGGCATTGCTGGCGTAGATTTTGAGCGTCTTGAGCGCGGCGATGGCGCCGGGGCCGCGGTTTTCGAGATTCTGGGTGCTGAGGGTGACCGTGTTGCTGCCGACGATGAGGCCGGTGTTGAGGAGGTTGTTGGCGGCAAGATCGACTTTGGGTGCAGCGAGCGTGCCGTGGTTGACGAGGGTGCCGGCATTGAGCGAGATGCGGTTTCCGGCGCGCATCGTGCCCTGCGCTTCATTGGTGATGGCGCCGGCGGTGAAGATGATGTCTTTGACGGCTTCAAAGGTACCGTAGTTGAGGAGGTGCCCGCCCAGCGTGGCGGTAAGGCTGCCGTCGGCGTGGAGAATGTTGCCTTTTTCCAGCGTGTAGTCGCCGGCGAGGTTGAAGATAAGGTCTTTCCCGGAAGCGAGGGTGCCGGCGCCGCTGTAGTGTTGTGTGTCGAATTGCAGTTCCTTGCCGGCCGACAGTGTGCCGCCTTCATTGGGTACGCTCTGCGCCTTGGCGGTTAGTTTGCCGCCGGCGGCGAGCGTGCCGCCCGTGTTGTCGAGAACGCCGGCGTTCGTGTCGAGGGTCAGATCGCCGTTGGCGGCGAGCGTGCCGCCCGTGTTCTTAAAGCCGTTTTGGGCGCTCACCTGCGCGTTTCCTTCGGTGAGGAGCTTGCCGTTTGTGTTGTCGACGGTGGCGGTGTTGAGGGTAAGGCCGGTTTTGGCGGCAAGGCTGCCGCCGGTGTTGTCGAGGGTGGCGGCGCGGGCGGTGAGCTGCCCGCCGGCAAGAACAGAGGCACCGCGGGTGTCCATGCCGCCCGGCGCCGAGAAGGTGGCGTCAGTGCCGGCGGTGAGCCGGCTGCCGGAGAAGGTGAGCGCGCCACCACTTTCCAGGCGGGCCGCGCCGGCGCTGGAGAGCGTGCTGCCGGTCAGGGCGAGATTGGCGCCGCGCAGCGCCAGATGTTCGCCGACGAGCGTTGTGCCGCTGCCGGTGAGCGCGCGCTCGGCGTTCAGGGCGATGTGTTTGGCGTCGATGCGGCTGCCGGCGCGGAGGTTGAGGCTAGCGGCTTGAACGTTGATGTCACCATTGGTGACCCATTGGCCGGCGGTGGTGAGGTCGCCGCCGGCGGTGAGGCTCATCGACTGGCCGGCGCTCAGGCGGTCGGTGGCGGCGAAGGTGAGTGCGCCACCGCTTTTCAGGGAGAGCTTGCCGCCGGCTTCCTGAATGCCGGCAGCCTCGTCCGAGCCGGTGTGCTGGGTGTGTGTGAGGTCTCCCTGCGCCGCGCGCAAACGACCGCCGGCGTTGTCGGTGCGCTGCGTGGTCAGCGTCAGGTTTTGGTTGGCATGGAGCGTGCCGTTGTGATTGTGCAGGCGCTCGGCCGTCAAGGTCATGCTACCGGCAGAGAGCAGTTTGCCGCCGGTGTTGTCAAGTGCGCCGGACAGAGCGAGCGAGAAGTCGCCCTGACCAGCCTGGATCAGTTCGCCGCCGCGGTTGGACAGCGCCTGCGCGCTGAGGGCGAGGCTGTCGGCAGAGAGCAGGGCGCCGTCCAGACGGAGCGCTTTGGTGGTGCGGGCGGCAAAGCGGTTTGAAGCGGTCAGCCGGGCGCCGCTGGCGTCGATGTCGCCCTGGCGGGCCGTGAGCAGAATATTTGCCGCCTGGTTGCGGCTGCCGGCAAGGTCGAGGCTGCCGGCGTTGAAGGCAAGGCTGTCGGCGGCATGTGTGCCGGAAAGCGTTGCGCGGCCACTGGCGTCGACATTTAGCGTTTGTGCGCCCAGGGCGCCGCGGCTGCTGATCTCGCCGGCGTTCAGGGCGAGCTGGCCCTGGGCGGTGATGGCGCCGGCGGCCGATTGCGTTAGCTGTGCAGCGTGCAGATGGGCATCGCCACGGGCATGGACGGCGCCGGCATTGTTCAGATTGCCGGCGGAGAGGGTGAGCTGGCGGCCGCTTTGCAGGCGGGCGGCGTTGTTGAGCGATCCGGCCTCAAGGCTCAGGTCTGTACCAGCGGCGATGAGGGCGTTTCCGGTCGTCTCCAGCGCCCGGGCGATGCGTGCCCGGAAGTTTGCGCCGGCGAGGAGCTGTCCGTCCGCGTTGTCGAGCGATCCGGCCTCGATGCTCAGGTCGCCGTTGCTGGCGATGCGCCCGCTGCGGTTGGCAAGGCGGCCGGATGCCGTGACGCTCAGGCCGTGCGTCCCGCTGAGGGCGCCTTGCGTATTGTTCAGTTCGCCGGCAATGAAGGCGGCCTGTCCGCCGGAAAGCAGTTGCCCGCGCGTGTTGTTCAATACGTTTGCCTGCACGTTCAGGTCGTTGCCGCCGGCGATTTTGCCGTCCGTGTTGTCGAGCTTGCCGGTGAGGGCGAGCGAGAAGGGGCGATCACCGGTCTGGAGGAGTTCGCCGCCGCGGTTATTGAGCGTGCCGACGCTTAAGGCGAGGGTGTCGGCGCTGATTTTGCCGCCGGCGTTGTCGAGGCGTTCGCCCCAGGCGTGCAGCGTATCGAGGGCGAGCGTGCCGCCGGCGTTGTCCAGGCTACCTCGGGTGGTGAGGGCGGTGCGGCCGTTAGCAGCGATGCGGCCGCCGTCGTTGGTGAGCGCGCCTTGTACGTCAATGCGGCCGTCGGCCGGGGGCGCGGCGGCGGCAGGCGCGTCGGCGGGGGGCGGTGCGTCCGTCGCCTGGTCGGGCGTGCCGATGCGCCCGCCGCTGCGGTTGGCGAGGTGTCCGGCGGTAATGTCCAGCCTTTGCCCGCCGCTCTGGCGGATGCTGCCTTGGTGGTTGTCGAGCGCAGTAGCGGCAATATTGAGGCGCTGGCCGATAAGCGCGCCGCGGTTCTCGATCGTGTCGGCGGCGGCGAGTGTGAGTGTGTGCGCTGTTTCGATGTGGCCGGGGTTGTCGAGCGCGTGCGCCTTGACGGTTAGGTCGCCACCGGCGGTGAGGCGGCCGCTATTGGTGAGCGTGCCGTCGGCGCTGAGCTTGATCTGGCCGATGGCGGCGAGTGTGCCGGCGTTGCGTACCCCCAGGCCGTGTTCGGTGCCAACCAGATGAATTTGATCGGCGTACATGCCGCCCAGTTGGGCGACGTCGAGGGCGAATGCGGGTGGGTTGGCGGAAGCGGTGCCGGCGGCAGATGCCGGCGCGCTTTGCACAGAGGCATCGGCGCCAGCGGGGAAGTCTCCGCTGCCGGTCAGCACGTTGAGCCGTTTGGCCCAGAGGCCGGCGTTGAGGCTGGTGGCGCGCGCAATGAGCGTGGTGTAGTCGCTCTGCTCGGCGTTCATGCCGGCGCCGGCGATCTCGATGCGGCCCTCGCTGACGCGGTAGCCGGCCAGCGTGTCGCCGCGCCAGAAGGGAGCGCCGGCGGCCAAAGTGAGTTCGCCGGCGTTGATGAAGCCGCAGCCGGTGCAGGTGATGCCGGCGGGATTGGCGACGATGACCTGCGCCCGCGTTCCGGCTACTTCGAGCAGGCCGCCGAGTTGGCTGGGGGCGCTGGAGTTGACTTCGTTGAGGATGAGGCGCGCACCGCCCGAGCTCATCCAGGGGTTGCCGGGAACGGCGCCGGAGAGTTGGGTGACGCTCCTGCCGGGGGCGTTGTTGAGGATGGCGCCGGACGCGGGAATGTCAAACTGGCGGTAGGTGTTGTGGCTGATGCCATTGCCGTTGGGGGTTTGGATGTTGATGAGCGCAACGCCGTTGCCGGTGGTCAGAACGGTGGGGCGTTGTGCGACCGGGGCATTCGGGTCGGCAATGATTTGCGCCTGTGCCGGAGCGGCGGCAAGGAGGAGGGAAAGCAGGGAGAAGGAAGCGAGGAGCGGGTGCTTCGTCAGTGCTTGCCATGAATGAGGGGTGACAAAAAGAGGACGGGACAGGGGCAATGAGGCGCGTTCCGGCGTTGGGGCGGCCGCTGTCTCGCCTTTGGCTTTGTGTCGGCCAATGGCATGGTCGGAAACGGCCATGAGTTGCTGGCGGCGGCGGTTGTAGATGAGTCGGTGACAGTGGCGGTTCATGGCGTTTCCTGCTGCGGGGAGAAGGGGGTGAAAAGGGGGTGCTGAAGGTAAAAGATAAGAAGAGAAATGTAAATACGTAAACTACGTTCGCTTAACCAGTTTTAGCCTTTAAATTCAAATCCGAGCGTAAAACCAAAGATGTGACGGGGTGCGTTGAAATGAGCCGGAGGACGAATCGGTTTACCCCAGAAAAGATCGTAACTCAATCCATGCCAGTAGCCGCGTATGCCAAGGGCTGCGCCGGTCAGGCTGTTTTGGGCGAGGTAACGCGTTGAGGGACCGGCTACGCGGGCGTGGTCGAGGCCGAGGTAGAGTTCCTGGCCGTGAATGATCCAGCCGAGGTCGCCGCGCAGGGCAAGGCCGCGGTCGCCGGCGAGCATGTGGTCGGCATCGTAGGCGCGCACGTTGCTGCGCCCGCCGATGAAGAATCGGTCCTGCGGGGTGAGCGGGGTGAGGTTGTGCTGTCCGCGCACTAAGAATTGGGCGCGGAAGGGTTGGCTGGCGAGGCGGAACGGGAGTTCGGCGCGTGCTTCGAGACCGATGAGGCGCATTTTTGCGCGACCTTCTCCGTAGGCTTCTTCCGGCGCTGGCAGCGCACCGAGCATGCGCTCACCTTGCCGGTAGACGAGTTGGCCTTCGAGACCAAGGCGGCCAAGGCGGCGTGTGTGACTGGCGCCGAGTTCCCAGCCGGCGGTGGCGCGCCGCTGCGGCCGTATTTCGGTATCGTCGATGAAGTTTCTGGAGGTGCGCCGCCAGAGTTTTGCCCAGGCCGTCGATTTGCTCACGCCGTCACGCTGGAAGAGGCGCGCCAGTTTGAGTTCGTCCGTTCTGGAACGGCCACGGTAGATGTAGTTTTGCCAAGCGCCGATGACGGTTTGCCGGTAAGTGCCGACACTGGTTGCCGCCGATAGCTGCCAGTAGCCGAAAGGCACAGCGTAGTGCAGGCTGCCGCCGCGTGTACCGCGCGCCGCCGTCGGACCGCTGCCGAGGCTCTGGTTGTAATTGAGGTAGAGCAGGTCGTTGCGGGCGAGCAGATGTTCGCCAGCCAGCGTAAGGCCGGCCTGGGTGCGTCCGGTGGCGCGCGAGCCTGAATTGTCGGCATTGGCGATCAGCCGCCAGGGGGAAGATTGGCGCCAATCGATGAGCAGGTCGCTTTCCCCGTCCTGACTGTCTGCACCCTCGGCTGGCACGATCTGGAGGCTGGCTTCGACGGTCGGCAGGCGTTTGAAGTTCTCAAGCCCTTGTTCGAGGTCGCGCAGGTTGAGCACGTCGCCCGGTGACAGCGGCAGGGCATTGTCCGCATAGGCGCGCGGGTGACTTTCTGCCGTGAAGCGGATGGCATGTATACGTCCGGCGATGATCGAGAGTTTGAGCGTGCCGCTGCCCAGATGCTGTTCGGGGGCGCCGACGCGGCTGGTGATGTCGCCGTGCTCGATCAGGGCATTTTGCAGCCGGCGCATGATGAGGTTGATGCCGTGTTCACCCAGGCAGCGGCCGGTGTAATCGTCCGGGCTACCGTCGGCGGTGCGTGCGGCTGCGTCTGCCAGATAGGCGAAATGTTGGGCAAATTCGGCGGGATGGATATCCAGTTCCAGGGTATCTACCCTGACGCAGGGACTTTCTTCAGAGAGGCGGGCGTGAGCTGGGTTGGCCGCTGTGGGTACCGGGAGGCGGACGTCAGGCGGCGTTTCCATCTGTCGACGTAGCCGTTCTTCCGCTTCGCGCTGACGTTGATATTCAAGGTCGCTTTGCGGCGTTCTTTCCTGCCCGGAAAAGGGTGGGGTGGATGGAGTCGATGGGGATGGAACAGGCGGAACAGGCGGTGGCGTCTGCGCGTACAGAAATGCCGAAAATGCCGCTGTCGATACGGCGATGAGGCTCGTGAATTTTTTACGCCATGGGCCTGCGCCGCATTGACGACATCTTGGAAAATGCATTGCTTTTTATTTCTGCTTGAAAAACTCAAAAGTGTTTTGAGCGTGTCGATATCTTTCCAGTGCTGTGACTGATGATGTATTTGGATTGGGTTTGTAACGATTTGTTTTTTACAGTGAATTATTGTATCTCAGGTAAGAGAATTTCGTAATTCTTATGATGGCTGCGCGGGGCGCTGATGGGTGGATGATGGATAGTCCGACGGCAGTGGCTGCCAGAGGCCGTCAATCAGCCCTTCGATTGGCTGAAAGCCGGCTTTGTAAGCCATTTTCCGACATTCCTTAATCCAGTAACCGAGGTAGAGATAGGGCAGGCCCAGGGCGGCGCATCGGGTGATTTGCCAGAGGATACTGTAAGTGCCGAAGCTGGCGCCGGCGATGTCGGGGTCGAAAAAGGTGTAGACGGAGGAGAGACCGTCATCGAGACGGTCGATCAGGCTGACGATGCGCAGCGCACCGCTTTCCGGCTCGCAGAATTCGATCAGCCGGGTGTCGATATGGCTTTGCAGTATGAATTCGGCGTATTGGTCGGGGTTGCTTTGATCCATGCCGCCGCCGGGATGGCGGGCGTGCTGGTAGCGCCGGTAAAGGGCATAGTGGGTTTCGTTGTAGGTGAGCGGGCGTTCCGTAGCCATCAGCGTGCCGTGCCGTCTAAGGCTGCGTTGCTGGCTGCGGTTTGGGGCAAAGCGCTGGACGGGGATGCGTACCGGCACGCAGGCGCGGCAGCCGGTGCAGTCCGGCCGGTAGGAAAACGGGCCGCTACGCCGGAATCCGTGACGCACGAGCCGGCTATAGAGGGCGCTGTCGATCAGACCGGGCGGAATGGCGACGAGCGAGCGTGCCTGTCGGTCGGGCAGGTAGCTGCAGGGGTAGGTATCCGTCCGGTGAAACTGGAGCAGCGAGAAGGGCAGACGAGCAGCGTCGGGATGTGACATGGCAGCAGGTCAATGTTCAGCGAGGGTGGCGCTTTCCCAGGATTGACGGGCGCCGTCGCATGGCCAGCGACCGGCGGGAATATCGAGTGCGCTCAGTTCCCGGATGCGGGCAATGAAGTCGCTGCGCGACATTTCGCGGGCGCCGAGCGAGGCGAGATGCGTCGTTGCCATTTGGCAGTCGATGAGTGCGTCGCCGCGCTGTCGCAGGTAGTGTGCCAGGTGGGCGAGGGCGATCTTGGAGGCATCGGTCGTGCGCGCGAACATGGATTCTCCGTAGAACATGCCGCCGAGGGCAACACCGTATAGGCCGCCCGCCAGTTGTCCGCCGATCCAGGTTTCGACCGAATGGGCATAGCCTAGTGTATGAAGCCGCAGGTAGGCGGTTTGCATTTCGCTGGTAATCCAGGTGCCGTGTTGTCCTTTGCGGGGCATCGTGGCACAGGCGCGGATAACGGCGGCGAAGTCGTAATCCAGCCGGACTTCGTAGCCGCCGCGCCTCAGCCGTTGGCGCAGGGAACGGGATGGCCGGAAAGCCGCCGGGTCGAGCGTCATGCGCGGATCGGGCGACCACCAGAGAATTGGTTCGCCCGGTGAGAACCACGGAAAAATGCCGCGCCGGTAAGCGGCCAGCAGGCGCGCAGGCGAAAGGTCGCCGCCGGCGCAGAGCAGGCCGTTAGGCGTATGTAGCGCAGTTTCACATGGCGGGAAATCATCGCTATTATCATCAAGCCAGGGAATCATTACGGATGACGGAACCAGGGGCGTGCGGGCGTCAGGAAAAAATAAAAGGACGTACAGAACGTCCTTTTCTCATCGGCGGTGAACAGGTGTAAGAGAGTGTCGGGATATTTGATTCTTGACTTGGCGAAAACTTTTTTGACCGAATCAATAATCAGGTATGCCGTTTAGTAATGTATGTGTATGCCGCTCAGCGTCAGCGCTGGAGGACGCGGCGCGCGCCATTGTAACGCTTGGCCCAGTAGCTTTGGCTCATGTCTTCGACACGAATTTCCGAGCCGGTACGCGGGGCATGGACGAAATGATTGTCGCCGAGGTAAATGCCGACGTGTGAGAAAGCATGGCGCATCGTGTTGAAAAATACGAGGTCGCCAGGCTTTAGCTCATTGCGCGAGACTTCGTCGCCCACCTGACTCTGCTCTTTGGCGGTGCGCGGCAGGAGTTTACCGAGCGCGTCTTTGAAAACGATCTGGACAAACCCGCTGCAATCAAGTCCGCTATCCGGATTTGTACCGCCAAAGCGGTAATTGATGCCGACGAGTTCCAACCCTTTCAGAATCAGGTCCTGGGCATTGGTGGTGTAGCGTTCAAGCAGGGAGGGCTCTTCAGCCGGCCACGGTTGCTGTGGGGGGAATGGTTGCTCTGCTGCGGCAGCGTGCCCTGCTACGCCTAAAGTGATCGCAACAGCAAAAAGAAGTTGAAAAAAGGAGTCGGAAAAATTCATGAGGGCGAAATTTAGCTGAAAATCAGCGGACTGTAAACATTTGCGGTCATTTTCTGGATAAATTATTTGAGTAAATGTCACACGCAGCTTTATTTTTGCCGTTTTGATACGTTATAAAATATTTGAGGGGCATTTTTTAAGATAGGCATTTCCTAAAATTGAATGTATATTTTTACTTCTCAATTTTTCCGGAATATTTTTTTATTGTTCTGGAAAGCGATAGGGTAAAAAATGATGGAATCTAGAAAAATCAATGAGTTGAGGTGTGGAGAAATAATGTGCAGGAGGGCGTATGAGTAAGTCCGATTCCATTCCGCGCGTCCTGATCGTCGATGAGTCGCGTATGGCACGCACGATGCTTGCACGGCAAATCCGCAATTACTATGCATTTCGCGAAGAAGCGAATGGTGAGCTGGCTTGGCAGGCCTTACTCGTTGATCCGACGATCCGTGTGGTTGTGTGCTCGCTTTCTATGCCGCTGCTTAATGGCGATGCGCTTTTAGAACGGATGCGTGCTTCGGCGTTATCGCGGCTTGCGCAGATGCCGATATTGCTGGTCGTTGGCGATGATACCGAAGCGGTTGCGCGGGCAAAATCACATGGCGCGACTGAATTTATTGATCGTCAGGCGCTGGCGGATGAGCTGTTGCCGCGCCTTGATGCGATCCTTGGGATAACGGCTGAAGATATAGCAGCGCGCGCGACAGACGCTACGACCCAAGGCGAAGACAATACCGAACCGGCGGAAAGTACGGAGAAAACGGAAAATATAGAGAATACTGAGAAAGAAAAAGAAGCGCCTGTGCGTACCGAAAAAGCAGATTTGCCGGGTGTGATGTCGAAAATGGCGTTGCTTGCCATGGCAAAACAGGCAATGGGGCGTGCCAGGGCAAATCATGGCCGAATCAGCGCTTTAGTCATGGAATTCGACAATGTTGCCGATTTGCGTGCACAACATGGTGACGCCGTGGTGCAGCAGTTACAGCAGCGTTTCGTGGCTATTCTCAGTGGCCGAGTCCGCGAAAATGATGGACTTGGGCGTTATGTGGGCGATCGGTTGGCGATCATTTCTCCGGATCTTGATGGCACGGATTGTGAAGCATTCAGCAATCGCCTGCGGAAGGCCATCAAAAAAGCCAAAATCAGCACTCACGGTGATCGACTGAGCCTTTCCGTTAGCATCGGAATCGGTAATTTCCCTGCAGATGGCGTCGCTTCGGCCGAAGCGCTGCTCGAATTGGCTTCACATCGCCTGGAGGAAGCCCAGAAAGCAGGCGGAGATTGTGTGATCGCAGCCGATGTCGACCGGGGAAATACGGAAACGCTGACGGTCGAGCAGGCCTTGGCGTTACTCGAGACCGGCAACAAGGATAGAGTGTCGCCGCATTTGCCAGCGCTTGGTTATCATCTGTTGCCTTTGCTGAAACTGCTTGACCGGGAACTCAAGCTCGGGTTGTCTTTAGGAGGCGCAGCGGCCAAATTGCAGGCCATGATGCGTACCAGGGGCAACACGCTGAATGCGCCTAAAGTCGATACGTAACGCGACTTTTGAGCGGATATTGCCGGTGTTCTTCTGGCGTTTGTCCCTGTATGTTTGTCGTGTATGGCCGGATAGCGCCCATCAGTTAACCGATGCCGTGGAAAACCGACTTTCACGGTCATTTCATTGATTTATGACGGTGTGAGCAGTTATAATCACCAACTTTTCCACCTTGCCCCACCGTTCGCATGGCGGAGGGCTTTAACCATAAGGAGTTTGCATGCGCCATTATGAGATTGTTTTTATCGTCCACCCGGATCAGAGCGAACAGGTTCCGGCGATGGTCGAACGTTACAAGACGCTGGTGACTTCGCAGGGCGGCCAGCTTCATCGCCTGGAAGACTGGGGACGCCGCCAGCTTGCCTATCCTATCCAGAAGCTGCACAAGGCGCACTATGTGCTGATGAATATCGAGTGCAGCGGTGAAACGCTGACCGAGCTTGAACATGGCTTCAAGTTCAACGACGCCATTCTCCGTCATCTGACCATTCGGATGAAGCATGCCGTGACGACGCCTTCGCCGATGATGAAGGAGGAAAAATCCAAGTCGATGTTGGCGGCTCAGGATATGCCTGCAGTGGCGGAGTCTGGCGCTGAGGCACAACCAGAGCAACCGGAAGCACAGCCGGTTGCGGCTGCGGACTGAATTTCGAGGTTCGGCTGAACTGCATCGTACTGACAGGCATCCTGGTCGAACGCCGCAATCTGCGTTTTACGCCGGCAGGGACGCCGGTTGCCGAATGTCTTGTCAAACACGTTTCCGATCAGGTTGAAGCAGGTGTTCAACGCCAGGTTGAATGCGAAGTTCCGGCGATTGCCTTGGGAGAATGTGCCAACTGGCTACAGGATGCGGCGCCCGGAACCGAGCTTCGTCTAACGGGGTTTATCGCCGCAAAAAGCCGACAAAGCAGACAGCTGAGATTGCATATCACCAAAATTGAATTTGTTGAAGGAAAGCAAAATGGCTAGATTCATGAAAAAAAAGGACGATAAGAACGTCAAAAGGCGTGGTGGCGGAGCATTCAAGCGCCGCAAATTCTGCCGCTTTACGGCAGAAAAGGTCGATTTCATCGATTACAAGGATGTCGATCTGTTCAAGGAATATATTGCTGAAAACGCCAAAATCATGCCGGCACGCCTGACCGGCACCAAGTCCGGCTATCAGCGTATGCTGTCTGTTGCCATCAAGCGCGCGCGTTTCTTAGCGCTCTTGCCGTACACCGATAACCACCAATAAGCGAGGATAGGACGATGCAGATAATTTTGATGGAAAAGGTCGTCAATCTGGGCAATCTGGGTGACCTCGTCAAGGTCAAGGATGGTTACGCACGTAATTACCTGATTCCGCAAGGCAAGGCCAAGCGGGCGACGCCGACCGCGCTGGCCGAATTCGAGGCGCGCCGTGCCGAACTTGAGAAAGCCGC
>CALAIL010000050.1 GCA_937923255.1 uncultured Propionivibrio sp. | reverse complement strand
ATCCTTGTTTTTAGGTTCTTCCGAGCGCCTACCCGCTAGCCCGCGTATTTAGGGCTTCTCCAAATGGGATGCTCTGAAGTCCTTGTAAACAGGGCATCTTCGGGGACACTACCCGCCAGCCCTTTATTTATAAGGGTTCCAGAAGCGCCTTCCCGGAGACCCTTTATCCGCGCGGGTTTCGAGGCATTTCCCCGACAGGGTGAGAATTGGAAAAACGTGGGGGCAGAAGCGCAGGCATACCTCCAAAAAGAGGTGGCCTGAAGCCCGCGTATTTAGGGCATCTCAGCGGGGTATGCTCTGAGTTCCTTTATCCATGCGGGCTCCAGCGCACCCCTCAGTGGCCGCCGGCAGCCATCGCCCGCAGACGGGCGATGCGCTCTTCTGTCGCCGGGTGGGTGCGGAACAGCCCACTGATGCCGCCACCGGAGAGCGGGTTCATGATCATCATCTGCGCCGTTGCGGGGTGCTCTTCAGCCGTCGGCATGGGAATATTCCGGGCATAGGCATCGATCTTGGCCAGCGCGTCGGCCAGGGCATTGGGATCGCCGCTGATTTCCGCACCACCGCGGTCGGCCTCGAATTCGCGGGCGCGCGAAATCGCCATCTGAATCAGGCTCGCCGCCATCGGCGCAAGCAATGCCACCAGGATGCCGGCCAGTGGATTGGCCGGGCGTCCTTCGGAATCACGCCCGCCAAAGAACATGGCGAAGTTGGCCAGCGCTGAGATCGCGCCAGCCATCGTTGCGGCAATCGTCGAGATCAAAATATCGCGGTGGCGGACGTGCGCCAGTTCATGCGCCATGACACCGCGCAGCTCACGTGCCGAGAGCAGCTGGAGGATGCCGGTCGTCGCCGCCACTGCAGCATGCTCAGGATTGCGGCCCGTGGCAAAAGCATTGGGCTGCGCTTCGTTGATCAGGTAAACACGCGGCATCGGTAATCCGGCGTTATGGGCAAGTTCGCGCACGATGCCGTAAAACTGCGGCGCCGAGGCTTCATCGACTTCCTGGGCGTTGTACATACGCAACACCATTTTGTCGGAAAACCAGTAAGCAAAAATATTCGCCACGCCGCCGAACAGCAGCGCCATCAGCATGCCCTGCGAGCCGCCGACATAACCACCGATGATGCCAAACAGCGCCATGATCGCCGCCATCAGGATCGAGGTTTTCAGCCAGTTGCCAAACATGTGTTTTTCTCCGTCGTTCAAGCGGCGGAATCTGCCGCACCTGTCAGAAAATGGGGGGAAACATCAAAAATTCAAGGGATTCGGAAGACAGCTCATGACAGAGCGGGCGACGAAAATACTGCGCCGCGCGCTACCGGCGTCCCGGCCAGAAACTGGGCGGCGGACAGGCGTTTTGCGCCGGCCTTTTGCAGCGCCAGCAAACACAACGCGCCTTCGCCGCAAGCCACGAGGATGCCGTTTTCCTTATCGGCAGACAGCACCGTGCCAGGCGCCACCCCATGACTGCTGCCTTGGTCACATTCCGCCACATCCACCGCAGCGCGGACTTCTGCGCGCCAAATCTTGATCGGAACGCTGTCCAGATGCGTTAGCGCACCGGGAAACGGATTAAAGGCGCGCACCTGGCGGGCAAGTTCTACGGCGGGCAGACGCCAATTAAGCACAGCCTCTGACTTTTCCAGCTTGGCGGCATAGGTCGCGCCTTGTCCCGACTGCGGCTGCATTGCCATAGGTAAATGCGCCAAGGCATCGACGATCAGACGCCCGCCCAGATCGGCCAGACGGTCGTGCAGACTGCCGGCAGTATCATCCGGCGCAATGGTCAAAGCCTCCGAAAGCAGCACCGGGCCGGTATCCAGGCCGGCTTCCATCTGCATGATGCAGACGCCGGTTTCTGTATCGCCTGCAAGAATCGCGCGCTGAATCGGTGCTGCGCCGCGCCAGCGCGGCAGCAGTGAAGCGTGAATGTTGAGGCAGCCGAAATGCGGAATGTCAAGCACGGCTTGCGGCAGAATCAGCCCATAGGCGGCAACCACCATAACGTCGGCGCCCACGGCACGGAGCCGCTCCTGCGCAGCGGTATCGCGCAGACTCACCGGCTGGAAAACCTCGATGCCCTGTTCAAGTGCAAAGCGCTTGACCGGCGAGGCCTGCACGGCCATTCCTCGACCGGACGGTCGGTCTGGCTGGGTCAGCACCAGTGCGATCTGGTACCCAGCAGCCTCGATAGCGCGCAGCGCATGCGCCGAGAATTCTGGTGTACCGGCAAAAATCAGCTTCATGCGGTAATTCGCGCCTGTTTAGCCAATCTGGTTTTGATGCGCCCGAGTTTGAGCGGCGAGAGGCGTTCAATGAATAGGATGCCTTTCAGATGATCGATCTCATGCTGGATGCAGACCGCAAGCAGACCATCGGCCGCCAGCGTCCGCGCCTGACCGTCGAGGTCAAAATAGCGAACAACAATGTGTTCGGCGCGTTTGACCTGTTCGTACACACCGGGAATCGACAGGCAGCCTTCCTCGCCGATCTGTTCGCCTTCGCTGGAAAGAATCTCGGGGTTGATAAACACCTGAAGCTGGTCCCGCGTTTCGGAAACATCAATGACAATAAGCTGCTGATGCACGTCGACCTGCGTTGCCGCGAGGCCAATACCCGGCGCTTCGTACATCGTCTCAGCCATATCTTCTGCGAGGCGGCGAAGTGCTTCGTCAAAATGCGTTATGGGCGCTGCGATTTTCTTGAGTCGGGGATTGGGAAAACGAAGAATGGGAAGTAAGGCCATATAAAAAGCTTGCTCAAATAAATAATTGCGTGCAGAATCCAATGGAATATCTAAGAATGACATCTGCCATATTTGCCGGATTCCAGATTTCCACCGGAGTCTCCCCAAAAATCGCCGAAAATTTCATAGGCATTTGTTCAAAAGGGGAAACTTCAAAGGAATGGGCTGGCGAATAAAGGCATTGAGGGTTTTCAAGATATTGCCGATTGTCTAGTGAGGATAACACGATGATACGCCGCATTATATCTGCGCTCCTGCTCGCTGCGACCGCCACACTGTGCGTGGCTCAGGGAAAACCAGCCGAACCGGCTGACAAACCGATCGAACTCGCCAAAGCGGCGCCCCGACGATATGTTGTCGTTAAGGGCGATACATTATGGGATATTTCTGCAAAATTCCTTAAACACCCTTGGCGCTGGCCGGAAATCTGGCGGATGAACCGTAAACAGATCCGCAACCCACATCGTATCTATCCGGGGGATGTCATCATTCTGAGTCGGGATGCTTCCGGCAGACCGTATCTGCGCAGGGAAACGGTCAAGTTAAGACCAAAAATCTATGAAACACCCAATGATTCGGGCGCAATTCCGCCCATTCCAGCACACGTCATCGAACCGTTCCTGGCCGCACCGCTGGTCGTCGAGGCTGACGAAATCGACAAGCTCACCAATGCGCCGCGTATCGTTGCAACTCAGAACGAGCGCGTCAATGTCGGCAATGGCGATCTGGTTTACGCCAACAATATCGATCCCGACACAGCGATGTGGAATGTCTACCGCAAAGGCCGGCCGCTGTTTGATCCAGAAGATGGAAAAACCGTACTTGGCTATGAAGCATTCCATCTGGGCACGGCCAAGCAGGTACGTCCCGGAGAGCCGGCAACGCTTGAGATCCAGACGATCAAACAGGAAATCGGTGTCAGTGATCGTCTCTCGCCGGCAACCAGGCCGCCATTTATTGATTATGTTCCACACCGGCCGGATGTGCAGATTGAAGGTCGCATCATTTCTGTTTATGGCGGCGTGGGCACGGGCGGACAAGGTTCGATCATTGCCATCAATCGCGGCGCGCGCGACGGTCTAGAAATTGGTCATGTACTGGCGCTCGAACGCAATCTGACCTTTACTGAGCGCGATGAAAACGACAATAAAGTCAGCGTTCAAATTCCGGCAACGCGAACCGGGTTAATCTTTATCTTCCGTACATTTGCACATATTTCGTATGCGCTGGTAATGCAGTCTGATGGCATCATCGAACAGAACGATTTTGTCAGAACGCCATAATCAGCGCCGCTTTATGGATTCTGTGCGTCGATGACGCTCGTTGAGGATCCGTCGCTCGACGCCTGGTTGCGCTTAACGCTCGTACCTGGCGTCGGCAGCGAATCACAGCGCAAACTGCTCACCGCCTTCGGGTTGCCGGAGGCGGTTTTTTCTGCCGGGTACGATGCCTTGCGTTGTGTTGTCGGTAGCAAAACCGCCCGTCTATTGCTTGAGGCCGATAATAGCCAGGCAGTTGCCGCTGCTCGCCAATGGGCACAGGCGTCCGACCAGCATATTGTGACGTTGGCCGATACCGCCTATCCCCGCGCACTGCTTGACATTGCCGATCCGCCAACACTGATTTATGTACGTGGTCGGCTGGACTTGCTGCAACGCCCAGCATTAGCGATTGTGGGCAGCCGTAACCCAACGCCGCAAGGAATCAAAAATGCCGAGAATTTTTCTGCTGCTCTAGCACAGTCAGGACTGATCATTGTCAGCGGTCTGGCACTGGGTATCGATACGGCAGCACATCTGGCCGCGCTTTCTGTTCAAGGGGATACGATTGCAGTCATCGGCACGGGGATCGACCGCATTTATCCGGCGCGCAACCTTGACCTTGCCCGAAGGATCGTCAAACAAGGATGCATTATCTCGGAATTTCCCTTGGGAACGCCCGCTGTGGCCCACAATTTCCCTCGCCGTAATCGCCTGATTTCCGGTCTGGCACGCGGCGTACTTGTCGTCGAAGCTGCGGCTGAGAGCGGCTCATTAATCACTGCACGTCTGGCAGGCGAACAAGGTAAAGAGGTTTTTTCCATTCCCGGATCGATCCACTCTCCCCAAGCGCGTGGTTGCCATAAACTTATCAAACAAGGCGCAAAGCTTGTCGAAACGGTGCAGGATATCTTGGAGGAGCTGGATTGGCACGATGATCAGCCCAGCGAGAAAGGCCAAGCAAGCGCTTCTCCTCCCCTGACGCCTTCGGTTACAGCTACGGGCCAGGAAGCACAGACAGATGCAGATGAACTGCTGGCGCTCATTGGCTTTGATCCATGCAGCATCGACGAACTGGCCGCACGGAGTGGCTTGTCTATCGAAATACTTTCGCAGCGATTGCTACAGCTCGAACTTGATGGCCATCTCGCCAATTTGCCCGGCGGACGATTTCAGCGCATATCGGCATAGTGGCGCTTTTTTCAACGGTCAGAAAATCCGTGTAAACACTTTGTAAACATGCACTGCCACTCTCTGGTTTTATGGAAGCCTAGGTGAAGCCAGCAATCCAAAAGCTCCAGATTTTCAGCGCTTGCCAATCGCTATCGTCCACTCTTATCATGCGATCTATTCGTACCGACATGATGAATGCATCCTATATTTCTTTGCGCAGCAGCTTTACGCCATGACTAAAAAACTGATTATTGCCGAGAAACCTTCGGTTGCCAGTGATATCGCCCGAGCACTCGGTGGATTCACTAAGCGCGATGATTATTATGAAAGCGAGACGGCGGTCATCTGTTCGGCGGTCGGTCATTTGCTCGAACTGGTTTGCCCAGAAAATTATGAGGTCAAGCGCGGCAAATGGTCTTTTGCCCATTTGCCAGTCATTCCACCGCATTTTGATCTCAAACCGATCGATAAAACCGAATCCCGGCTCAAACTGCTCATCAAACTGATCAAGCGCAAGGATGTAACGAGCCTTGTCAATGCCTGTGACGCAGGCCGCGAAGGCGAGCTAATTTTTAACTATATCGTCCGCTATAGCAAAACGAATAAGCCTGTCGAACGGCTTTGGCTACAGTCCATGACGCAGCAATCGATCCGTGACGGGTTCTCCAGATTGCGTCCGGGCGCTGATATGCGCGGACTGGCGGATGCAGCTGTTTGCCGCTCTGAGGCCGACTGGCTGGTCGGCATCAACGGCACTCGCGCCATGACGGCTTTCAACTCCAAAACAGGCGGTTTTCATTTGACGACGGTGGGTCGCGTACAGACGCCGACGTTGGCGCTATTGGTTGACCGCGAGGCAAAAATCCGTAAATTCAAGCCACGCGCTTACTGGGAAGTTGAGGCGACCTTTGTTTGTCTGGCCGGTGAATACCGGGGAAAATGGTTTTCCGAGGCTTTCAGAGGTAAGGAAAACGACGAACATGCGCGTGCTGATCGCTTGTGGGATGAAACACAAGCCCTTGCTCTGCAAAAGAAATGTGAAGGTAAATCTGGCCAGGTTAGCGAAGAATCCAAACCATCGACCCAACTCTCGCCATTACTTTACGATTTGACCAGTCTACAGCGTGATGCGAATAGCCGCTTCGGTTTCTCTGCCAAATCAACACTGGCGTTGGCACAGGCCTTGTATGAAAAACACAAGGTGCTGACCTATCCGCGCACGGATTCACGCGCCTTGCCCGAAGATTATTTAGCAACCGTCAAAAATACGCTGACAACGCTTACCGGAGAAGGCGTTGGTAAAAGCCATGACGAGGCATTGATTGCTCGCTATGCACCCTTCGCACACCAGATTCTGGCGCGAAATTGGGTGGTACCCAACAAACGTATCTTTAATAATGCGAAAATTTCCGACCACTTTGCTATCATTCCGACAACACAGGCACCCAAACACCTTTCTGAACCAGAACAAAAACTCTACGATCTTGTTGTCAAACGTTTTCTCGCAGTTTTTTATCCAGCGGCCGAATATTTGCTGACCACCCGGATTACCCGCGTAGAAGACGAACCGTTTAAAAGCGAAGGCAAAGTATTGGTTACGCCTGGTTGGCTTACGGTTTATGGTCGGGATCGTCAGGAAGGGGAGGATAGTAACCTGGCTCCGGTTGAGGCCAAGGAAATTGTACGCACTAACGAAGTTAGTATTAACTCAAATCAAACGCGGCCACCCGCCCGTTATTCTGAGGCCACTTTACTTTCGGCTATGGAAGGTGCAGGCAAAACAGTTGATGATGAAGAACTGAAAGCCGCCATGGCGGGGCGCGGACTGGGTACACCGGCAACGCGCGCCCAAATTATCGAGAACTTACTAATCGAACAATATGTTCACCGTGAAGGGCGGGAACTACAGCCAACAGCTAAAGCATTTTCGCTGATGACGCTGCTTAATGGCCTGGGTATTCCAGAACTGACCGCTGCCGAATTGACTGGAGAGTGGGAATATAAGCTTGCGCGCATGGAACGCGGCGAAATGTCGCGCCCAGCCTTCATGAAAGAAATTTCTGCGATGACAGAATTGATCGTCGAACGCGCTAAAACCTATGACAGCGACACGATTCCAGGCGACTTTGGAGAACTAAGCGCACCCTGTCCTAAGTGCGGCGGACACATCAAAGAAACCTACAAGAAGTTTCAGTGCCAGGAATGTGATTTTGCGTTGTGGAAAATCGTCGCCGGGCGCCAGTTCGAGCCTGATGAAATTGAAACATTGATTACCGCGCGCGTTATTGGCCCATTGACGGGTTTCCGAAACAAGATGGGACGACCGTTCAACGCCACAATTCGCTTGAACGCTGATAACGTACCGGAATTTGATTTTGGGAAAACTGGCAATAAAGATGATGAAAACGCTGAACCGGTTGATTTTTCTAACCAGGCAAGTCTTGGTGTATGCCCCAAATGTAATGCCAATATATTCGAGTACGGCACAGCTTACGTTTGTGAAAAATCGCTAGGAAAAAATCGGACATGTGATTTCCGCTCAGGAAAAGTCATATTGCAACAGCCCATTGCCCCCGAACAGATGCATAAACTACTTACAACCGGGCGCACCGATTTATTCAAGAATTTTATTTCCGCACGTACACGACGGAAATTTTCTGCGTATCTGGTACGCGGTACTGACGGTAAAATTGGTTTTGAGTTTGAAAAGAAGGAAAAAACTAAAGCGCCATTACTAGCTGATAAAGAAAAAAATACGAAAAACGTAAGGAGTAAGGCACTTAAAGTTTGATCTAGATATAGCGTTTGATTGAATGCAGGCCAATACCAATATCTGGCGCCGAAAAGGCTAGTGAAAAGTAGTGCAGAATCTAGGGAAGAGTTTTTTACGTAATCCAAAAATGGTTTGAGTATTTGTTATTTCTATTTATTTCAACAAGTTAACTAACAATTTTGTTAAGCTTAATCTCCATAAGGCTCTTGCAAAATTCGGCTTTTATAAACTTATCTAGATTCTTTTTATTGAAGATTCTTTGAGTTTCATCACCTATTTTCAGTATTAAAAAATGAACAGGTAGAAGATTACTTCTGCGCTGGGTTGGTGTTGTATATATAGCCTTCGGTAATTACTTGCGTGTCTTTTTTCAGTCTGATATTGCCATTGAGAAATCGTATTGTTTACGCCTGCCGGCGGTGCTATATTTGATGGAGCTTAGAAATCAAACGCTTTCCAAAGGGTTGTTTCTGAGCATTTTAAGCACTGTCTTGTAGAGGTCAAGGTGTCGGTGATTGAAGCGAAACTCGGTCTTTTTGAGGTGCAGCTCGAACTTATCCCTTCGCACGCCATGAAACTGCACCAGCCGATGCCTGGCATCACTCCAGAAAGGCTCATGCCGTTGACGTGTCTGGCCTTTGACAAACTCGTTGTTGCCATGATTGACTCGAAAGTGCTTTTCTAGGCCGAGGTCAACCCGCCCATCGTAGCTTCGCCAGCTGTCGGTGTGAATGATGCTGTTAGGATACACTTTACTCCAAATAATGGCTTGCAGCGTAGCTTTGGAGGCATCGGGGACGATTTAGGTATAAACGCAGTCGCCACGTTTGAGCAGACCAAAGACGATGGTTTTACCGTAGCCTTCCCCTGAGTTGAGACAGTTTTAAAGGAGAACTTTTGGCAGTCTAT
>CALAIL010000049.1 GCA_937923255.1 uncultured Propionivibrio sp. | reverse complement strand
TAGGGCGTTTCCGGGCAGGCGCCTCTGGAACCCTTATAAATAAAGGGCTTCAGGGCAGTGGGGGCAGAGATGCCCGTAGATAAAGGACTTCAGAGCATGAGTTTTTTTATCGGCGAGGACGGGGGAAGTGTTACCCATGTTTTCGCACGCTGTTACCTATGTGTCCGGTCTATGCAAGGGAAAGGGCAGGAGAGAGGGCAAGGCGAGTGAAAAGAGCGAAAACCCCTCCGCCCTTTGGGCGGCTTCCCTTTGAAAGGAGTGCGAAATGCACGGCGACCGAGCGTAATTTTCTAACTTATATTTTCTGATGCCGTGAAGCCCTTATGTTTAAAGGGGTTCCGGGCATTTTATGTTTTTTGCCCTGTTTTTTTAAGAGCGGGCGGGGGCGAATAAAGCGCCCTAATGCGCGGCTAAGTTTGTCTGCGTATCATGCGCTTTCGCGGGCAGCCTTGCCGCGCCTTGTCTTTTTTCGTGATAGAGGAGTTTTTCGTGCGTGTGCTTCTGGTTGAAGATGATGCCATGATTGGCAGCGCCGTACAGTCTGCGCTGAAGGATGCGGCCTATGCGGCTGACTGGGTGCGGGATGGCGTGGCGGCACTGTCCGCGCTGGCGGCGCAACGCTACGATCTGGTGCTGCTCGATCTGGGGCTGCCCGGCAAGGACGGCCTGGAAGTGCTGCGCGCGATCCGGCGCAAGGACGACCCGATGCCGGTGCTCATCATGACGGCCCGCGATGGGCTGGATGACCGTATCCGCGGATTGGACGACGGCGCCGACGATTACGTGCTCAAACCTTTTGCCATGTCTGAATTGCTGGCGCGCATGCGCGCCGTACTCCGCCGCAAGGGCGGCCGCGCTGCGCCGGTGCTGGTCAGCGCCTGTTTGACGCTCGACCCGGCGACGCATGAAGCGACGGTTCGCGGGGGTGAGGCCGTGCCGCTGTCGAGCCGCGAATTTGCGCTGTTGCAGGCGCTGATGGTGCGGCCGGGGGCGATCCTCTCGCGCGCCGATCTGGAGGAGCGCGTCTATGGCTGGGGCGAGGAAGTGGAAAGCAATGCCATCGATTTCCTGATTCACGCCCTGCGCAAGAAACTCGGCAGCGATGCCATCAAAAATGTACGGGGTGCGGGATGGATGGTTGCAAAGAACGCCTGAAGCATTCCATTTACTTCCGCCTGGCGCTGGCCTTGTCGGCGGCCATTGTCTCGATGGCGCTGGTGGCGGGGGCGTTTTCCTTCTACAGCGCGTTTGAGGAAGCCCATGAATTGCAGGACGATATGCTCTCGCAGGTTGCGGCCTTTGTGCAGAACCAGCCTGCGGCGGCGCTGGCGCTGATGGAGCTGAACGGCAAGCGCGACGACGATTCGGATCTGGTCATCCAGCTGCTTGCGCCGCGCGGCAAAGCGGCTAAACGCAGCTTGCCGATTCCGGATCACCTGAAAGACGGCAAGCATACCCTGAAGCTGCGTGGCGACACCTACCGCGTCCTGATCCGGACACTGCGTGACGGGCAGCGTATCGCCGTCGCCCAGGAAACCGAAGTGCGCGATGACATTGCGCAGGACAGCGCCTTTCTGACCGTCTTGCCGCTGCTGATTCTGGCGCCCACCCTGCTGCTGGTCGTCACCTACCTGCTGCGTAAGATGCTGCGCCCGGTCACCCAACTGGCGGCGGAAGTCGATGCGCGCAATGAGCAGGCACTGCATCCCTTGCAGACCGTCAATCTGTCGTCGGAAATCCAGCCCTTTGTCAACGCGATCAATCGCCTGCTTGGGCGCGTTGGCGAGGCGATGGAAAGCCAACGCCGCTTTGTCGCCGATGCCGCCCACGAGCTGCGCTCGCCGCTGACGGCGCTTTCCCTCCAGGCGGAACGCCTCAATGCCGCTGAAATGTCCGACGAAGCGCGACAGCGCCTGGCAACGCTGCGTCAAGGCATCGAGCGCGGCCGCAAACTGCTCGAACAACTGCTCAGTCTGGCGCGGGCGCAAAGCGCCGTGCCGGCGCCGGCGCAGGCCGTCTCCGTTCGCGGCGTGTACCGGCGCGTGCTCGAAGATCTGCTGCCATTGGCCGAGGCCAAATCGCTGGACATCGGCATGGTCGACGGCCCGGACGCCAGGGTGCTGGCGCACGAAATAGATTTGTTCACCCTGGTGCGCAACCTGGCGGATAACGCCATCCGCTATACCCCCGATGGCGGGCGGGTGGATTTATCCGTCCGGCAGGCAGGGCGGCAAGTCATCCTGGAGGTGGAAGACAACGGCGTCGGCATTCCCGCCGCCGAGCGCGAGCGCGTGCTCGACCCCTTCTACCGCGTGCTGGGCAGCGGGCAAACAGGCTCAGGACTGGGGCTGTCCATCGTCCAGGCGATTGCCCAAAGACTTGGGGCGCGGCTCGAGCTGAGCGACGCGACGCAGTTCCCGAAAGGATTGAAGGTAAGGCTGATTTTTGAATCGGCATGATGCGCTCGCCGTCTTCTGGCGCCGCCCGCGTAACTGGCAACATCGGCGCGGATCATCGATTCATTTCAATATCAGCGAGGATTCTGCGCATGCCGGAAGCACCTGCTTTTGGCGATAACGCGGCAGCCACTGCCCGGCGGCCTTTGCCTCACTGACATCCGGACGATGAAAGGGAAGCGCGCGGTAAGCGCATTAGCATCATCCTTAATGCCGGCAATGTCGATCTGAAGCGCTTTTCCGAATCGCTCGCGGAAGGCTAAGCCTATCCGCCGGACGGGCAGAATACCGGGAGATCTGCCGTATCGCTTCTCCCGCGATGGCGCTTTAGTCGAAGTAGCTGCGCGCCGTTTCGTAGCGCTGGGCGAAGTAGCGGCTGTGCATGCTGTCGATGCGCACCCGTCCGTTGGTGGAAGGAGCGTGTACGAAACGGTTGTTGCCGATATAAACGCCTACATGCGAGAGCGGTGCATTGCGCGTGTTGAAAAAGACCAGATCGCCGGGACGCAACTGGCTGCGGTCGATGGGCTGGCCGCGGCGGGCGATGTCGGCAGCGCTGCCGCTCACCTTGAGGCCGAGAGAGCGGTCATAAATGTAGGCGACCATGCCGCTGCAATCGAGTCCCGCTTCCGGGTTTTTGCCGCCGAAGCGATAGCCGGTGTCGATAAGCCCCAGCGCGAACAGGACGACCTCGCTGCCTTTGCCGCTTTCCGGCCCGCGTGGCTTGTACTGTATCGTGGACAGGCTGCTGCAGGCGCCGAGCAGAAAGCAGACCAGCAGTACCGCCAGCAACGGCAGCCTGCGCAGAGAGGAAGAGAACGAATTATGCATGGGGCGGAGTATAGCGAAACCGCCGCCATTTTCCTTGCCGCGGCGGTATCGGCGGAATGAATGTCGCCGGCGTTTCCCGCTGGCGCTGGTGCAGCCCGCGTGGATAAAGGCGCTCTGAACCCCTTGTGGAGTGGGCGTTTGCGGGCAGGCGCCTCTGGAACACTTGTAAATAAAGGTCTCCAGAGCAGGGGTGCCGGAGAAGCCCTAAATACGCGGGCTTCAGGCCACCTCTTTTTGGAAATGCACCTGTGCTTTCGCCCCGCGTTTTTCCATTCTCCCCCTGTCGGGGAGATGCCCCAAAACCCGTGCGGATAGGGCGTGTGCAGGCATGGCGCCCGGAGATGCCCTGTTTACAAGGGCTTCAGAGCATCCCCCTCGGAGATGCCCTAAATACGCGGGCTAGCGGGCAGAGACCCTGAGATACTTTAACTATAGGAATTGCCAAGGCTTGCGCCCTGACCTTTCCCCACGGAACTCCTCTTGATGCCGTTGCGCTGAGCGGCAGCGCGCCCCGCTGACT
>CALAIL010000048.1 GCA_937923255.1 uncultured Propionivibrio sp. | reverse complement strand
ACAACTTTCTCATATCTCCGGCCGCGATGCACCTTCTATCTGTGAGAAATGCGGGCTAAAACCCTTATAAATAAAGGGCTGGCGGGTAGGGGGCTCGGAGATGCCCTGTTTACAAGGGCTACAGAGCATCCTCCTTGGAAAGTCCCTAAATACCAGGGCTTCAGGGCACCCTGTTGCGCTTGATTATTTTCAGGGTTTTAACGCGGCGCTGAGCGTGTCGGCGTTGTAGCGCATCATCTTCAGGTAAGTCGGCGCCGGGCCGTTCTTGTCGGAGAGCGAGTCGGAATACAAGGTGCCGCCGAGCCGCGCGCCGGATTCCTTGCTGATGCGTTCGATCAGGCGCGGATCGGTGATGTTTTCCATAAACACGGCGGGAATCTGCTCTTGGCGAATTTGGCGGATCAGCCAGCCGACTTCGCGGGCGGAAGGCTCGACTTCGCTATTGATGCCGAGCGGGGCGATAAATTTCATGCCGTAGGCGCGGCCAAAGTAGGCAAAGGCGTCGTGCGAGGTCACCACGCGGCGGCGTGCTTCGGGCAGCACGGCGAATGCCTGGCGGATGGCCGCATCGAGCGCCTTGATTTCGCCTTTGTAACGCTCGGCGTTGCTTGCGTAGAGCGCCTTACCGTCCGGATCGGCCTCACTGAGCGCGGCGGTGATGTTATCTACGTACTGCAAGGCATTACCGGCGTCCTGCCAGGCGTGCGGGTCGGAACCGCCATGCGCGTGACTGTGGCCGTGATCGTGGTCATGATGGTGCGCATGGTCGTGGCCATGTTCCCCGTGATGGTGGTGATGGCATCCTTCCGGCATGTCCAGCGCCTTGACGCCGGCGCTGGCAACGGCCACTTTGCCCGGATAACCGGAAGCGCGCACGAGCCGTTCGATCCAGCCTTCAAACCCCAGCCCGTTGATGATGACCAGCTTGGCGCTGCCAAGACGCCGGGCGTCGGAAGGCGAGGGCTGGAAGGCATGCGCATTACCGTTTTCGCCGACCAAGCTGTGCACCTGCACGCGCTCGCCGCCAATCTGGCGCGTCATATCGGCCAGAATGGTGAAGCTCGTGACGACGGGCATTGGTTCGGCGCGGGCGCTGGCGGCGAACAGGACGGATGCGCCGAGGAGGCTCAACGCGGCGAATGCGCCTGCGCGCAGGTGCCGGATCGTGGCATGTTGACGGAAGATTTTCATGGCAACAGAACCTTTCTTTCTGGGTGATGAAATCTATAAACCTGCGCATCGCTACGCATGGGTGCGACAGGCTGAAAATTTGCGGAACATTGACGCTAACGTTCAAAATGCCAGCGCGGCCGCAACCGGTCGGCAACAGGCCCGTACGGCCCGGCAAGCAGCGACAGCAGATACACGCCGCCGAGCGCCAGCACAATCGTTGGGCCGGCGGGCAGGTCGGCATAATAGGAAGTCAGCAGGCCGGCCAGCGAGCCGGTCAAGGCGATGCCGCTGGCCGCCAGCAGCAGCGGCATGATGCTGGCCGCCCAGAAGCGCGCGGCGGCGGCGGGGAGAATCATGATACCGACAGCCATCAGCGTGCCGAGCGCGTGGAAACCGCCGATTAAATTAAGCACCAGCAGCAGCATAAAGCCGTAATACGCCAGCGGCGCCAGCCGGCTGATGCGCGCCAGATGCGCAGGGTCGCAGCAGTCAAACACAATCAGCCGCAGTCCGGCCGCGATGCCGATGAGCGACACCGAAGCCACGACAGCGAGCAGCAGCAAGGTGGCATCGTCGAGCGCCAGTACGCTGCCGAACAGCACATGCAGTAAATCGACATTGTTGCCGCGCGCAGAAATCATCAGCACGCCGGCCGAAAGCGAAATCAGGTAAAACGTGGCGAGACTGGTATCTTCACGGATCACCGAATGCCGTGCGACGCCGCCGGCCAGCAGGGCAATGGCAACCCCGGCCAGCAGCCCGCCAAGCGTCATGGCGGGCAGCGACAGTCCAGCCAGTAGATAGCCTGCTGCCGCGCCGGGCAAAATGGCGTGGGAAATCGCATCGCCCGCCAGGCTCATGCGGCGCAACATCAAAAATACACCGATCGGCGTCGCCCCCAGCGAAAGCGCCAGACAGCCCGCCAATGCGCGGCGCATGAAGCTAAATTCGATAAACGGCGAAATTAGAGGAACATCAGCGAGGCTCATGCGCATTTCTCCGGTTTTCCAGGGGCGAATGTTCGCTGCCGACAGCATTGGCATGACAAATTTCCGCTTCGCTACGGCTGGCTGTTGCACTCGCCGTTTCGGCCAAACGGCGTGCCCGCGCCAGATGGGCTTCGCTGAGAACCTCGGCTGTCGCGCCCCAGGCGACCGCCTCGCGCGCCAGCAGCAAGGTTTGCGGATAATCGCGGCGCACGTGTTCAAGATCGTGCAGGACGCTGACGATGGTGCGCCCCTCAGCGTTCCAGCGTTGAATCAACGCCGCCAGATCGCGCGCGGAACTGGCGTCGATGCCGCTATAGGGTTCGTCGAGCAGCACCAACGGGGAATCTTGCAGTGTCAGTCGGGCAAAACGCGCGCGTTGCAATTGTCCGCCGGAAAGATGCCCGATCGGCCGGTTTTCCAGCCCCTCCAGCCCAACAGCAGCGATGGCCGCTTCAATGCGTCGTTGCGCTGCTCGGTTAAGACCGCGGAAAGCGCCGAATTCGTGCCATAGCCCCAAGGCGACGAAATCATGGACGACGATGGGGAAAGCCGTATCGACGCCGGACTGCTGGGTGAGATAGGCAATATTCCGGCGTTCGACGCCGTGTAACCTTACACGCCCTTCCATCGGCGCAATATCGCCGACGATGCCTTTGAGCAGCGTCGACTTGCCGGCGCCATTCGGGCCGACGATAGCAAGCAGGCTGCCGGCGGCGATGTCGCCGTGCAGATGGTGCACCGCCGGATGCCGCTGATAGCCCAGCGTCAGATTATCGAAACGCACAATGGGCGGCGCGGCCGGGGCAATCGTTGAGTCAGGTCTCATTGCCGCTCCTCAATCCAGTGCCCAGAAAACACATAACCAGAGCATCAGCAGTGCGCCGGCGCACCAGACCAGGCGCATTGCCGCGCTGGTGCGGATCGCCGAATAAGGCAAGCGCCTGTCAGGCGACAGCGCGGACAGGCGAGCGGGAAGGTCTGCATCCATTCGCTTGGGGTTCATTCGATCAGTAGGTTTCGTTTGTGTTTATTTGTTTCTCATTGCTCTTTTGGCGCGCGCCGCACATTTTTCGGCGCAACAACTTTCCGGAGCTTGGCCGGGATGAGTCTGAAAGATGGCAGTGTGACTCATCAACATCATGCCATACCTGTCAACAGCAAGTCATTGGTGTTTAGCTGGGCAAGCATTCGGCGGACACTGAGCATGCGGACATTAAGTTTATTGACAAGATGCTGCATCTCTTCTGCCTGACCGCATCTGCGCCGTAAGGATCACGTCCATAAGCGCCGTAAAAGGTGCGCGCGGCGTGAAACGAAGGACAGGCGGGGCTGTATGGCACATCCCCGCTGTTAAAATAACGTCGGTGAAATCAATGGCCAACTAGAAACAGTGGGCCGAAAGCGGGGCGTGCTTTAACAGACGGCAGATGCAATGACGGATGGCGATAGGGCGAGCCAATGCTAGTGCAGAACGATAGCAACCGCCTTAACGACCGCCATAGGAAAAGTTGCGATTGATCGACGATAAACCGGATACACCGTATTGAAACTGAATATCCGCACAGTATTCTTTCTGAGGTGATTCAATTCCACGGTATTGCCAAAACATCAAGACAAAATTCGATGATGCACGACGATTTTTTTATGCGCGAAGCCATTTCCCAGGCGCGCGCCGCCGAGTGCCTGGGTGAAGTGCCGGTGGGCGCCGTGGTCGTGTGCGACGGTCAGATCGTCGGGCGCGGCTTTAATATGCCCATCGGCGAGAATGATCCGACCGCCCATGCCGAAATCATTGCCTTGCGCGATGCCGCACGCCATCTGGGCAATTACCGTTTGCCCGGTTGCCAGCTTTTCGTCACGCTCGAACCCTGCGCCATGTGTGCGGGCGCGATCTTCCATGCCCGCCTTGCCCGCGTCGTTTATGGCGCACGCGATCCCAAGGGCGGCGTACACGGCAGTGCGATTGACCTGTTTGCCGTCGATCGGCTCAATCACCATACCGAAATCACGGGGGGCGTGCTGGCAGAGGAATGTGGCCGCCTGCTTTCCGATTTTTTCGCCATGCGCCGTCATACCGATCACGAGGGTGAAACGCTTGCCAGCGCACTCAACGCCATGCTTCAGGGCATTGAAGAAATCGAGGACGCCGATGGAATCGAGGAAATCGAGCTATGAGAATCCTCGTCTCTCTGGCGGAGCAACATCTCACGCTGTTCGACGAGGCTGGAAGAGCAATCCGAAAATGGCCGGTATCGACCGCCCTGCGCGGCGCGGGTGAGCGGCAGGGCAGTTATTGCACGCCGCGCGGCCGGCATATCATCCGCGCCAAGATTGGCAGCGGGCAGCCGGAGAATGCGGTCTTCGTCGGTCGTCGCCCGACCGGGGAAATTTATACGCCCGAACTGGGCGCCGCCCATCCGGGGCGTGACTGGATTCTGACGCGCATCCTCTGGCTATCCGGCTGCGAACCCGGATTTAACCGGCTTGGCGAGGTCGATACCATGCGCCGTTACATCTACATTCACGGCGCCCCGCCACAAGCCCGAATGGGAACGCCCGGTTCGCACGGCTGCATCCGCATGCATAATGCCGATCTGCTCGAACTTTTTGCACTGACGCCGATATATACGCCGGTCGACATCATCGAAGGTGAAATTTTTCCTGGTGCGGAAAAATAGGGAGGCGTTGGCCGGAAATGAAAGCGCTTTATGAATGCCGACGGGCGTAAAAGCCAAGATCCGGACAGGAGCGCGGATCATGCGGACGCCGTGCGCGCCGAGGCGGAAACTGCCGAGACGGGCGATTCCGATGCAGAAAATACCGCCTCATTCGACCCGGATGCCCAAGTGATGCGGGCGACGCCTTTGGCGCGGTACGTGGCGCTGATTCAGGCTGATCTGCGCCGGCGCTGGCCGTATCTGCTGGCGCAGTCGCGTGTCTGGCTGGGGCGCAGCGCATTCTGGTTGGCCTCGCTGGCCGTCGGTCTGGCGGCCGTTGGCTTTGCCCTGCTGACCGATAAAGCCGCCCATCTTTTCATCGAATTAACCGGCCGCTATCCGTGGGCCCCATTCCTGATCTCGCCGCTGGCCGGCGCGGGGCTGCTCTGGGTGACGCGGCGCTGGTTTCAGGGGGCGGAAGGTTCGGGGATTCCACAAGTCATCGCCGAACTGCGTCGGCCGTACGCTGTCGTTAATGTCTGGAGGCCGCTGGTCTCGCTGCGCATCGCTTTCGGCAAGGTGCTCATTGGCGTTGCTGCGGTAGGCGCGGGCTTTTCCTTTGGACGCGAAGGGCCGACCGTGCAGGTGGGCGCCTGCCTGATGGCGGCGGCCGAACGCTTTCTGCCGGCGACGCTGCGCATCCAGCGCCACCATCTGCTCGTGGCCGGCGGCGCGGCGGGCATTGCGGCGGCCTTCAATACGCCGCTGGCCGGCATCGCTTTTGCGCTGGAAGAATTATTCCGCAATGTCGAATCGCGCATGTCCGGCGTTCTGATTGCCGCCATTGCGCTTGCCGGAATGCTCGCCAAAAGTTTGCTTGGCGATCACGCCTATTACGGACACGTTTATCTGGCCGATGGCGGACTGCTGCTCGCCGTGCTGGTCTGTGCCGTCGCTAGCGGCGTGGCCGGCGGTCTGTTCGCCCGTATACTGGTGCTGGGGGGCGCCGGCTGGCGCGGGCCGTTCGCCCGGCTGCGTGCCGAACATCCCTACGTTTTTGCCGCGCTGATCGGCCTGTTCATCGCTACGCTCGGCTGGGCCTGCGGCGGGCTGACCTGGGGCAGCGGCTATACCGAAACCCATGCGATCCTTGACGGCCACGGTGATATCCCATGGTTCTTCGGTCTGGCCAAGTTCGTTGCCACCGTTTCCGCCTATCTTTCCGGCCTGCCCGGCGGCATTTTCGCCCCGTCGCTGGCTATCGGCGCGGGACTGGGGCAGAACATCAGCGCGCTGTTTTCTGGCACGCTAATCGGCGCCGTGCTGCCCAGCGCCCTCATCGTTCTCTGCATGGTCGGCTTTCTTTCCGCCGCCACGCGGGCGCCGATCACCGCCTTCATCATCGTCATGGAAATGGTCGAGGGTTACCCCATCGTGTTTGAACTGATGGCCGCTGCCCTGATCGCTTCGACTGTTTCCCGCTTCATTTCACCACCGCTTTATCTGAGTCTTGCCAACCAGATGATTGACCGCCAGCGCCAAGCCTGACACTTTGCCAATGTCACCGCACCTCGCCAGCCCGCGTATTTAGGGCATCTCCGGGGAGGGCGCCCTGAAGTCCGCGTCAATCGGGCATCTCCAGGCACCTGTCCGGAAACCCTTTATCCACGCGGGTTTCAGAGGCGGTGTCCACAAGCTATTTATCCGTTACCCCAGCAGCCACAGTGTGAGCGATAAGGCCGCAAGCGACAGCGTTACCCGCGTAGTCATTTTGTCTACGCGCGGAGAGCTCAGTGTTTTGCCGGTTAGTTTCTGCAGTACGTAGTGGATGTACGTTCCTTCGGGGCGTCCTTCACCGAAGGATTCCTTAAGCTTCCAGTGCATATCCGAAATGGGGCAATAACCGATTCCCAGCCATTGTCCAAGAATGAACCATGAGCCTAGAGTCAGCCCAAGCAGGGCAAGATGCAGTTGTCGCAGCGAGGGCAGCACCCAGCCAAGCAGGGCGAAAAGGATGATCGAAATGTGCACCCCATGAAAGACGACATTCAGGAAGGGGTACAGCGCACGCCCATTTAGCCGGATCATCTTTTTTCGTCGAAGTGCCGGGCGATTTTGTCAGCGTGCCGAATCACTTTCTCGAATGCCGTTAGATACTGATCCAGCAATTCACGTGAAGCCCAGGGAAAAGAAGGGAGTTTCATCATGCTATCGTTGGCGGCCTCGGTGACGGGAAGTGACACCGACGAATAATCCGGTGTTTGTCCGCCCTGGGGACGCATGACTGCCATGAATGCCCCTTCAGTGAAGAAGGGCTGCTGATGCAGCAGCGGGTAGCGGGGCAGGGCGGCCAGGCAGCCTTCCGCCTGTAGCGCCTTGATGAAAGATTGTTTCGACAAGCCAATCGAAGCGAAATCGGGTCTGACCAGATATTCAAAATAGACCCGTTCGATATGGGGCGGGGGGAGAAAGGTATGAATGCCCAAGGCTTCCAGCCCGGCTGAGAGGTATTGCAGATTGCTGTTGCGAAGTTGGTTGTTTTCGGCGAGCCTGGCCAGTTGGGTGCGGGCGATGGCAGCGGAGACAGGCGCAATTCGCGTCTTGATACCGAAGCTGGTGGCGGCAAAGCGGCGCGCGGGCGTTTCCAGTTCGATGATGCGGGTAATATCGCCAAAGCAGACCGCACGCTCCCAATAATCCCTATCCTTGCACAACAGCATGCCGCCTTCGCCGGCGGGCGCCAGTTTGCCGCCTTGCAGGCTGAACACGGCAATATCGCCCAGGGTGCCGCACGCCTGGCCCCGCCATGAGGCGCCTTGTGCGTGCGATGCGTCTTCGATGATTTTGAGGTGATGTTTTTTCGCCAGGGCTTTGATTTCTGTCATTTTTGACGGCATGCCCCACAAATGCACGACAACGATGGCCTTGGTGCGCGCGGTGATCCTTTTTTCCATATCGACCGGATCGAGGCCGAGCCGTTCGGGTTCGCTTTCGCAAAAAACCGGCACGGCGCCCAGCCAGACCAACGGGAGAACAGATGCCCAAAAAGTGGCCGAAGGCACCAACACTTCATCTCCTGGCTGAAGGCCGATCGCCCAGAAAGCAGCCATCAGCGCCGACGTGCCGTTACAGTGTGCAAGCGCATAGGGCAGACCCGAAAATTCTCGGTAATCCTGTTCCAGTTGCCGAATCACGGGATGAGTTGAAATGTCGCCATCACGCAGGATTTGGATGACCGCCCGCTCATCGTCCGTCGTCAGGACGGGCCAGCGGTTGGCGGCCTCCTGATCCAGTGTGACGGCCGGATTGCCGCCAAGAATGACCGGTTGCTCGGCAGTCGGGGCGTTGGTTAGATGGTTCATTGGATGTGCCTCGATACAGTCTCAGGGGTTTTTGATTCGGCGAACAGGGGGGACAGACTATTCATCATCTTTTTGCGGTAATCGTCAAATAGCCGTGCAGCGCGTTGAGCCTCGCCGCCGGCAATTTCGAGCGCAATGTCTCTGAGTATCCTGGCATACGCATCATTTTTGCCCAGACCGCCGCATGCCGTCCATTGTGCGATATTGGTTCTGCGCCGCAAGTAGTCCTCCAAGGTGCAACATTGTTCATGTTCAACACTCCAGGCTGGCGAGACAACCGGCTGGTCGATGCATGGGAAGCGGGTTTGCCGGACATACATCTCTCCGTCCGGAACACCGTTGCGGGCTTCTCCCGTCGGTGCAACCGAGCGTTTGATGCGCTGCAGCGCCATTTCTGCCATATGCATGCAGCCGGTGAGTTTTCCGCCATAACAGGAAATCCAGGGCTTGTCATGATGCTGGACGATTTCTTGCCGACGCGACAGATCCAGCGGATAGCAATCCAGCGTGTACGATTTATCCACCACTAAAGGCCGTATGCCGCAGCGCACCGAGACAACATCGCCGGTGCCGATCGGCTCACGGTAACGCAAGGCGTATTGCTCCAAGAGAAAGTCGATGTCTTCGCGGGTTGTGAAAAAGCCTTCCTCAATGCTCTGTACGGGCGTTTCGGTCGGCCCCCACAGGGCAATTGGCCCCCACGGCACATGCGTAATTACATCATCCTGATCGTTAAGCTCAAAAAACAGGGAAGAATGATGTTCCCCGGAGCGGGGAAGCCCCAGATACACGCCTTTACTCAAGACGTGACGGAAAGGGGAGTCGATGCCGAACTCGACGTTAACCCGATCTGTCCAGACCCCGGCGCAGTTGACGACCATTGCCGCCCGGATTTTATGCGTGCTGGCCGACAAAGCATCGGTCAGTTCCAGGTGCCACCGTTTTTCTTTGGCCGTGTAGCTTCCCTGAGCGTAGCAATAATTGAGGACAATCTGGCCGGGGGCACGTTGCGCGGAAATCCAGCGAAAAACGAAGCGTGCATCCGATTCATTGAGGAAAGCCTCCTCATAACACAGCGATTTTTGCGCCACACCGGGACGAAGCATCGCCATTTCGGGAAAAGCCGCCTCAATGTACGGCCTGTGTCGACGGCCTACACCCATCAGCCAGTAAAACCATAGCCCGGAATACAGCCACCACGCAGCACGCCGATCTTTGGCCGAGGAAATGAGACGCATCATGGTCGGCTTCATCCAGCCTGCTTTCTGGGCAATCATCCGGTCGCGGTCGCGGGAGAGCTGCAAAACCGTGGAAAAATCAAAATTTTTCAGGTAAAGCAGGCCGCCCCAGACCATCATCCCGGAGGACTGGCTCGATCCGGAAGCAAAATCGCCGCGTTCAATCAGCAGAACCTTATAACGATGGCGGCAAAGCGTGTCATACAGGCAAGCGCCATTGACACCGCCGCCAAGAATGGCGACATCGAAATCGGTTTCTTCCTGAAGTCGTTCCCACTGTTGCTGACGTGTCATGCGCTTACACTCTCATCAGGCGTGATGCTGCCGGCCGGCAATCCCAAGAACGTGGCAAGCTTTTTGGCGGATTTCCCGGTGAAGACACCAGTGTACGCGCAAAAACGCCTTGGGTGGCGGACCGCTGAAGCCAGGACATCGCTAATCTGTGGTTGAAAAGCCCGCCAATACGGGGGGCTTCAGGGCGATCTGGCCTATGCTGGGTCCGTGCAAGCATGGTCGCCCGGAAAGCTAAAGCGCCAATTGGCCTTCAACGCGCAGATTACCTGCACGCTGAGCAAAGACGTATCGCCGTGTTGCAATAGATGGTAATCACGACCGTTTGTCAAGGCTGCGACGGGCGTTGTGCATGGTGTTCAGCCAGCTGCCAGCGAGGATTTGAAGAGCATCCGGGCAGAAGGCGGCAGACGTAATGAGCGTAATGAGCGGGTCATAAAATGCGTCACGGTGAGCGGCTGCCAGTGCGCTTGCCGGGAGATACGCGCGCTTGCCGGGTCATCAGCATCAGGCACATGGGCAAAGCCGAGGGCATGCGGTTTCTGGTGAGTCGTTTTCAGATTTGGATTCGGGCAAGGAAGAGGGCAGCCGATATTGGCTGTTTTGCGGCGGTTTTATGCGGATGTTGATTCATCTACGACGGTTTCGACCACATCAATCAGCTTACCTGCCGCGGTCAGTGACGCCACAGCGGACTGCGCAGCCTGCGCAACGCTGTCTTTGATTACGGCGAGCGCAATGTAACCGGAATGCCCTTGGCCATCTGGCGCGGCCTGCACAACGGTGCCACAGGTTTCCAGGCTGTCGGTCGGGTAAATGGCTTCGCCCGCCGAAAGCGGTGTTTCGCTGTGCAAACGATAAAGGCTGCGCTTGACCTTGCCGAGATAGTGCGCGCGGGCAATGATTTCCTGCCCCGGGTAGCAGCCTTTGTTGAAGCTGACGCCGCCGATTTTGTCGAAGGCGAGCATCTGCGGCACAAAGGCATCCCGCATCGCGGCGGTAATCCAGGCCACGCCCGTTTGCACGTCGAGACGCTGCCAGGCGGAAATGCCCGCAGGACGGGCGCTTCCGGCCAACGCATCAAACAGCGCAGGTGCGGCAGTGGTTTCGGCGGCAATGATGCAGCGTGGCCATTTCACATCAGCGGCGTCATGGCTGTCATGAGCGCTGTTCGTGCCGTCGATGTCACCGAGGCGGATGACCGTGGCCGTTGCGCCGGCAATCGTCGTCATGGGCCGGTTGGGCAGGGCAAGGCCGGCAGCGTGCAGCGCGGCTTCTGTCTGCGTGCCGGCCAGTCCCAACAGGACGTGGCTGCCAGATAGTGCATTAAGCCGGACTTTCGCGCGCAGGATGTATTTCCGTAACCCGGTCAGCGTGGCCGAGCACAGGTCGGCAGCGAGCAGGGCGCGGAAACCGGCGCCCTGACGGTAAAGGATGAAGCTGGCCAGCATGCGCCCTTGCGGCGAACACCAGGCCGAATGCTGTGCGCCGTCGGCAGGCAGGTGCGCCGCATCGTTCGTCGTCAGATTTTGCAGAAAACTTTGCGCGTCCTCGCCCGTGCAGTCGAGTAGAGCAAGATGGGTGAGTGGAACCAGCAGAGTGTCGTGGCGTGCGGCCGTCAGCTCTGCCAGTTCTTCTGCTGGTTGGCCAAAATCCGCAATCTGCGCTCCATTTTCGCGCGCGCCGCGTGTCCGCAAAAAAGCGAGCCATTCCGGATTGGGCTGTGTGTCGGTTGGGGCGTTATCCGTCATGTTCATGGGAGTTTTCGTAAGGCTTTCGGTGTTCATCGGTTTTCCTTCGGTATGGAATCGGGAGGCGGGAAGAATCCCCCATGCTTTTCAATTTCGACTGGAGCGCCCGCCGTCGGTTCCATGCGGCTTCGTCCGGTGCGGCGTGTCTCGCGGAGAACCTTTCGGCTATCATAGCGCCGCTGTCAATGTTTCTAACGCAGCAAAAACGATTCGCTTTGCCATCTGTGTTCACCATTTTTCGCTACTTTTTTGGCCTATCAATGCCGGTTTGATCACATGCTGAAATTTCTCAAATTCCTGTTGAAGCTGTGCATGTCGGGCGTCATGATCGGCGTGCTTGCAGGCAGCGCCCTCTATTGGTACGTGACTTCACCCTTGTCGCTACCGAGTGAGCGGGTCGAATTCCAGGTGTCGCCCGGCAGCAGTCTATGGCGCGCGGCGCAGGACATCCGTGCCGCCGGTGTCGGCATCGAGCCACGTGTGTTTACCGCACTGGGCAAATTTAGACGCGCCGAAGCCGCCATCAAGGCGGGGAATTATGAAATCTCCCGTGGAATCAATGCCCTGGAGCTGCTGGACAAACTGACGCGCGGCGATGTGTTGATGGCTGAAATTACATTCGTCGAAGGCATCACCTTCCGTCAGTTGCGCGAGAAGCTGAACGCGCATCCGGATATTCGTCACGAAACACAAGGTTTGCCGGAGGCCGAAATCATGCGCCGTGTCGGCGCGCCGGAAACATCGGCAGAGGGCAGTTTTTTTCCGGATACCTACCGATTCTCAAAGCAGAGCCGTGATATCGATATCCTGACGCGCGCCTACCATGCCATGCAGCGTCATTTGGCGCGCGAATGGGCTGAACGCGATGCGGGATTACCTTATACCAATGCAGCACAGGCGCTCGTGATGGCCTCGATCATCGAAAAAGAAACCGGGCGCGATGCGGATCGACCAATGATCGCGGCCGTTTTCGTCAACCGTCTGCGCCGGAACATGCTGCTGCAAACCGACCCCAGCGTCATTTATGGCCTGGGCGAAGCGTTTGACGGCAACCTGCGCAAGCGCGACCTGATGGCCGATACGCCATATAACACCTATACCCGTCCCGGTCTGCCGCCGACGCCGATCGCCATGCCGGGGCTGGCATCCCTGCGCGCAGCGCTGCATCCGGAGGACGATCCGGCGCTGTACTTCGTCGCACGCGGCGATGGCTCCAGCCATTTTTCGCAGACGCTCGAGGAGCACAGTCAAGCCGTCAACCGCTATCAGCGTGGACGGCGTGAAGTGCCGTCGGCACCGGCGCAGCAGGGGAGTGATGAAGGGAAGCCATGAGCCAGATGCAGCAAAAACACGGAGAACCGCAAGGCAAATTCATTACCTTTGAAGGAATCGACGGCGCCGGCAAGAGCACCTGCATCGCGCATGCCGCAGAACTGCTGCGGCAGTGCGGCAAGCGCGTTGTCATCAGCCGCGAACCGGGCGGCACATCGTTGGGTGAAAAACTGCGTGAACTGTTGCTGCATGAGACGATGCACCCAGAAACCGAGGCATTGCTGATGTTTGCCGCGCGCCGGGAGCATCTGGCGCAGGTTATCGAACCGGCGCTGGCGCGCGGTGATTGGGTGGTTTGCGACCGTTTTAGCGATGCCAGCTATGCTTACCAGGGAGGCGGCCGTGGTCTCGATGCGGCAAAGCTCTTTGAACTGGAGCGATGGACGCATCCGCATCGACAACCCGATCTGACCTTTTTGTTTGATGTGTCTCCCGACGTTGCCGGGCAGCGGATTGCAGCGCAAGGCAGGGCGCTTGACCGTTTCGAGCAGGAAAAACGCGATTTCCATGCGCGCGTGCGTGCAGCGTACCTTGAACGTGCTGCCGCCCAAGCAGGGCGCATTTTTGTCATTGACAGTGGCCGTGCCAGGGAAGAGTCTGAGAAAATACTTGATGAAAAGCTTTTATCATTATGTTTATAAATAGTTTTTATAAATTTTTGATTGCTGATTATCATCGTGATTTTTCAATTCTCAATCTTCCAATAATTTCTGATCTATTTTCTTTTAACTTAAAGTATTTAATTAAAAATAATTTTTAAGCTATTGATTGATAATTGTTATGGATATAACCGACCTGCATGCTGAAGTGTGGGGCACACTCGATGCCTGGCGAGAGCGTCTGCCGCATGCCTTATTGTTGGCCGGTCAGCGCGGTATCGGCAAGTTTGAGCTGGCGCGTCGTTTTACCAAATCGCTGTTGTGTGAACAACTAACACCGACGCATGATGCCTGCGGCCAATGCCCTGCTTGCGGCTGGCTGGCGCAGGGCAATCATCCCGATTTTCGCTTGCTGCAACCAGAAATCTTTGCCAGCGAAGCGGCGGATGCCGGCAATGTATCCGGCGTGGCGGCCGACACTGCGCCCAACACTTCAAACGGTGTTAGAAAAAAGTCGCCCGGACAGCAGATCACGATTGATCAGGTACGCGCACTTGATGATTTTCTGCGTATCGGTACGCATCGCCACGGTCGCCGCATTGTACTCATTTATCCTGCCGAGGCCATGAACCGGGCGACAGCCAACGCCTTGCTCAAATCGCTGGAAGAACCCGCATCGGGCACGCTGTTCATTCTGGTGAGCGACGAATCCGAACGGCTGCTGCCGACGATTCGCAGCCGCTGCCAGGTGTTATCGGTGCCGCTGCCCGCTACCGATCGGGCGCTTGCCTGGCTGCGGCAGTCGGGCGTACAGGATGGCGAGCGCTGGCTGGCACTGGCCGGCGGCTCTCCCTTGTTGGCAGCGCGTCTGGGATCCTGTGAAGAACGGGTGCTACTCGACGCGCTGTTGGCTGAAATCACGCACGCATCGGCTTTTGACCCGCTTGCGGCGGCGGCGGCGCTCGACAAGGTTGTTAAAGCGGACAAACGCCCCTTGCCGCTGAAGCGTTTAATCGACTGGATGCAGAAATGGCTGCTTGATCTCGCGCTGGTCGGCCTTGCGCAGACACCGCGCTATTTCGTCGCGCAAGCGGCAACGCTCGAACGCCTGGCGCGGACAACGGATGCCTTCCGGCTGTTGGCATTCCAGCGGAAAGCGCTACAATACCGTATGCAATGTGAGCAACCCGTGAATAGTCGCCTGTTTCTTGAGGCGTTTTTCCTAAATTACGCGGCGACGTTCACCCCTTCCTGAAAACATCCGAGATTATTCATGGCGACCAGTTCTGCAAATCTTTCGAGTCCGCGTTCCAAGGTTCTTTCGCTGAACATCAATTCAAAGTCCGCGCTATATGCGGCGTATATGCCGATTCTGAAGAACGGGGGAATTTTCATTCCGACGACGCGCCAATACAATATTGGCGACGAGATCAATATGTTCCTCACGCTGATGCACTCCCCGGATCGCCTGCCAATTGCCGGCACCGTTGTCTGGGTCACGCCGCCTGATGCGCAGAACAGCAAGACGCAGGGGATCGGCGTGCATTTCAGGAACGACGAAAGCGGCTTGGAGGCCAAGCGAAAAATTGAAGGACTGCTGGGCGGCGTGATGCAATCGACGCGCCCGACGCATACCCTGTAGCGTCGTCGCGTATAGCCCCGACAGATTTGAATTCTGTACACGTATCATCCGCGACCGCATGCTGATTGACTCGCACTGCCACCTCCATTTGCCCGATCTGGCTGGCAAACACGCAGAAATTTTTGCAGAAATGGCGAAAAATGGGGTCGGCGGAGCCATTTGCGTTGGCGTGACGATCGAAGATTTCCCCAGCATCCTGGCGCTGATCGAACGCCACCCGAACCTGCTGGCGACGGTGGGCGTACATCCTGAAAATACGGACGTTCAGGAAGCGTCCTTGCCCGCGTTGTGCGAACTGGCGCAACATCCGGATGTCGTCGCCATCGGCGAAACCGGCCTGGATTATTACTGGCACAAGGATCGCCCGGAATGGCAGCGCGAACGTTTTCGGACGCATATCCGCGCCGCGCGTGAGCTGGGTAAACCGCTGGTGATCCATAACCGCGAAGCGACGGAAGATATTCTGCATCTGCTGGTTGAGGAGCGGGCAAATGAAGCGGGGGGCGTCATGCACTGTTTTACCGAGAGTTGGGAAATGGCGCAAAAATTTCTCGATCTGGGCTTCTACCTTTCCTTCTCTGGAATCGTCACCTTCAAGAATGCGGCGCAGGTCAAAGAAGTTGCCCGCAAAGTGCCGCTCGATTGCCTGCTGGTGGAAACGGATTCGCCGTATCTGGCTCCCGTACCTTATCGTGGAAAGATCAACCAACCCGGTTACGTCAGATACGTGGCCGAGGAAATCGCCCGTTTGCGTGATATCGCTTTTGACGAAGTAGCACATGCCACGACCCATAATTGCTTCCGGCTGTTTCCTACGGCCAGAAAGAAAATCACGCCATGAAACAATTTCGCTACGCCGCCGCATCATCCCTCGCGCGATCCTGTCTGGCGCGCTTCTTGTTTCTGTCGTGCCTGACTGCGCTGCCGCTATCGGCGCAGGCAGGCGCTTACGAAGACATGGAAACGGCGATGATTCGCCGTAATACGTCCGATGTCATCGACCTGCTTAAACGCGGCATGGATGTCAATACGGTCGATCGCCAGGGGGATACGCTGCTTATTCAGGCCGTGCGTGAAGATATGCCCGAATTATTCGATGCGTTACTGAAACGGCGCCCGCGCCTGGATTTCCGCAATCGTAGCGGCGAGACAGCGATCAGTATCGCCGCCTATCTCGGCAAGCTGGAATATGTGCGGCGGCTCGCCGAGGCAGGTGCAAGAATTGATTTTCCGGGGTGGCCGCCGCTTGCTTACGCGGCATTTAACAATCACCCGCAAGTTGTTGAATATCTGATAGAAAAGGGTGCAAACATCAATGCCAGAACGGAAACGGGTGCGACGCCGCTTTTCCTCGCTGCGCGTTATGGACACACAGATATCGTCAAGCTGTTGCTGAAGCATCACGCTGACCCATCGATTGCCGATCAGCGCCAGGAAACGGCGATCGATGCGGCGCAAAAGGCCGAAAATAACGGGGCAACCATTGAGCTTCTCCGGGCGGCGGGCGCCCGCTCAGGCAAGGACAAGGACGCGGGCAAGGATAAAGAGCCCGAAGCGCAGCCGCAACCACAAGCCGCCGCTCCGCCAACCTGATCGCAGGCGCCACTAACGAAAAGGGCCGGTAGGGCGGGTGCTCGGAAACCCGCGCGAATAGGGCATTTCCAGCCCACCTTATCGGAAACCCGCGTGGATAAAGGATCTCCGGGCAGGTGCCCACCAAATGCCCTGTTTACAAAGGGGTCCAAGCATCCCCTTGGAGAAGCCCTGTCTATAAGGGGTTCCAGGCGCTTCTCCGGCGATGCGCTATCCAGCGCCGTCAGGCTGTTCTGCGCGATTCAAACATATCCAGGAATTTCCGGGCAATTTCTGGCAGCGATTGTACGATTTGCTGCATGTGCGTGCGGACGGCGGCGGATGTCGCGTCCGGATCGCCCGATTCGATCGCATCGACAATCCGCTTGTACGTTTGATCAGCAGAGGAATCGGCGTCGCATTATCGAGGCTCAGGTAGCGGGTGCGATCCATCTGCGCCTTGATGTTTTCGATAGTCCGCCAGGCGTAGCCCCCCGCGGACAGGACCAGCGCACGCTGGAACTGTTCATCGAACGCCAGAAATTCGGCATTATGGCCATGCCGGAACTGACGCTGCTGTCGCAGGATTTCCCGCAACATGCGTATCGCTGCGGGCGCGGCCAATGCCGCCAGATCGGCAACGATGGCTACTTTAATGGCTTCCCGAACAAAGCAGGCGTCGAGCACGTCCTCGACGGAAATCTTGACAACGAAGGTGCCGCGCTGCGGTTGAATGACCCCTTGTCGTTCTTCTGCTAACTGGATGCAGGCTTTGTGCATGGTTGCCGGTTCATTGGGAATTATCGTGCGATCTCCGCTGTGGACAAGGTATGGTCAGGCGGGAGCTCGCTGCCGATCACGGCATTGCGCAGACGACGATAACGCCGGGCACGGGTCGAGAACGAACCATTTTGTGTGCTTTGCAGATTCTTCCATGCGTCGGTAGAAGAGGGCGTGAGTGCCACGGCAGGGAACAGTGTGTCAATGTCACGGATAATGTTGAAGCCCGTCAAAAAGGCTGGATATTTTGAATAGCCGTGGTAGTCTGGCAAACGTTAAGCGGATGTTGTTCCAGTGAGTCGTTATCCGGTTTGACCCGGCTTATTCGGTGTATCGATATTGGTCATCGACGGGCCCGTTTCGTTTTTTAGCCGGTTCATTTTTTTCATTGACACGCGCGAAAGGAAATCCAGTGAAAATTGCCAAAGCTGAAGTCATCGTTTGTTGCCCGGGGCGTAACTTCGTTACGCTGAAATTGACGACCGATGATGGCGTGACCGGTTTGGGCGATGCGACGCTCAACGGACGTGAGCTTTCCGTTGCTTCCTACCTCAAGGATCATATCTGCCCGCTGCTGATCGGCCGTGATGCGCATCAGATCGAGGATACCTGGCAGTATCTCTATCGGGGGGCTTACTGGCGGCGCGGGCCGGTGACGATGTCGGCGATCGGCGCGGTCGACATGGCGCTGTGGGATATCAAGGGCAAGGTTGCCAATCTTCCTGTTTATCAACTGCTGGGCGGCGCTTCGCGCGAGCATGTGATCGCCTACAGTCATGCCACCGGACGGGATATTCCGGAAACGCTGGATGCTTTTGCAAAATATAAAGAAAAGGGCTTCAAAGCGATCCGCGTCCAATGTGGTATTCCGGGCATGAAGTCGGTCTATGGCGTTTCCAAGGGCGGAGCCTATGAGCCAGCAACCAAGGGCTGGCCGGAAGAACAGTCCTGGTCTTCGGAAAAATATCTGAATTACGTTCCCCAGCTTTTTGCTGCCGTGCGTGAAAAATTCGGCTTCGATATTCATCTGCTGCATGACGTACATCACCGTCTGACGCCGATCGAGGCGGCGCGTCTGGGTAAGGAAATCGAGGATTACCATCTGTTCTGGATGGAAGACCCAACACCGGCAGAAAATCAGGAGGGCTTCCGCCTGATCCGCCAGCATACGACGACGCCGATCGCCGTCGGTGAGGTGCTCAATACCATCTGGGATTGCAAGCAATTGATTGAAGAGCAGTTAATTGACTATATCCGCATGACCATCACGCACGGCGGCGGGCTGACGCATATGCGCCGCGTGGCCGATTTTGCTGCGATGTACCAGGTGCGTACCGGCTGCCACGGGCCATCCGATCTGTCGCCGGTCTGCATGGGGGCGGCATTGCATTTCGACCTTTGGGCGCCGAATTTCGGCATGCAGGAATACATGGGCTATCACGAACAGACGATGGAAGTCTTTAAGTGCGCCTGGTCATTCAATGATGGCTTCATGCACCCAAGCGACACGCCGGGTCTGGGTGTTGAGATCGATGAAAAACTGGCTGCCAAATACCCCTATGAGCCGGCCTATCTTCCGGTCGCACGGCTGGAAGACGGCACGCTGTGGAACTGGTAGGCGTTACCCGGCATCCATCGGTCCCCTCAACACCGGAGCATTCCTATGCGAATCCCTTTTGAAACGATGTGCGAAACCGTCACGCAGGCTTTTATCAAAGCGGGTATGTGTCCTGAAGATGCAAGCGTGTGCGCCCGGGTTCATACCGAATCAAGCTGTGATGGCGTGTATTCGCATGGCCTTAATCGTGTTGCCCGCTTTGTCGATTACCTGCAACGCGGCTGGGTCGACGCTGCAGCCAAACCCATTGAAGTCAAAAAACTCGGCGTCATCGAGATCTACGACGGGCAGCGCGGTCCGGGTATCCTCAACGCGCTTTTTGCGACCGACCGCGCGATGACGATTGCCGCCGGGCACGGTATCGGCGTTGTCACATTACGCAATACCACGCACTGGATGCGCGGCGGTTCCTATGGCTGGAAAGCCGCGGAGGAGGGATATGTCGCCATCTGCTGGACGAATACGGAATCCTGCATGCCGGCCTGGGGCGGCAAGAATACACGGCTCGGCAACAATCCCTTCGTGATGGCCGTGCCGCGGCAAAGAGGCCCTATCGTTCTCGATATGGCCATGTCGCAGTACTCTTATGGCAAGTTGCAGGTGACACGTCTCAAAGGCGAACAATTGCCGTACCCCGGCGGCTTCGATGCCGATGGTCGGCTAACTTCTGAACCGGGCGCCATCGAGCAAACCATGCGCATCCTGCCGACCGGATACTGGAAAGGTTCGGCGTTTGCTATTGTGCTCGATACACTGGCGGCTGTGCTCTCAGAAGGGCTGGCGACGAACGAGATCGACAAGATCCAGCGTGGCAGTTGCACCGGCTGTTCTCAGGTATTCATCATCATCGATCCGCGCCAGCTTGGCGGCGCCGAGTTTTCCAACCGAGTCGCCGATGGCGTTGCAGAATACGTCAACGGTTCGATTCCTGCGGAAGGCGTCGGATCAGTACGCTATCCCGGCGAATCGACGCTGCAGAAACGTCTCGAACAACGGGAGAAGGGCATTCTCGTCGACGAAGGCGTTTGGGCCGAGGTACAAAAACTGGCTGGAATCGCGGCGTAACCCTCCAGGCGGCAAGCTGTATCTACAGCGATTAAAAGCGGCCACAATAGATTACGCAATTAAAAATACGGGAGCCGACAGTTCCCGTATTTTTTATGCGCCCGGACACTCCTGGAAAACAGGCAAAAATATTGCCGGCAGCACGTTGCCATGGGTATTGCCATGAGCATCTTGCAGCCATGAAGCAATGTTGTTAGAGTGCCGACAAGCTTTCAAAGCGGCTGCTTTTGTAGTTGTGGCCTATGCCTGAGCCTTCGGCTCTGTCGCCCATCATGAGGCAATAGGTAAAACACTCCGTGTGGCGACGGTGCCATTTGGTACGACGTATAACCTAAAAGGAGGATGAGAATGCCAAGCAACCAGATGACAAAGCGCACATTGATGACTGCCGTCGTTTTGGGCCTGATGACCACCCTGTCTGTCGGCAGGCCTGTTTATGCCGCAGATACGGCCAAGAAAAAAATTGCACTCTCGAATAATTACGCAGGGAATTCCTGGCGTCAGGCAATGCTCAAAAGCTGGGAAAAGAATGCCAAAGATGCCGTAGCCAAAGGTATCGTCGCCGCCGCACCAAGCTTTACTACCGCCGAAAACCAGGCTACTGAACAGGCGGCACAGGTGCAGAATTTGATCCTTCAGGGATACGACGCCATCGTGATTAATTCGGCATCGCCCACCGCGTTGAACGGCGCTGTCAAGCAGGCGTGTGATGCGGGTATCGTCGTCGTTTCCTTCGATGGCATTGTGACCGAGCCATGTGCTTATCGGATTGCGGTCGATTTCAAGAAAATGGGATCCATGCAGATCGACTACTTTGCCAGTCGTGGCCTGAAAGGAAATTTGCTGGAAGTACGCGGACTTGCGGGCGTTTTTGTCGACGATGCCATCCACCAAGGCGTTGTCAATGGTCTTAAACAACATCCGCAATTCAAACTGGTCGGCAGCGTGCACGGCAACTGGACGCAGACTGTTGCCCAGAAAGAAGTCGCTGGCATTTTATCGACGCTGCCAAAGATTGATGTCGTAGCAACGCAGGGCGGTGATGGCTTTGGCGTCGCCCAGGCATTTAAGGCGGCGGGGCGGCCCATGCCGGTCATTTTCCTTGGCAATCGTCATGACGAATTGACCTGGTGGGCTGAACAGCATAAGGCCAATGGCTATCAGACCATGTCGGTAGCTATTGCTCCGGGGGCTTCGACCTTTGCCTTCTGGGTTGCGCAGCAGGTGCTTGCGGGCGCCAAGGTGCCGAAAGAAATCGAGCTACCGAGGACCATCGTAACGCAGGAAACGCTCGAAGCCTCGCTCAAGGCAACCGAGCCGGGCGGCGTCGTGAATGTCGAATATACGCAGCAGGAAGTCATCGATCTCATCGGAAAAGCCGGTAAATAAGCAGCGGCCTAAACGACGCGAGTCCAGGCGATGACAGGGTTGCTGGAAGTCCCGAGTTCAGCGCCGTTGCTTTCGATCCGCCAGGCCAGCAAGTCTTTTGGTGCGGTTCAGGCCTTACGCGACGTCAGTCTGACGGTGCGCGCAGGTGAGTGCCTGGGGCTTGCCGGACACAATGGCGCCGGCAAGTCGACGCTGATGAACGTTCTTTGTGGCACGCTTACGCCAGATAGCGGCGAGCTGAGCTTCGGCACGCAAAAAATCAATCCATATGATTGGAGCGTGATTGAAGCTCGGCGGCATGGCGTGCGTCGTGTTTTCCAGGAACTTTCGCTGTGTGACAACCTGACTCTGGCGGAAAATTTGCAGATTGCACTGCCGCGGCGCGGACGAAACTGGCGCAGGCGCGCTGGGGAAGCGATTTTGCTGAAGCTCGATGAAATATTTCCTGGACATACATTCCATCCAGGCCGGGTAGTTGGCGAATTGCCGATTGGTCAGCGGCAGGCTATCGAAATTGCCCGGGCATTTACTCCGTCCGAAGCAGAAGGTGATTCTCCGGTAACTTTAATGATTCTGGACGAACCCACTTCATCGCTTGATCAGCGGGCAGCAGAACAACTTCTGGAGTACGTTCGCCGCTTTGTCGCTTCGGGCGGCGCGTGCATATTCATCACCCACAAGCTCAATGAAATTTTTGCCGTTGCCAACCGCGTGGTGGTCATGCGTGATGGAGCGATTGTCGACGACCGCGCCGCCAGTACAAGCAGCCGTGCCGCACTGGTAGTGGCGATGGGGCAGGAGGAAGCGCACCCGGTTGAGGAGAATTCGAGTCATGGCAACGTACACCGTGAAAATAGATCGGCCGCCGAAAATCATGGCAGCGCAATAACGCCGCATGCCGTCGTTGAAGTGTCTTCCTGGCACGGTGGGGCAGGTCTGGTCGTACACCGCGGTGAAGTGCTCGGATTAGCAGGACTGGCCGGGCACGGGCAGACTGAACTGCTGGTCGCCCTAAAGCGTGCGGCAGATAAACCTCACAGCGCTCGCGGCACGATCCGTATCGATGGCAACGCCGCACTGGTTGCCGGCGACCGCCAGGCGGACGGGATTTTTCCGCGTTGGTCAATCAAGCGCAATATGAGTATTTCCTGGCTCAAGCTTTTGGGGCGCATCGGTTTTATCAACCCCGACGCGGAACATCAGCATGCCGAACGCTGGCGGGAAATACTCGAACTCAAAACACCGCGTGTGGAGATGGATATTCTTTCTCTTTCCGGTGGCAATCAGCAAAAAGTACTCTTTGCCCGTGCCTTTGGCTCGAAAGCGCAGATCGTCCTCATGGACGATCCTATGCGCGGCGTCGATATCGGCACCAAGCACGATGTCTATCGTTTCATCGCTTCCGAAGCCGCAGCCGGGCGCAGTTTCCTGTGGTACACAACGGAATTTAGCGAGCTTTTTCAGTGTGACCGGGTGCTCGTGTTTAATAGCGGCCGCATCGTCGGCGAGCTTGCCCGACATGAACTGAGCGAAGCCAAGGTCATTGCCATGTCTTTCAATGAATCCTTGGGTGAGGCGAGGGGATGATTTCCACCCGCGCCGCTGCGCATTTGCGCACACTGCTGCCGGCAGTTGCACTGGCCGGATTGCTGATTGCCGTCATCTCACAGCAACCGCGGGCAGCCAGCTATTTTGGTCTTAATCTGCTGCTCAATCTAGCTATTCCGATCATTTTTGCTACCCTGGCACAAGTCGTGATTTTGGCGGTCAGTGACATTGATCTTTCAATCGGCGCCTTTGTTTCCTTGACAGCAACCATAGGCGCAACATTGTTGCCGAACAGCCCGGGCATCGCTGTCACGGCCTATGTACTGTGTATTGCCGCCTACGCTGCGGTCGGAGCATTGGTCGAGTGGCGCGGTTTGCCAGCCATCGTTGTCACCCTGGGCATGTCGTTTGTCTGGCTTGGATGCGCCGTACTCTTGCTGCCAACGCCCGGCGGCACAGCGCCCGGCTGGTTGAGCAGTGCCTTACGTCTGCAGCCGCCGTTTGTGCCTTTGCCGATCTGGGTTGCATTAGCGGCTGCTGTATTCGGCCATCTACTGATTTCACGTAGTGCTTTCGGTACGCGCATGCGCGGCCTCGGCGGTCAGCCAGCTGCTCTGGCGCGTGCCGGTGAATCGCTGGTCAGATTACGCGCGCAGGTTTATGCCTGCGCAGGGTTGTTTGGCGTCATCGCCGGTTTGATGCTGGTCGGGCAAACCACCTCGGCTGACGCGAATATCGCTTCTCGCTATACGCTGGTTTCCATCGCGGCGGCAATTCTCGGCGGTTGTGAATTCATTGGCGGGCGCGTTGCGCCCGCGGGTGCTGTCATCGGTGCATTAACGATGACGTTGGCTGCCTCATTCCTGACTTTCGTCAATGTCTCACCGGACTGGCAGGTAGGCATGCAGGGCGCAATTCTGATTGCCGTGCTGGCGCTGCGTGCTGCCATTGATCGCCTGGAGGACAAGCGATGATGTCGCGTTATCCCTGGTTGGGCGCTTGGGTTGCCGCGGTGGCGGCTTTCGCATTGACGCTGATCGGCGGGCAGGCCACGTCAGGCAGCGGGTTGCTTGGCGCCGCACTGAGTTTTTCGGCCTTGACCGTACTGGCGGCGCTGGGCCAGATGCTAGTAATTTCGGCGGGTCCAGGCAATGCGGATTTATCCATTCCTTCATCGATTGCATTGTCCAGCGCCGTTGCAATGCTGGTGATGGACGGACAGAATTCCCTGATTTTCCCGGGATTGCTTGCTGCCTGTCTAGCCGGAGCAGCTGTTGGATTGGCGAATGCCTGCCTGATTCATATTCTGCGCATTCCACCAATTATTGCTACGCTGGCGGCTTCACTCATTGTCATGTCCTGCGCCATCAGCATCGGGCGTGGCCTCAAGATCAAACCGCCGCCGCTATTTGCCGAAATGACTACGATGCGCATTTCGGGTATTCCTTTATTGGCCATTTTGGCGGTGTCAGTCAGCATTGCCGTATGGTTTGCCGTTGAACGAACGGCCTATGGACGGGCACTCTGCGCCATCGGCCAAAATCCGCGCGCCGCTGAACTGGCGGGAATCCGCGTCAAACGTACGCATTTATTGACGTATGTTTTATGTGCCGCGATGGCGGGGCTGACCGGCGCGCTGATTGCCGGTTTTGCCGGCGGAAACTCCCTCAACCAGGGCGAAGAGTATTTGATGGGTACGATTGCGGTTGTTGTCATCGGTGGCACCTCTGTCATTGGCGGACGCCCCTGTGTCCCTGGTATTTGGGGGGCCGCGCTATTCATGTTTCTGGTAGTAGCAATGCTCAATGCTGCGGGTGCCGGCTCGGGAGTACGTTTGGTACTGACAGGCTTGATCATTATTACCGTCATTGCGTTAAGCAGTACACGGCCGGGAGACCGTTGAGACTAACGGCTCAGTGGAGTAGGGCAGATAAACAGCTTGACTGTTTTTTCCGGAGAAAATCATGAATGCCGATAAACAGGAAAAGTTGGGATTCGAGGCGATAGAACCTGAATTCAATGCATGTTTTTTTCCCCACGAGCAAGTTGAGCGGCTATGGAGCGGCGGACGCTGGTGCGAAGGTCCGGCATGGTTTCCGGCACACCGTTTGCTGGTATGGTCGGATATCCCGAATAATCGAATGCTCAGTTTCGATGAACGCAACAACGTTACGGGCATCTACCGTGCGCCATCCAACCACGCCAACGGCAATACGGTCGATTCGCAGGGGCGTTTGATTAGTTGCGAACACCTTGGACGGCGTGTGATTCGTCAGGAACATGATGGTCGCCTGACTGTAATCGCTGATCGCTGGCAAGGCAAACGCCTGAATTCACCCAATGATGTCGTTGTCGCTACAGATGGCGCTATATGGTTTACCGATCCTGACTACGGAATTCTCTCGGACTATGAGGGCGACAAGGCTGATAGTGAAATCGGCTGCTGTCAGGTCTATCGGGTCGATCCAATTTCCGGTCAGGTTGATTGTGTTGCTGACGATTTTGTCAAGCCCAATGGGCTAGCCTTCTCGCGCGACGGCAAAAAGCTCTATATTGCCGATACCGGTGCAAGCCATGATCCCGACGGGCCTAAACATATCCGCGTTTTTGACGTTATTGACGGCGGAAAGCGGCTAGGGGAGTCGCATATTTTTGCTGAATGTACCGTTGGATTATTCGACGGTTTCCGCGTCGATCGTAACGATCGCTTGTGGATCAGTGCTGGAGATGGCATACATGTCTATAACCACAATGGCGCTTTGATCGGAAAATTACGGTTACCCGAAACGGTGGCGAATCTACAGTTTGGAGGAATTAAAGGGAATATTCTCTATATCTGCGCCACGCGCTCCTTATATTGCTGCCGCCTGGCGATATGCGGATAAATATCCCCCTGGTTTAAAGCGCCGATATTCCTCGAAAGTTACGGATCTTTTGATGAGTATGTAATGTGACAAAAAAGCTATTTCTACTGAGTTGCATTTTTGTGGTAAGTGCTGCTTCCGCGCAAAGTGCCTTTTACTACTGCAATAAAGGTGGAAGGAAGCTCGTATCTGACCGACCTTGTGAGGAACAAGGGGCAGAACTGACAAAAAAAGTTAGTCCGGAAGAGTTATATCCAATCAGTTCGGGAGGTGGCCTATCTGAAAATGACCGCAAGCGCGTCAAGCAAATAAATGATCGACTCCGTAATGAAGAATCTCAGTATCAAAAGCGTATGCAGAAATCCGCGGAAAATCATGTCCGTCAGGAGCATGATAAAGAACGCATATGCGGAAAATTGAACAAACAAAAGGAAAAAATAATTTCTCAGCAACGAATCCGCAGTACGCCCCAACTCAACAATAAACATAAGGCAATCGACAATAAGTTATATGAGTATGGATGCTGAGCTACGCTTTTATGCTACGGCCAAGATTGATTTTACATAATACAAATTATACGAAATTGCAGAAGGTGTTTTTAGTATGCTTATCGACTATAAGCTATACCTTCAAAATATATTTCTGTTTATAAATTTTCGGTAAAATAACAATGTAATAAACACCCGAAAAAAACGCATTGGGGGTTTTTTAATTAAGGGTATTGTCAGTTTCTTCTTTTCACAAAAATTCTACTCATGAGTCGTTCTACTACTTTTGCTGGCGTTGCGCTGGCAGTCATTTTGGCGTATCCGGCCACTTCCTGGTTTTTGGGCAAACAGGTTGAAGACACCTGTAACGCGCAGTTGCACGAACAATTATCCGCAGTGCCATATATCAAACTTGTACGGAATGAATATAACCGCCGTATCTTTGACGCAACGCAAACAGTGACGCTCGAACTTCCTGCGGCACTGTTCACGATGCAACTGCCTGCCGGCTCTGGCCAAACGGCCACCGACCCAAACAACGCGCCAAAAGAATCTGAACCTGCGGGTGAGTCGCAGGAAAACACGGGAGCAGGATCTGAGAAATTCATCCAGCTTACGATTAACACGGATATCAAACACGGCCCATTCCCTGGTTTTAAGGCATTGGGCGCTGCATCAGCGGAAAGCCGTGTCAGTTTTGATCCGCAAACGCAGAAAATGGTCGATGCCGCTTTTGCTGGCAAATCACCGTTGACAGCGAGCACGTTTTTTGGCTTTACCGGCGGGGGTTACAGCGTCGCACACATTGCTGCCTTCCATTACAGCGCGCCGAAGGAAAATGGCAATGGCGAGTACGTTTTTTCTGGGGATGAAATAGCGTGGCGTGTCGATTTCTCGCGCGGCCTCAAGCATTACTCAATGACGGGCAAAGCGCCGAAAATTGAGCTGATCGACGATGCCAAACTGGTTATCAATGGAATGACGTTCTCTAGTGACCAAAAGCGTGTATTCGACGACGATCCGCTGCTTTACTCGGGCAAACAGCGCTTTACGATGGAGCACATTGAGGCCGGCATGCCGGAGGAAAAGACCCTGCCGATACAGATAAAAAATTTTGTTGCTGAGGGCGAAATTTCTGCGCCAGGCAATTCCGCGCCGAACCAGTTTCTCGACATGATTGCCAAGATGGGTATCGAAGAATTCAAATTTGGGGAACAGAATTATGGGCCGGCACACTACGACTTTTCTGCCCGCCACCTCAATCCGCGTAAGCTCTCTGCCCTTTACCGTAATACGCTGGAAGTCTACAAGTATCTGCCACCGAATGGTGATACACCCTCTTTTAATGCGCTTAATGTTTTCCAGCCCATACTGGCCTCACTGCAAGACTTAACGCTTGATAACGCTGAGTTTGCTGTCGACCGACTGAGTTTTAATACACCCTATGGAGAAACCCGACTCAGCGCCAAAATCAAGTTAAACGACGCCGTCAAAGAGGATTGGTATAACCCTCTAATGTTGATTGGCAAGCTGGACCTGATGGCCGATCTGAATGTTCCGGAACCGTTGTTGAACGAGTTGCTGGCAAGCAAGTTGCCGAGTGACGACAAAAGTAGTGCGCATCAGGAGGACAAAGCTCAGCGTGCCCTCGCCCGCCAACAAGCTATCCAGCAACAAGTGGCGCGTCTTATCGAACAAGGCTATATCAAACGCGCAGACGGTATGCTCAAGAGCAGAATCGAATTTCATTCTGGCAAGTTGCTGTGCAATGACAAGCTGTTCAATCCGTTTCAAGGCCTAGCGAGATAAATTCAGCGGAAATCGGGCGCAGGGTAAAGCCAAGCTCACGATGGAGCGATGTGCGCCAGCCCTCTGTTGATTCGCCTGATTGCCGTTCAGGTGCTCATCCACGCCAGCATGACGGGGATGCGTATGGCAGCTCCCCTGCTGGTGTTGCGTCAGGGCCATAGCGCTATCGCTGCCGGTGCGTTGATTTCACTTTTTGCCCTGGCGCCTGTTTTTCTTTCTGTTCCTGCGGGGCGTTTCGCCGATCGCAATACGCTTCAACGTCCTGTTGCGATCAGCATTATTTGTGCCGTAACTAGTGCAGCCCTCGCGGCGGCTTTCCCAATTTTTCCTGTTCTCTGTTTCTCTGCCCTGATGATCGGTGGCGCAGCGAGCAGCGCATTGATTGCTTTGCAGCGCCACACCGGACGCATGGCGACAAACCAGACGGAACTTCGGCAGGTTTTTAGCTGGCTTGCATTGAGCACGGCCATTTCCAGTGTTATCGGACCTTTTTTGTCTGGTCTGGTCATCGACCACGCCAATTTCCGTGTCGCTTTTGCCTTGATGGCCGCCCTACCGATCACTTCCTGGTTTCTCGTACGCCACGCGCCTGTATCTAAAGCGCCCAAAGCCAAGACGGAAACGGCGAAAAAGCAGCATTTTTGGGATCTGCTCAGGGAAGCGCCGCTACGCCGCTTACTGGCGCTCAACTGGCTGATTGCCTCAAGCTGGGATGTACACACCTTTGTTGTGCCGCTGCTGGGGCATGAACGCGATTTTAGCGCTTCGGTTATTGGTACGATTCTCGGCGTATTTGCTGTCGCCGCTGCCATTATCCGCCTGGTTCTGCCGCTCATTGCCGCACGTTTGCAGGAATGGGCGGTCATTTTTTCAGCAATGCTGATAACCGCCACGTTATATAGCATCTACCCGCTGCTTGAATCGCCCCTGGCGATGGGGATCTGCTCGCTACTGCTCGGCGCAACGCTAGGTTCGGTTCAGCCGATGATCATGAGTTCCCTGCACCAGATCACCCCCGAACACCGGCAGGGAGAAGCGCTCGGACTGCGGATGATGTCAGTCACTGCCGCCGGTGCGCTGATGCCCATAGTTTTTGGCGGAGCCGGTCAGGCCATTGGTCTGCTGGGTGTATTTTGGGGGGTCGGCATCATGGTGGCCGTCGGGTCGCGCCTGGCCTGGCGCATGCAAAAACGCGGCTAAGCGCCAGCGCACTGCTGCTTAATTGCATAGATGCCTTGTATTCATCGGAAGGTTGGACGCAGCCAGTGTATTCGGGCGACGTGTAACCGATATAATGCGATTTTTGTCATTTTTGCCCAAGGCAGAATTTATGGAAGCCGAAAATATTAATCTCATTACCGGTCGTCTTGACGATCTCGGCCAGCGTGCCAGTCAATTGCGGAGGTATCTTTGACTACGATCGCAAAGCCGATCAGCTCAATGCGGTCAATCGGGAATTAGAAGATCCCTCAGTCTGGAATAACGCCGAGCGTGCGCAAGATCTGGCCAAGGAAAAAAAATCTCTGGAAGCCGTCGTACTGACGCTCGATGCGGTATCCGCCGCACTCAAGGACGCAAGCGAACTCTTTGAAATCGCGCACGAGGAAAATGACGATGAAACATTGAATGCCGTATCCAGCGATCTTGACGAAATCGAGAAAAATGTCGGCGGGCTGGAGTTTCGCCGTATGTTCAATAATCCGGCCGACCCGCTCAACTGCTTTCTGGACATCCAGGCCGGCGCGGGCGGCACCGAGGCGCAGGACTGGGCATCGATGCTATTGCGCATGTATGTGAAATACGGTGAGCGAAAAGGCTATACGGTCGATGTGCTGGATGAATCCGAAGGTGACGTTGCCGGCATCAAAACGGCGACGATCAAACTCTCCGGCGACTACTGCTTTGGCATGCTGCGTTCGGAAACCGGTATCCACCGTTTGGTGCGCAAATCACCGTTTGACTCGAACGCCCGCCGGCATACGAGCTTTGCTTCGGTGTTCGTTTACCCGGAAGTCGACGACTCGTTTGAAATCGAAGTCAATCCTGCCGATCTGCGCATCGACACTTACCGCGCGTCCGGAGCGGGCGGCCAGCACATCAACAAAACCGATTCGGCGGTGCGGATCACTCACCTGCCCTCCGGTATCGTTGTCCAATGCCAGAACGACCGTTCGCAGCACCGTAACCGCGCCGAAGCAATGGCAATGCTCAAATCGCGCCTCTACGAGGCTGAGTTGCGCAAACGTCAGGCCGAGCAGCAAAAGCTGGAAGACGCCAAGACCGACATCGGCTGGGGGCACCAGATCCGCTCTTACGTTCTCGACCAGTCGCGCATCAAGGATCTGCGCACCAACGTCGAAATTGGCGACACACAGCGCGTGCTTGATGGCGATCTCGATACTTTCATCGAAGCCAGCCTCAAGCAGGGCGTTTGAACAATATCCAAAACTCAACTCTAAATTATGAATACCATGGAAGAAAAATCAAGCCAAAGCGCCTATCATGTATTGTTTTTAGCTTTGATAATGAATTTGGCTGGATGCTCAACTCGTTTTTATGATACTCCTTACAAACCAAAAGATAGTGACCCACTTATATTTGTTCAATCTACGCGATTTATGCCAGGAACAAACACGAATTTTTCACTAGGAACAGTATTTTATGGAATTTATAGAGATGAGAAAGGAAATTGTCAAAGAAGCTGGCGAAAAAGTCTTGGAAGACCGATCAAAGATGAAAAAATCAAGAATGAAATAGAGAAAGGCAAAGGAATCAGATTGCCTGCAAATACATTCATTTCTATTACAGCCAACTTTTCAGAAGTTAGGAATCTTAACCCTGGATTTATTATTTCTATGATGGAAGAAACATCTTGTCCAAGAATCGTATCATCTATTTTTGCTGAGCAGAATAAGAAATATTTATTCGAGTTTTCAATTATTTCGGAAAAATGTATTCTAAAGGCTTTTCAAATTAACCCCAATGGGATGAAAGAGCCAATCCTATCGTTTCCTTTTTTAATGTGCGAAGAAAAAAACAATAGATCTCAGGAGAATATGGAGAATATTCACTGATCTTGATATTCGAAGAACCATTTTTATTGTTTGCAGTATTTCACCTATCAAAAACGTGCCATGACCGAGAATATTCAAACCCGGCTCAACGAGCCATCACAGGATGAAAACCACATCATCGCGGAACGCCGTGCCAAGCTTGCTGAATGGCGCACCAGCAGTAAAGCCTATCCTAACGATTTTGCGCGCGAGGATATTTCGAGCAAGCTCATCGAACAGTATGGCGACAAGAGCAACGAAGCGCTGGAAGCACAGCCGGTTGAAGTCAAAATAGCCGGCCGCATCATGCTCAAGCGCGTCATGGGCAAAGCTTCGTTTGTCACCATCGCCGACATGGGCGGTCGCATCCAGCTCTATATCGCGCGCGACAAAGTGGGCGAAGCGGTGTATGCCGAGTTCAAGCGTTGGGACATCGGCGACATCATCGGTGCGGTGGGAGTGCTATTCCGCACCCGGACGGGCGAGCTGACTGTGCAATGCACGCAAATCCGTCTGCTATCAAAATCGCTGCGGCCATTGCCGGAAAAATTCCACGGACTGACCGATCAGGAACAAAAATACCGTATGCGCCATCTCGATCTGATCATGAACGAGTCGTCGCGTTTCACTTTCATGGCGCGCAGCCGCATCATTCAGTCGATCCGCAATTACATGACGAATCACGGATTTCTCGAAGTGGAAACCCCCATGATGCATCCGATTCCGGGGGGGGCGTCGGCGCGCCCGTTCGTCACTCATCACAATACGCTCGACATGGCGCTGTATCTACGCATTGCTCCTGAGCTATACCTCAAGAAACTGGTCGTTGGCGGTTTCGAGAAGGTCTTCGAGCTGAACCGCAATTTCCGTAATGAAGGAATGAGTCCGCGCCATAATCCCGAATTCACCATGATGGAGTTTTACGAAGCCTATTCGGAATACCATCGGCTCATGGACTTTACCGAAGGGCTGCTGCGTTATGCCGCGCGCGATGCACTGGGTGCGGAAGTATTCGAATACCAAGGCCGCACGCTTGATCTTTCACGCCCCTTTGACCGCCTGACGATGGTTGAGGCCATTCTCAAGTACCGCCCGCAATATACGCGAGAACAGCTTACCGACGCCGGCTGGCTGCGCGATAAACTCACCGGCATGAAAATCGAACTGAAGGCGGATATGGGACTGGGCGCCTTGCAATTACTGATGTTCGAGGAAACCGTCGAAGCCGATCTGTGGAATCCGACCTTCATCGTTGATTATCCGGCCGAAGTCAGCCCGCTGGCACGCAAGAGCGACAGCAATCCGGAAATTACCGAGCGCTTCGAGCTGTTCATCGTCGGCCGAGAGATCGCCAACGGCTTTTCTGAACTCAATGATCCGGAGGATCAGGCAGAGCGTTTCCTTGCGCAGGCCAAGGCCAAAGAAGCCGGTGACGAAGAAGCCATGTACTACGACGCCGATTACATTCGTGCATTGGAATATGGCTTGCCGCCGACTGGCGGCTGCGGCATTGGCATCGACCGCCTGGTGATGCTGCTGACCGATTCGGCAAACATCCGTGATGTGATTCTCTTCCCGCAGATGCGTCCGGAATAAGAAGGTGCCATGCAAACCTTTAGCGTCAGACAAATTCTCGATGGCAAGGCGCCTGCCAATCAACCTGTCGTCGTCAAAGGCTGGGTGCGCACTCGGCGCGCCTCCAAAGCGGGCATTTCTTTTATCGCGCTTTCGGACGGCTCCTGTTTTCGCCCGATGCAGATCGTTGCGCCGGAAAGTCTGGAAAATTATGCGGATGAAATCAGTCATCTGACGACGGGCTGCGCCATCGAGGCAACGGGGATGATCGTGCCCTCACCCGCTGAAGGACAGGCCTTCGAGATGCAGGCGACGGCAATCAAGGTCGTCGGCTGGGTCGACGATCCGGACGCTTACCCGATTCAGCCCAAGCCCCATACGATGGAATACCTGCGCGAGGTTGCCCATCTAAGACCGCGCACCAACGTCATCGGCGCAGCAACGCGCGTGCGACATACGATCGCTCAGGCCATCCATCGCTTTTTCGACGAAAATGGCTTTTTCTGGGTCAATACACCGATCATCACCGCCTCTGACGCTGAGGGTGCGGGCGAGTTGTTCCGTGTGTCGACGCTGGATATGATGAATTTGCCGTACACGGCCGAAGGGAAAGTCGATTTTTCCAAGGATTTTTTCGGGCGTGAAGCCTATCTCACGGTCTCTGGTCAGTTGAACGTCGAAGCCTACTGCATGGCGATGTCAAAGGTGTATACCTTCGGCCCAACCTTTCGTGCCGAGAATTCGAACACCAGCCGGCACCTTGCTGAATTCTGGATGATCGAGCCGGAAATCGCCTTCGCCAATCTCGACGACAATGCCGCGTTGGCTGAGGCGCTGCTTAAATATATATTCAAAACGGTGCTTGACGTGCGTGCCGATGACATGGCCTTCTTTGACGACCGCGTCGAGAAAGGCATCATCGCCAAGCTGCAAGGCATGATCGACAGCGACTTTGTGCGCATGGACTATGGTGAAGCGATCAAGATCCTCGAATCGGCAAACGTGGGTTTTACGTATCCCGTTTATTGGGGCGCCGATCTGCAAAGCGAGCATGAGCGCTATCTGGCCGAAAAGTACGTCAAAGGGCCGCTGGTGCTTATGAACTATCCGAAAAAGATCAAGGCGTTTTATATGCGCCTTAACGACGATGGCAGAACCGTGGCGGCAATGGATGTGCTGGCACCCGGTATCGGCGAAATTATCGGCGGCTCACAACGCGAAGAACGTCTGGATATTCTTGATGCGCGCATCGCCGAAACCGGCCTCGATCCGACGCATTACGCCTGGTATCGCGACCTGCGCCGCTATGGGACAGTACCGCACGCTGGCTTTGGCCTCGGCTTTGAACGGACAATTTCCTATCTCACGGGGCTTGCCAATGTCCGCGATGTGATCCCCTTCCCCAGAACGCCGGGCAATGCACGCTACTAAAGGGCGCTACTGAAACTCGGGCAATCCGCCAGATTACCGATCGGCTGCCGGCTAACTACTGACTCACCGCCCCCTGCCCGGAAGCCCGCGTATTTAGGGCTTCTCCGGGGAGGGTGCTCTAAAACCCTTGTAAATAAGGCATCTCAGAATACCCTGCCCGGAGACCCTTTATCCATGCGGGTTTCAGCGGCGACTGCCGGGAAACGCCCTGTTTACGCGGGCTCCAGCGGTGGATTGTTGGTGGGCGGCAGGAATATGGAGGCACTGGCCGGGCACCGTTTTAGGCTTGATGGACAGCAGGCTTCCAAAATCCACTGCCCGGAAGCCCACGTATTTAGGGCTTCTCCGGGGAGAGAGCTCTGAAACCCTTGTAAATAAGGCATCTCCGGGCGCCCTGCCCGGAGACCCTTTATCCACGCGGGTTCCAGCGGTGCCTGCCCGGAAACGCCCTATCTACAAGGGCTTCCCGGGCACCCTTCCTATATCTCACATTCCGCAAGGAGTGCGGCAATGATGCCCAGCCGGCTGCGGCGCGGGGTTGGGAGTTGTCTCTGCCTTCAGCGTGTCATCCACTGGAGCGGCAGCATAACGATGTCAGGAAAGAAAACAAGCAGGAACATGACGGCAAACTGGGCGATCATGAAAGGAATGACGCCTGAAATGGCGCTGCTCATCGACACGCGCGCTACGCCACAAACGACGTTGAGCACAGTCCCCACCGGCGGTGTCACCAGTCCGATAGCGTTGTTGATCATGAACAATACGCCAAAATAGACTGGATCAATTCCAGCTTGCCTGAGCACGGGCATGAGTACCGGCGTCATGATCAGGATTGTCGGCGTCATGTCCAGCGCCGTGCCGACGAGCATGACCAGCACCATCAGGATGAAGGTCAGCAGCATCTTGTTACCCATGAACGGCTCGACCATCTGGGCGAGTTGCCCCGGAATATCGGCTGCCGTGATCAGCCAGGCCGATACGCCGGCCGCCGAGACGAGGAACATGATGACCGCCGTCGTTTCCGAGGCTTTGAGGAACAATCCGAATAATTGTGAGAGCTTGATCTCGCGGTAGATGAACAGGCCGACAACCAATGAATAAAATGCCGCGATGACCGCAGCTTCAGTCGGCGTGAATACGCCGATTTTCAGGCCGCCCACGACAACAACGGGGAGCACCAATGCCCAGGCGGCCCTGCGCGTTTCCTGCAAACGCAGGCGCATGCTCATTTTGGGTTCGATCCGCATCGGGTCGTTTTTCGTGCACCAGTACCAAGCGAGCATGATCGAAGCACCCATCAGGACGCCGGGAACGATACCGGCGATGAACAGCTTGGTAATCGATACGTTGCCCGTAACGCCGTACAGGATGAAGCCGATCGAGGGCGGAATGATCGGCGCGATCAGGCCGCCGCAGGAAATCAGGCCGCAAGAGCGGCTGATGTTATAGCCGGCATTGCGCATCAGCGGCACCAGCACTGCTGCCAGCGCCGCCGTATCGGCGACAGCCGAACCGGAAAGCGCTGCCATGGCGACCGCTGCCATGACGGCGACGTAGCCTAACCCACCGCGGATATGGCCAACCCAGGCCATGGCCATCGCAATGATGCGTCGCGTCATGCCGCCTGCGTTCATAAACTCGCCGGCCAGCATAAAGAAAGGAACAGCCAGTAGCGGGAAGCTGTTAGCGCCGTCCCACATGTTCTGGATGACGATCTGCGGATCGGTCATCCCCATGTAATACATCATGCACAGGCCGCAGCCGACCAGCGCGAAGGCAATCGGCATGCCGAGCGCCATGAGTCCGAGCAGCGAGACGATGAAGATAAAGACGATCATGGCTGTCCCCCTTCACGATGCATCTGCTCTTTAATTTCCCTCTGCGCTTCATGCGCGTCCTCCATGCCCTCTTCCTGCACATCGACCAGCTCACTTTCGTCGACTTGCCCAAGGAAAAGGCGAACGAGGTTGGAAAGGCAGATTATGGTGATGGCGGTGCCAGTCAGGTAACTCACGCCGTACACCCAGAGCATGCTCATCTGCATGACGGCCGAGGCATTGGAAGCGATGATTTCATGCTGCAACCAGGTGCCATATAACATGTAGAGGCTGCAAACGGTCATGATGACCTGGCTGATGCCCCAGCAGATCTTGCGCCCCAGCACAGGCAAGGCTGCCACCAGCATATCTACGCCGAGATGGGTATGTTTGTGCATGCCGATGATTGCGCCAATGAAGGTCATCCAGATAAAGGCAAAGCGCGGCAACTCTTCGGCAAAATCGATACCGGTGTTAAAAATCATCCGCAACATGACGTTGATGAAAACCAGCACAAACATCACGATCATGGTGATGACCATAATGATTTCCAGCAGACGGTAAAAACCGGCTTTAACTCGCTCCAGATTTTCCATCCTTCCGACTCCTTACCCCTCTTGGTGCATCACACGGCCAGCCTTGGCAAGATACCGTACGTAAAATCAATGAAAAATACTCGTACCGTTCAACCGCAAAGACATGTACCAGACATGTGCCACATGTGCCATTTGCGCCTTGCATAACGATACGCTTTGCCGCCTTTTTCTTGTCCCACTTGTTCCAAACCGTATCACTTTCTCATTGATTTTACGGCGGTCGGTGCACTCAGTAACGTTACTGCCCCGCATGAGCGGGCGGCGCCGAAAATTTCGAGAGGAGTTCCTCACGCTATTTCGGCCGCCGCTCTTACGACATCAATTCACCGCTTATTTTGCGACAGCGGCGATTTCCGCCTGAAATTCCTTCAGGAATTCTTCGCCGATTTGCGGCGTGAACTTGGTAATGACCGGCTTGACTTTTTCCTGAATCTTGGCCAGCTCTGCCGCAGAAACTTCATCCACCTGGACACCCACCTTGCGGAATTTTTCGATCACATCCTTGTCGCCCTGATCGAGCAATTGACGCTGGAGGATCTTGGCCTCTTCGGCTGCCTTCTGCACCCCTTCCTTGTCAGCAGCGCTCAGTTTGTCCCAGAATTTCTTGGAAGCGATCAGCGCAACCGGCGTGTAGACGTGATTGGTTAAGGAAATATATTTCTGCACTTCCTGCATCTTGTTGGTATACATATGCACAAGCGGGTTTTCCTGACCGTCAATCGCCTTGATTTCCAGCGCCGTAAAGACTTCGGCAAAGGCCATTGGAACCGCGTTAGCGCCCAGTGTCTTCCAGGTTTCCATCGCGACAGGATTCGCCATGACACGCAGCTTCAGACCAGCAATGTCTTCAAGTTTGGTAACAGGATGCTTACTGTTGGAAAGGTTGCGAAAGCCCATTCCCGTCCACATCAGACCATGCACGCCGATCGGTTCGAGCTTGGTGAAAATCTTCTTGGATGCGGCGCCATCAAGCACGGTATACACCTGCTTGGTATTGGCAAACAGGAACGGTAAATCCCACACCTGCACTTCCTTGACCTTGGCCGAGAAAGGCGCCAGCGTACCGATATAAAATTCCTGTGTGCCCGCCTGAACCGCTTGCAGCATCTTTTCGTCACTGCCCAGAACGGAGCTATGAAAAACTTTCAATTTCACGTTGTTATTGGTGTATTTTGCCGCCAGTTCGGCAAACTTGTTCATCGCAACGGCTTGTGGATGCTCCTCCGGCATGGCGTGTCCGACTTTTCCGGTCACAGCAGCCAGCGCGCTGCTGCTCGCAAAAACGCCCAATACGGCGGTTAGTGCAAATTTTCTGAAAAACGTTTTATTCATGCTTCCTCCTCGAAGTATAAGAACAGCTTGCGCCGCTCTGCCAAAAAATCTGTTCCGCACGAAACCAGAGAACTGCAACGATACCCGATATTCAGCGTAAACAGAAAATCGGAAATCCACAGCGGCTGCATGACCGGCATGCGGCCGCCGCAGAGTGCAAAATCAGGGCGTCACGATGACTTTTTTCAAGCCGGGTTCGCCCTTGTACAAGCGCTCGAACCATATCGCCGCATCAGCCAGCGGGACAACCGCGGAAATCATTTCATCCACCCTGACACGGCCATTGGCGATCATATCGAGGCAGGCCGGATATTCACCGGCGGAAGCGCATGAACCGTAGAGCGTAATCTGCCGCGTGACCACCGCCTGCAAAGGCAGTTCGACCTTGGGCGACAGGTTGCCGACCAGGGCGACTTTGCCTCCCTTGCGCACCGCCTTGATCGCCAAATCAATGGTTGGCGTAATGCCGACGGCCTCGACTGCGGCATCCGCACCGCGCCCGTGCGTTAGTGCATGAATCTGATCGACGACATCGGGCGCATCCGCCTTGAGCGCATGATCGGCGCCAAATTCCATCGCCGTATCGAGCTTCGATGCGTCCAGATCGACGGCGATAATTTTGCCATACCCCTTGATGCGCAGCGCCTGCACAACGAATAAGCCGATCATGCCGCAACCGACGACGATCGCGCTGTCGTTAAGCTCATTCGTCATCAGGTTGACTGCGTGGAAAGCAACCGAAACCGGCTCGGTCATGGCTGCGCGTTCAAAGCTGAGCGAATCCGGCAAGCGGTAAAGAATCGACTGCGGCACTGCGACGAACTCGGCAAAAGCGCCATGTTGGCGATATTCGCCGCAAGAGACACCGAGCACCTTGCGATAGTCGCTCAGGTTGAACAGTCCCTTCTGCGAATAAAAGTCCGACCGCATCACGATGGTCGAATCGAACGTGACCCGGTCGCCCACGCGCCATTCGCTGACGCTGCCACCAACCCGCTCGATTACGCCCGCGGCCTCATGCCCCATGATAATCGGCGGAATCCGGCGGCCCGTGCTGCCATCCATCCCATGGACATCGCTGCCACAAATGCCGCACGCCTTAACGCGGATCAGAACATCTTCCGCACCGATCTCAGGTTCAGGCACGTCCTCGTAAGAAAACTGCTTGTACGCCTTCAACACCAATGCTTTCACAACTGTTTTCCTTCCCTCTGATTTTTTGCGCTGTTCATATTCTTTTCGTATCTATTTCGCCCTCGCCCGCCTCAGTGCATCGGCATCGATGCGTAGGTTTCATAATCCAGATCGGAAGCATCCGGCGCCAACGGAAATTTGATCGGCTTGCCGCTCTTCTGCGAACGATAAATCGCCGTGAAAATTTCTACCGTTTTGCGGCCGTCTTCCCCCGTAACCAAGGGCTCGCGCCCTCCCGCCACCGCGCCCAGAAAATCGGCAATTTGCTGGCGGAAGTAATACTCCATCGAATCCTCGTGGCTGTTGAACAGATCGCTGTCCTCCTTTTGCCACTGTGCAAGCATTGCCGCCTCACCGGGCACCGTCCACAAATCATTGATGGGCGGTTCGGTTACGGAGGACATGCCAGCGATGAACATCGCACCGCCGTCGGTCTGCACACCTACTGAAGCGCCGTTATCGCCATGGACATGCACTTTGCCGTAAATGCCCGGTTTCTGCGCGTTGCTGACGACAATATTGCCGAGTGCGCCACTGCGGAAACGGATAACAGCCACCGCCGTATCTTCTACCTCAATATACGGATGGTTGATGTTTGACCAGACGCCGAACAACTCATCAATCGGCCCCATGAACCATTGCAGCAGATCGAGTTGATGCGGCGCCTGGTTGACCAGTACGCCGCCGCCCTCCGAACGCCACTTGCCGCGCCAGGCATCGCTTTCATAATACTTGCGGTCGCGCCAGCCAAGCATCAGCACCGTACCCAGTGCTGGACGCCCAATTTTGCCGCTGTCGATGGCGCGCCGCATTCGCTGCGACGGCGCGTAAAAGCGTCTCTGGCAGACTGTCCCGACCTTGACGCCCGCCTGTTTTGCCGCATTCAGAATATCGTCGCAGTCCTTCAGCGTAGCTGCCAACGGTTTTTCGACCAACACATGCGCACCCGCTTCGATCGCGGCGACGGCGGCATCACAGTGCGCCGGATGTGGCGTACATATGATTGCTGCTTCGACACCCGCCGTGGCGACCATTTTTCCGATATCGCAAAAGCCCTCGACGCCGTATTTCTCGCCGTACTGCTTTGCCTTTTCCGCGCTACGGCTGTAGATGGCGACGAATTCCGCTTCGGGTAAATGTTTGAGTGCCGCAGCATGCAGATCGCTGACCTTGCCACAACCGATGATGGCCGTTCTGATTTTCCGCATCGTAATACTCCGCAACAACCAGGGCAAAAAACTAAAAACCGCTAAAAATCTCAGCGCTGCACACGCGCTGACCCGCCTTTGGCAAAGGCGCGCACTTCGTCGAGCGAGGCCATCGAAATATCTCCGGGGAAAGTCGTCAGCAATGCACCGTGCGCCCAACCGAGCCGCAGCGCATCTTCAGGGGCTTCACCCGTCAGCAGGCCGTAAAAGAAACCGGAGGCAAAGCCGTCACCGCCACCGATCCGGTCATAGACATCAAGTTCGGCCGTTGGCGCAGTATAGGTCCTGCCATCGACCCAGGCGACGGCGCTCCAGCGATGGCGGTTAGTTGAAAGAACTTCGCGCAAAGTCGTTGCCACCACCTTAATCTGCGGATGCTTGGCGAGTACCTTGTCGATCATGCTGAAGAAGGCTGCCGGATCAAGGCTCGATTTGGCCGCGACCTCCGGCCCCGGAATACCCAGGCTTTTCTGCAAATCTTCTTCATTGCCGACCAGCACATCGACATGCCGGAGAATTTTATCGAGCACTGCGACGGCGTGCCGTTCGCCACCGGCGATATTCCACAATTTGGCACGGTAATTCAGATCGAAGGACACCACCGCCCCCGCCTGTTTAGCGGCCTGCATACCTTCGACGATGACTTCCGGAGTCGTTTCCGACAATGCGGAAAAAATACCGCCGCTATGGAACCAGCGCACGCCCCCGGAAAAAATCTCTTTCCAATCAAAATCGCCGGCCTTGAGCATGCCGCCCGCCTCGTTGGCGCGGTTATAGAACACGATCGGCGGACGCACGCCCTGCCCGCGGTCACTATAGACCGTCGCCATATTCGGGCCGTTGACGCCATTGTGTTTGAAGCGCTTGTAAAACGGTTTGACACCGAGCGTGCGCACGGCGTTATCGATCAGCTCGCCGACGGGATAATCCACCATCGCCGTCACGATGCCGGTCTTGAGGCCAAAACAGGTTGACAGATTGGCGGCACAGTTAAATTCGCCACCGCTGACATGAATCTCGCAATGGCTGGCGCGCCGGAAGGGCACGATGCCCGTATCAAGCCGGTGAATCAGGGCGCCAAGGGAAACGAAGTCAAGAGAACCCTGACTGGAAATAGTTAAACCGTTGCTCATATATTCCTCGTGTTTGTCTTCAGTGTCAGCAGGCCGGAACCAGCACTCCGCGAATAAGGGAATATTGCTATGATTGCCTCGCGCCACCCCCCGGCGCGGCGCGCACAAGTCTGCACTTGACCGCAGCGTGCTGTCAATAGCGCGCCATCGCTGGAGAGGCAATATTTGGCGCTTTCATGGAGGCGCATCACAAACCGCTCTGGAGGATACGTAGGAAACCGCGCTACCTTCGGTTTGTCAGACAAGAATATGGAGAAAAACATCATGGCCGCACCGCTCGATACTTCATTATTCAATTTATCCGGCCGCACCGCCCTGATTACCGGCTCGGTGCGCGGCATCGGTCAGGCGCTGGCCGACGGGCTGGCTGCCGCCGGCGCGCGAATCGTCGTCAACGGACGTCGGGAAGCGGCCGTCGCGGCGGCGGTCGACCGGCTCTCGGCGCAGGGATGCGCGGCGCTTGGCTCGGTCTTCGACGTGAGCGACGAAGCCTCGGTGATTCAGGCATTTGAAGCACTTGATGCACAGGGCGTCGAAGTCGACATCCTGATCAACAATGCGGGCGTCCAGTTCCGCAAGCCGATGGTTGAACTCGCCGTCGAAGACTGGCGGCGCGTCGTCGACACCAATCTGACCGGCGCCTTCATCGTCGCGCGACAAGCCGCACGGCGCATGATCGCGCGCGGGCGCGGCGGCAAAATCATCAACATCGGCTCCCTGACCAGTGAAGCCGCACGCGCCACGGTCGCCCCTTACACCGCGGCCAAAGGCGGCATCAAACTGCTCACCCGGGCCATGGCCGCCGAATGGGCGCAATTCGACATTCAAGCCAATGCCATTGGCCCCGGTTATATCCTGACCGAAATGAATACGGCGCTGATCGAAAATCCGGAATTCGATGCCTGGGTCAAAAGCAGTAATCCGGCGGGCCGCTGGGGCAGACCGGATGAACTGGCCGGCACCGCCGTTTATCTGGCTTCCGCTGCTTCAAACTACGTCAATGGCCAGATCATTTACGTCGATGGCGGCTGGCTTTCGGTATTATGAAGCGCAGGTAATCTTTTAAAGATTCCAGATTATTGATTTCCGATTAGCGTTTCCTCAACCCTATTTACTACTCTCCCTATGGCCACTTCCATCGAAGTCAGTGAAAAAGCCGGCGTGCGTTACCTGCATTTCAGCGCCGAATGGATTCAAGGCGCGATGCGCGTCCGCAAACCGGATGCACTTGAGCTTGCTTACACCCGCGACATGATGGCCTGTCTGTTACTGCGTGAACCGCCGTGGCCGCGCGAAGTGCTGATCGTTGGCCTGGGCGCCGGCTCGCTGGCTAAATTTATCTACCGCCAGTTGCCAGAGACGCGCATTACGGTTGTCGAGATCGATCCGCAGATCGAAATCATTGCCAAACTGCATTTCAAATTGCCCGACGATCCTCAGCGTCTGCGCATCGTCATCGGGGATGGCGCTGATTACATGCGGCAACCCGGTCCCGCGTTCGACGCCATTTTTGTTGATGGCTTCGACAAACACGGTCGCGCGGGCATCCTGGATACCCTGCCCTTCTATCAAAGCTGCCGTGCACGACTGACGGCGCAGGGATTAATGTCGGTCAATTTGCTGGGGCGCAGCCGGGGGTTTGCCGCCAGTACGCAGCGCATTGCGGAAGCTTTTGACGGACGCGCCCTTGTTTTCCCATCCTGTGACAGCGGCAACACCATCGCCTTCGGTACAGGCACAGAAGGTGTCGATGTCCATTTGACTGAAATGGCAGAACGCGCCCGGCAGCTAAAAACCGACGCGGGTATCGACCTATTCCCTCTCCTGCCACGCCTGCAAGCCGCCGGAAAACTGGTTCAGAATCGGTTGATCATCGGATAAACAACGATCGGCCCTACCCGTTGTAGTTTCCGAGTTTCAGCGCATCAGACACATTGATAAGCGGGGTCAGTTCGCTCGCTCATAAATTTGGAGCAGCTAATTTGGCGATTTCGGCGTAATGGACAAAAAAGGTGTTTTTTTCGAGACGTAACGCTCTAATAGACAAAATAGGTGTTTTTAGGACGGATCCTTTGCGAAATAATGTTTTATAAACCGCAACTTATTCTCCTTTTTCAAACCCCGATGACACCGCAAAAGCTGCTTCATTTCGCTGAATTTCCCTTCCAGCAGATTGGTCGTATTCGGGATGCCTAGCCTGGAAAAACGCTCGTAGGTAAACAAGCATGGCAGATGCCGTTTCAGGCTGTTGTACGCGGCGCGCAGACGCTTATGCGTGTAGTGTGAGCGGCCTGTTTTCTCGTTCACGCTGCGTTCGTTCAGGAAGGCGGCGTACTGCTCGTACCAGCGCTTGAGCGCCGCTTCAAACGCCGCCTGAGTGGTCTCCGTCAGGGTCAGTGACAGGGCACGCAGCGCCTGTGCTGCCGGGCTTTTAGGCCTTCTGGTCAGGTGGCGCACGACGATTTTGATTTGGTGAAACTGGCACATTTGCACGGGTATATCCGGGAAGGAGCCTAGCAAGCCGCTTTTGCCATCGCAGATAATGCTTTGTATCCCCCCCCCTTTTTTCTTGCAACGCAGCGACTTCCTGCGTGTAGGGCGCGTTGGTTTCCCGCTCAACTGCCACGACCGTCAAGGCGCGCTTGCTGCGAGCGTCGTAGAGAACCATGACGCCCCATTTTCGGCCGAAATAGGTGGTGTCCATGATGAGGTTCACGGGTGCCTGTGGCAGCGTGCAATCGGCCTGTGTAGCGGCTTTGGCAAGGTGACGACGGATGGTTTTGAGGCTGCATCCGTACTGCGCGGCAAGCTGTGCGGCACTTTGCTTGCCCTCGCTGTAGCGCTGCCAAAGGGTGTTGGGGTTTAGCTTTTTCCCACCGCTGAAACGCTTGTGACAGGACAGGCATCTGTAGCGTTGTTTGCCACTTTGGGTGCCATCTTTCCTGACCTGTTTTGAGCCGCAAAAAAGGCATTTTTTGTGCTCAAAGGTTTTGACCTCTTATAAAGCCTTGCAGCGTAAGGAATACAGCGATTTTTAACACCTATTTTGTCCATTACACCGCGATTTCTGCTTCTGTAAAAAGCCAAGCTGTCGTTCTGGTTGACGCCGTATTTAAATCCGCAATCACTAATTGCGCTAAGGCGGGCATTAAAGTTTACCGACGATATAGCCACAATCTGACCCACAATCAGGCGCTATTCGGGAACCGAGCCGGAATTAATATCCAGCAGCGTTTTACCGTTCCGTCCGCCGGCGCCTTTTTCTGCCAGTTTTTCGTCCCGTACCTGCTCGAGGGTATCCAGGTATTCGGGCGTCACGTCGCCGGTCACGTACTCACCATTGAAGCAGGAGGCGTCAAAGTTGATGAGCGCCGGATTCAGTTCACGCACAGAAGCCTTGAGTGCTTCCAGATCCTGATAGACCAGCGCATCCGCACCAATTGTGCGGCAAATTTCTTCCCTGCTGCGCCCGGTAGCGATCAGTTCGCTGCGCGTCGGCATATCGATGCCGTAAACGTTGGGGAACCGCACAGGGGGCGCTGCCGAGGCAAAATAGACTTTGAGCGCACCGGCCAGGCGCGCCATTTCAACGATTTCGCCGCTGGTCGTCCCGCGCACGATGGAATCATCGACAAGCAGCACGCGCTTGTTTTTGAATTCCTGGGCGACGGTATTGAGTTTTTGGCGCACCGATTTTTTACGTACCGATTGGCCGGGCATGATGAAAGTACGGCCGATATAGCGGTTTTTAACAAAGCCCTCCCGATAGGGCAGCCCAAGTTTCTGCGCCAGTTGCATCGCTGATGGCCGGCTTGAATCGGGAATGGGAATAACGACATCGATTTCTTCGACCGGGATTTCGGCGGCAACGCGTTCGGCCAGATGCTCGCCCATATGCAGGCGCGTTTCGTATACCGAGACACCGTCGATCACAGAATCGGGACGCGCCAGATAAACATATTCAAAAATGCAGGGCGAAAGTACGGGGTTGTCCGCACATTGGCGCGTATAGAGCCGGTGCGCCATGTCGATAAAAATCGCTTCGCCCGGCGCTACGTCACGCATGACACGGAAACCCAGTGTGTCGAGCGCAACCGACTCCGAAGCCACGAGATACTCCTTGCCTTCTGGTGCATCATTTTCACCAATGACCAGTGGGCGAATGCCGAAAGGATCGCGGAAAGCCAGCAAACCGTAACCGGCGATCATAACAACGACGGCATACGCCCCCCTGCAACGGCGATGAACACCGGCTACCGCACTAAAGATGGTTTCCGGATCAAGTTGGTAGCCGGTAGCAGCTGCCTGCAGTTCGTGCGCCAGTACGTTCAGCAGCACTTCCGAATCGGAATTGGTATTGATGTGACGCAAATCCTGAAGGAACATTTCCTTCTGCAATTGCTGCGTGTTGGTCAGGTTGCCGTTATGCGCCAGCACCAGGCCAAAAGGTGAATTTACGTAAAAAGGCTGGGATTCGGCTGAATCCAGCGCCGAACCGGCTGTCGGATAGCGGCAATGAGCGATGCCCATCCGGCCCGGCAGGGCACGCATATTGCGCGTGCGAAACACATCACGCACCAGTCCGGGCGCCTTATGCATATAAAAGGCGCCGCCATCGGCCGTGGTAATACCCGCCGCATCCTGTCCGCGATGTTGCAAAACCATCAGGCCATCATAAAGAAGCTGATTGACCGGTGTCGTTGCCATGACGCCAAGAATGCCGCACATATCAAACCCCTACCTAAAACGAATTTGTCCGGCAACATCCGGCGGCAACCAGGGCCGTCCAGCGAGTACCGCTGTTTCCAGTGGCGGCGCACACTGCGCCTCGCGCCACCATTGCTCTTGCGGTAGCGGTGTCATGCCGCCTGCCGCCACCAGAATCAGAAGAATCAGAACGCCGCGCGCCAGGCCGAAAAACAGGCCGAGCAGGCGGTCGGTAATGGTCATCCCCAGTGCCTTGAGCAGGCTGCGCAACAGCAGGCGCAACAGCGCCATCAGGGCAAGCACGGCAATAAAGATTAACGTCCAGGCAACGAGCAGACGCACCGTCGGATCAGTAATACGCGCCAGGAACATGCTTGCCGCTTCTTCACCCCACTCACGCGCCGCGATGAAGGCCAACACCCAGGCGGTCAGCGCGATGATCTCTCCGATCATGCCGCGCCACAGCCCAAGCAGCAACGAGATGACGAGGACGGCAATAACAAAATAATCGAAATAAGTCATGGTTTTCCGGTGATTACCCCATTGACGCCGATCTGTTTCATTTTTTGCGCAGCTTTTTCGGCAGCATCACGGCTGGCGAAGGGGCCGGCGCGTACCCGCGTTTTCTTGCCGGATTCGATCGGTTCAGTAAAAACCCGGATGCCCTGTCCACCAAGTTTTTCCTGCAACTGCTTGACGTTATCCGTATTAGAGAAGGTACCGATCAGAATGACGTAATGCTCGCTGCTTTTGGCGGGTTTTTCAGCCTCGGCGCTGGTTTTTCCCTTTGCTTCTTTCGCTTTCCCTGCGGTATCTACATCTTTGCCAGCAAGCGCGGCGGCGGCACGACGGGCTTCTTCGGCGCGCGTGCGTTTTGCCGTGTGTTCCGCATCGGTGTTCTGTGCTTTGGCGCCATTTTTTTCCGCAGTACTTTCAGCAGGCTTCTCGGCCGTTTTTTCCGGCGTCTTTTCCGGTTTCTTCTCAGCTGTTTTTGCAGATTTATCTGGTGTTTTATCTGATGCTTTATCCGGTGTTTTATTCAGCTTTTCCCGTTTTTCTGGCTTATCAATCTTTTGCTCGACAATTTTTTCCGTTTTTGGCGTTTTTTGAGTAGTCGCGTGATTTGCCGCCTTCTCCGTAACCTTTGCGGCTGCGTTATTCACGTTATCCGCCGTGTGTTCCGAAGGTATTTCCGCCGGCTGCACGATATCCTTGTCAGCGCTTTCTTCTGTCGGTCCTTCGCCCGATTTCTTCGGTGGCTGCACCTTGATCTGGCGCTCGATCCGGGGCGTAAAGGTCGTCTGATCCTGCCCGGGAATACGAATCTGGATGTCCTGCACCTGCTGTTTTGGTTCTTTGTCCATCACCATCGGTAACACGACAGCAGCGAAACCCGCGAAAGCTGCTGCGCCAAGCAAACGGCGGCGTGCCCTTCTTTTCAATAGCAGATCATCATCTGAGGATTGGGTGTTTGGCATTATCAGTGCGAAAAGTTGACGGAATTACTAAGACTAAGCGTGAAGCAGGCATTCCGCACGGCCGGCAGAACTGTCCAAGGCGCGTATCGCTGCCGCCACTGTGTAAAACGACCCACAGATGATAATTCTATCATTTTCCCCTGCCAGGCCGGCCGCACAGGCAAATGCCGCCGCCGGCGCAGGAAACAGTTCAACTTGCCCCCCCAGCCCGATGACGGCGTCGCGTATCGTACTGGCAAGGGCGCCGCGCGGCGTTTCCGGCAGGCTTGTCAGCAGCCAGACGTCAACCTTCCCGTCCAACGCCGCAAGTGCGCCGGCAATATCCTTGTCCGTCAGCATACCAACAACGGCTAGCGTTTTTCCCGCGACCGGCATCTCGTCAAGATTGCGCGCCAATTCGCCGATAGCCTGGGGATTGTGCGCCACGTCGAGAATAATCGCTGGCTTCTCCTGCACGCGCTCAAAACGCCCGCGTACACGCGCATTGCAAATCCCTTGCGCAAGGGCTGCAAGCGTCGTCGGCAAACGTTTTTGCAAACATTGCACTGCCGCCAGCGCCGCCGCTGCGTTGCGCAACTGGAAATCACCGCGCAGGACAGGAAAAGGCAAATGCTCGACCGCCTCTTCACTAGAAACAAACATCCAGTCCGCATTGGCGCGGCGGAAGGAAAAATCCCGGCCAATCAGCCGTAAGTCGGCGCCCAGCGTGGCTGCATGATTGCACAGGGATTGCGGGGGTTCGGCGTCGGCACAGATTGCCGGCCGCCCAGCGCGGAAGATTCCTGCCTTCTCGAAACCAATCGCTTCACGCGTTGCGCCCAGCCAATCGGTATGATCCAGCGCAATACCGGTCACGATGGCGCAATCCGGCGTGTAGATATTGACGGCATCGAGACGCCCACCCAGCCCTACTTCAAGAATCGCCGCTTCAACCCGCCGGGCGGCAAAAATCTCCCACGCCGCCAGCGTGCCAAATTCAAAATAGGTCAGCATTACGTTGCCGGCCCGTTGCCGCGCCGCCTCGACGCGCGCAAACGCGGCGCATAAATCCGCATCCGCTACAGGTACGCCATCGATGCGCACACGCTCGTTGTATGCCAGCAGATGCGGCGAGGTATAACAGCCTGTCCGGTAGCCCGAGGCACGATAAATCGACTCCAGATACGCACAGGTCGAACCCTTGCCATTTGTGCCCCCCACGATAATCAGCGGGCAATGCTGCACCTGCGCCAACGCCACCTTGACGCGCATGATGCGCGTCAATCCCAGCTCGATGCCGGCTTGCCCCTTCGGATGCAGGCGTTCAAGATATGCCAGCCAATCCGGCAAAGAATCGGGTTTTATGGATGAACGCATAGGATATTGACTTTCTCCGTTTCAACAGCCTCTCGCCGAGATTATCTTTTAGCCAATTGATCCGGCCATAAATATTGCTCGCTAATCAAGCGCTTTATTCCTGTGTGCAATGCGGCTAATGTGTTTCGGCAGCAGACAAAATACTTCAGCATCCAGTGCAGCAGGCTGCACTGGAGTCAGCACATTGTCACACGGCATGGGTTGTAAAGAAGTACCTGCCTGGCTTTTTAATGCCCCGTCCTTTCGATGATCAGACTGCCGCGTCCACACCCCGACGCAATTCACTCACCAGCGTACCGATGCGGGCAATGACGGTATCCGGCGTCGAGCGTTCAATTTCTTCGATGATGCGACTGCCCACAATGACAGCATCGGCTACCTGAGCCACTGCGCCTGCTGTTTGCGCATCACGGATGCCAAAACCGACCCCCACCGGCACTCCGGTAACAGCGCGGATTTCCGGAATGCGCGCCGCGACGGCGTGTACGTCGAGCGCGGTCGAGCCGGTAACCCCCGTGAGTGAAACATAATAGATGTAGCCGCGCGCCAGGTGGGCAACCTGCGCGATGCGCTCTGGTGTCGATGTTGGTGCAAGCAAAAAGATCGGATCAATCGCATTGGCCTGCATCGTCTGGACAAATTCGCTTGCCTCTTCCGGCGGATAATCGACAACGATGACGCCATCGACATCCGCCGCACGCGCCGCTAGAGCGAATGCTTCGACACCCATCGTTTCGAACGGATTGGCATAGCCCATCAGGACCACCGGGGTTTCCCGGTTGCGCTGGCGGAATTGGGCGACCATGTCAAGCACGCCGCGTAAGCTGACACCCTTGGCCAGCGCACGCTCGGAGGCGCGCTGAATGGTTGGGCCGTCGGCCATCGGGTCGGAAAACGGCACGCCCAGTTCGATGATGTCGGCGCCGGATTCGACCAGCGCATGCATCAGCGGTACGGTCAGCGCCGGATCGGGATCTCCGGCAGTAATGAAAGGAATCAACGCCTTGCGGCCTTGTGCCTGCAGGCGAGCGAACGTTGCAGATAGTTTGGACATGGCGCACCTCCTTAAAACACAATGCCGGATTTTTCGGCCACAGTATGCATGTCCTTATCACCGCGGCCAGAAAGATTGACAAGCAAAATCGCATCCTTGCCTAGCGTTGGCGCGAGCTTGATGGCTTGCGCAACGGCATGGCTTGATTCAAGCGCCGGGATAATACCTTCCAGCCGGCAAAGTGCATGAAAAGCCGCCAGCGCCTCATCATCCGTGACCGCCACATATTCTGCGCGCCCGCTGTCCTTGAGCCATGCATGTTCCGGCCCGACGCCGGGATAATCGAGTCCCGCAGAAATCGAATGCGTTTCGATAATCTGGCCGTTCTCGTCCTGCATCAGGCAGGTACGGTTGCCGTGCAGCACGCCAACCCTAGCATTCGCCGTCAGCGGTGCAGCATGGCGGCCGGTAGCGATGCCCTCGCCCGCCGCTTCAACGCCGATCAGGCGCACGCTGCGCCGTTCGATGTAGTCATGAAAAATGCCCATTGCGTTGGATCCACCGCCAACGCAGGCAATAACGGCATCAGGCTGACGGCCGCATTGTTCCTGCATCTGGGCCACGGCTTCACGGCCGATAACCGATTGAAAATTACGCACCAGCATTGGGTAAGGATGCGGCCCGGCCACGGTACCGATCACATAGAAAGTCGTCGATACGTTTTTCGCCCAGTCGCGCATTGCTTCGTTCATCGCGTCTTTGAGTGTTTTTGAGCCGGACTCCACCGGTACGACGCTCGCACCCAGCAGCTTCATGCGATACATGTTGGCCGCTTGCCGCCGAATATCCTCTGCTCCCATATAGATGACACATTCCATGCCATAGCGGGCCGCGACCGTCGCCGTTGCGACACCGTGCTGTCCGGCACCCGTTTCGGCAATAACACGCCGTTTTCCCATGCGCCGCGCCAGTAGCGCCTGACCGACGCAGTTATTCACTTTGTGTGCGCCGGTATGGTTAAGGTCCTCCCGTTTGAGATAAATCTGGGCACCACCGAGCTCGTCGGACAGACGTTTTGCGTGGTAGATCGGACTGGGACGGCCGACATAATGCTTGAGATCATGCTCGAATTCGGCAACAAATGCCGGATCGCGTTGCGCCGCAAAATAGGCGGTTTTTAATTCTTCCAGCGCCGGAATCAGTGTCTCGGCAACAAAAATGCCACCGTAGCGGCCAAAATGGCCGCTGGCATCCGGTAAGTCGTAAGATGAGTTCATGAGTTCTCCTGAAGACAGGGACGTAATACACGTCGCACAAAAGGCGCAAACCCGTAGAAAAGGGGAACTAAAATTGAGAATGGGCTGCGCCGTCAATGACAGGCTTGCAATGGCGCGTTCAACACGCGCTTAACGTGCTTTCAGCGCCAAGTATGGTCAGCGTAGGATCGCCGCCACCAGTCACGGGTACGTCCGCCAGGAGTTTTTCGCATCGTTTGGGTCAGGACGAGATAATGATGAAAATATAATCAGGCAACCGGGATGTATCAAACACCAAGAATATTCAAAAGAAACGCCGGAAAGAGGCGCTTTGAATTTCAAGGAGGTGTGTGCATTCTATCACTGCATATCGGCGCGGTGTACAGCCATCACAAAGGCGCGCATTTTTTCCACATCTTTGATGCCCTTACCCGATTCCACGCCCGAAGAGACATCTACGGCGGCCGGATGCACGCGTCGAATGGCATCGCCGACATTGTTTGCATCAAGCCCACCAGAAAGAACGATTGGCTTAGGCAGTTCATGCGGAACCAGCGTCCAATCAAAGGCTTGGCCGCCACCACCATAACCTTCGACGAAGGCATCGAGAAGGATCGCCTGGGCGGAAGGGAATGCTGCCATCTGACCTGCCAAATCGATATCCGGACAAACACGCACCGCCTTAAGGAATGGGCGACCGAACTGGCGGCAATAGGCGTCATCTTCATCGCCATGAAATTGCAGTAAATGAACAGGAATAGCGGCCAGTACTGCGCGCACCTGCGTCGGTGCAGCGTTAACAAATAGGCCGACGATATCGACGAATGGCGGTACGTGCCGGATAAGTTCTATTGCCCGCGCCAGATCAATGCAGCGCGGGCTGGCTGGATAAAATACCAGCCCAACAGCGTCAGCGCCGGCAGCCACGGCAGCATCAACATCCTGAGGGCGTGTCAGTCCGCATATTTTGATGCGCGTCATTGACCTCATGCTCCTATCCATGCGAGCATCATTCCTGCCATTGATTCTTTCATTCCAGGAATTCCCCAACGTGCGTCATAGCGTACGCCAACAAGATAGAGGCCGTCTGCTGCAAACGTCGGAGCAGCCAAGCGGCGATTTTTTGTTGCCAATAATTCGAGCATCCAGTCGGTCGACTGCTTGCCCTGACCAATAAAGACCAGACTACCGACCAGATTACGCACCATGTGCTGCAAAAACGCATTGGCCTCGAAGTCGAAAATGAATAATTCACCACATTGCCTGACCTGGGCCGCATATACCGTCCTGATAGGCGTCTTGGCCTGACACTCTGCGGCGCGAAAAGCAGAAAAATCGTGTTCTCCAACAATCTGCGCAGCTGCCTGTTGCATCCGTTCGATATCGAGCGGACGGTGATACCAACCCATACGTCCATGTTCGATGCCGGGCCGTTGCGGGCGATTAAGCAACAGGTAACGGTAGTGTCGTGCAGTAGCGGAAAAGCGCGCGTGAAAATCATCGCTGACTGGTTGTGCCCAGCGCACAGCAACCGCAGGCGACAAAAAAGTATTGGTGCCACGCACCCAAGCGGTCAGCGGTCGTACAACCGGGGCATCGAAATGCACGACCTGCCCTATTGCATGAACCCCAGCATCAGTGCGACCGGCGCACACGACGCCAATCGGCACACCTGCAATCTGCGTTAACGCAGTTTCTAACGAATCCTGCACGGTGCCACCACCAGGCTGCGTCTGCCAGCCCCGAAACTCGGAGCCATCGTATTCAATGCCAAGCGCAATCCGCATACCGATTTCAGCTCCGATACGCTGTCAGACCCGAAAAAACGGATCGACTAAGCATTGATCCGCAGGTAGTACAACCAGTATGCAATAGTTTCGGCAAGACAAAGCAAATACTCCGGGCTTGACTGCTTTTATGGGTACAAGACACCCACTCCGCTAATGCCGCAATGCCGCGACAGGCAATATGTACATCACACCCGCGCAGAAATTGTGAACGGAGTGCCTCGACTATTTCTTGTATCGGCAATTTGTTTACCGTTCCCATCATCATTGAGTGTCGTCAAGCACTATGTTTTTAGGCCTTTTCATATGGCATGTGTTTGTCCTTGCCGTAGTTCTTATACTGTCTTTGGATCGCTGTCTTATATGAAAAATTAACTTCACTGGCTATAACAGTGTCTAGGTTCGTCTAGTATTCGACCTATTTATCTTCAGCGCTTCCCAAAGAAAAAAGCCGCAATCCAAACGGATTGCGGCTGTATTTTACCTCTCGCCGGAGGTATTAATTGCCGAGTCGAGCCAAAAGTTCATTGGCTTTCTCGCGCTGCTCGGAATTGCCCTCCTTGGCCACTTCTCGCAGTAATTCACGTGCACCATCGACATCACCCATCTCTTCGTAGGCTTTGGCTAAGTCAAGCTTGGTCGACACATCTTCATTCATCCCAACGCCTGACTCTGGATTGACGACTGCAGCCGATTGCGTTGCCCCATCACCCATGACTCGTGCAACGGGCTGTGTCGCTTCAAGATTAAGGTCTATCGAACTCATGTCGATCGGCGATGTCTTGGGTGACGCAGCTCGGGAAGCAACGTTAGAATCCGGTCGTGGCATTTGGTTGCCCAAGAAAGTTGATGCCGTTAGATCAACATCAAACTCAAGGTCGTTAGCCAGAGGTGCCGTCGCATCGGCTTTAGGTGCAGGTGTCTGATCCGTTCCTGACTCAGGCAAACTAAAGTCAAGTACAGAAGATGTCGATAATGATTCCTTCGCTGCATGCTGGGGCTGAGTTTGCGATGCAGTTGCAGGCGATGCATCCAGGCTGAAATCCAAAGCTTGCGTTCTCGTCGCAGAGGCTGCTGCTTGCCCGGCCGCATCCGTCTTCCCTGCACCAAGATCGAAGTCCAGACTGCTCATATCAAGCGTCGTTTCAAATAGTGATGACGATGCCTCGGATTTTATATTCGCACTACCACTTGATACCGAAGAGGCCGCTGCTGCCGTAGCCTGTTGCAATGAGGCGTTCCCTGCCGGCGGGGTTCTTGGCGTAGCGGTAACGGGATCTCCTGATGCCATCGACGCGGCGGAATTTGATGCCCCCCCCCCAAATAACGGATTCTCCGGTGCAAAGCGCTGACCAATCGTTACCGCCTTCTCCCAATCCGCCCCTCTACCGCCAGTGGCGGCATATAATTCCTTCGCCACCGCATCGACCTGTTTTGCATCTTTACGATTGGCATAAATCTCCAGCAACTTCAAATTGATGGCCGTTGGAAAGGGTTCTTTGCGCTTGGCTTCAAGAAGGATTTCCTCTGCCTGCGCATCACGCCCATAAGCCATGTAAACATCGGCTTCCTCTACCGGATCAACTTCTTCGGTGTCGATACTGCCAGGACTGGCCTGGCTAAAATCAGTTTGCGAAGTATGCGAGGTATCGACACTTTGCCCACCGGTGTTACGAAATACAGAATTAGCCGTCAGGTTGCTGCCGCTGACAGATGGGGTCGACAGACTCAAAGGGTCCAACGACGACTGCCCGGAATTATTCGATTTCCGGTAGCGTAGAAACAACCACCCCCCTAATAACAATGCCAGGATCCCGCCACCACCAGCCAGAAGCATTGGATCTTCCAGCAAAGATTCAAAAAAACCCGGTTCCGGTGCCGGTGGTTGAGATGGCGTTACCGGGCGCTTGGGCGCGGGTGGCTCCTCTGCCGCAGGCTGAGCCTCTGCTGATGGGACGGCTGTTTGTGCCTGTGTTTCTGGCTGACTAGCCGGAACTGTTGGAGTTGTCGGCGACTGTGCAGCATCAATTGGTGGTTCCGCCGAGCCAGCGGCCAGCAAAGTAGGAGCTGCGGAAGATTCAAGGGCGGGTTTAGGTGGCTCAACAACTGCCGGGCGTGTCGGTTCAGAAGCGGGTGCCGCACTCTTTCCTTGAGTTGTATCGGCCTGTTTCTGCAACTCGGCAAGTGTTTGATCTTTCAGTTCAAGCAATTGCTGCAATTTAGCAACATTCTGCTCCAGCATTGCTACACGTTCATTCGCCTCTTTGAGCGCTTTATCCCGTGCAATGGCATCCTCTCTCCCGGCAGTCTGACCTCGACCAGACTTCCCGGCCCCAGACCCGGATACTTTGACCTGATCCCCGGATTCTCCCGGTTCTGGGAATCTATCTTCGACTTTTGCCGTAATCTTGCCGGCGACGCCCTGACGCGCCTCGCTATCCGCAGCAGGTGATTTTGCCGCAATAGACGCCAGCCTGCTGCGATAGGCATGCCATTCAGCCGTCTGTGTAGCGACGATTCTTCTTGCTTCTCTAGGTGAAATCGATTCAACAGTACCCTTGTCAGGAATCGTCAAAGTTTTTCCTGTCTTCAGACGATTCATGTTGCCACCGCCAAACGCCTGCTGGTTGGCACGCAACAGACCAATCAACATTTGCTCCAATGTCACGCCATCTGGGCGAGTCTCTCCAGCAATCTTGTGGAGGGTGTCGCCCTGTTTGACGACATAAGTATCGCCGCCAGCACCGCTAGTATTGGCTGCAGGAGCGCTTGCTGTCCTTGTTTTGACGGACATTGCTGGCGCCGACGCCTGACTGCCGCTGGCAATGCGCGCATATCCTTGCCCTTGCACTGCCGCCATGGCACGCGCACGAGTCTCTTCCGAAATCGAGGAAGATGAAGAAGAAGTTACCGTGGACTGCCTTGGCGAGGATGTTGCAGATACGACTGGCACAGTCGCAACCCGTGTATTTTTAAGTGCAACCTCAGGCGGATCAAGCAAGAACGTATATTCACGCACCAAGCGACCTGTCGGCCAATTCAGTTCAACCAACACATCAACCAATGGTTCGCTAATCGGTGTATCCGAAGCAACCCGGATCACTGGTTTTTTACCGGCTCGTCTGTCGAGCGTAAATGTGATCCCGCGCAACGATGTCGTGTAGTCGAGCCCCGCCTGTTTAAACGCCTCTTGCGAAGCCAGCTGCGCGCGCATGCCGGACAACTCTGCCGCCGTTGCATTGACTTCGATTTCCGCACGCAGAGGCTGTCCTAGCGCTGAAAAGACGACTACTTTTCCCAGTCCTGCAGCAGAAACTTGTCCCGGAATTGCCAAAAACGCCAAGCTGGACGCAACAGCGGCAACCGACACACGCAAGCCTAAGGGCTTAGTAAATCCACAAGAATTATTTTTCACGGCACACCCTGAACTTCTTTTATTGGAAATATTAAATTAACATCATGGAGTTAGGCATGCAAGCTAAACATGCTTCTAAACTTAAGAACGTTGTAAAAAAATCAGGGCATAAGCCCCGATTTTGTCATATCGACAACACAACGGCATTGAATCGGGCAGGTTTCAGTCGAGCAAGATGCGCAGCATTCGGCGTAAAGGTTCGGAGGCCCCCCAGAGCAATTGGTCGCCCACCGTAAAAGCCCCAAGGTATTCCGGCCCCATCGCCAGCTTGTGCAAACGGCCGACCGGCACGGTCAACGTGCCCGTCACGGCGGCAGGTGTCAGTTCGCGTTCGCTCAGTTCGCGCTCGTTGGGGACAACCTTGGCCCATTGATTGCTTTTGGCAATGATGTCAGCAAGTTCATCGACTGGCGCATCATTTTTGAGTTTGATCGTTAGCCCCTGCGAATGGCAACGCATTGCACCAATACGCACGCATAGCCCATCCACCGGAATGCTGCCGGGCGAACGGAACGGTGGCAGTCCAAGAATCTTGTTGCATTCGGCACCACCCTTCCACTCTTCTTTCGACTGTCCATGTTCGTAAGCTACGTCGATCCAGGGAATCAGGCTGCCAGCCAATGCCGTATTGCGGAAATTTTTGGTTGGGAAAGTGGGGGAGTGCATCGTTTCAGCCACCTTGCGATCAATATCAAGAATCGCCGAAGCAGGATTGGACAACTCCGTTTTGACTGCCTCATGCAGCGCCCCCATCTGTTCGAGCAGCTCGCGCATATTTTGCGCGCCCGCGCCGGAGGCTGCCTGATAGGTCATTGCCGACACCCATTCGATGAGGCCTTGGCGGAACAATCCTCCCAAGCCCATCAGCATCAGCGAAACCGTACAATTACCACCAATCCAGTTCTTCCCCCCTTTAGCCAGCGCATCTTTGATGACGTGTAAATTGACTGGGTCAAGGACAATCACTGCCTCCTTGTCCATACGCAGTGTCGATGCCGCATCGATCCAGTGACCATTCCAGCCCGCTGCCCTGAGCTTTGGAAAGATCTCCTTGGTGTAATCGCCGCCTTGGCAGGTAACAATAATGTCCATTTTTTTGAGCGTTTCAACGGACATTGCATCTTGCAACACACCACCATCCTTACCGCCCAGCGATGGGGCCTTGCTGCCTGCCGAAGAAGTTGAAAAATACACTGGGTCAATATGGGCAAAATCACCCTCTTCCACCATGCGCTGCATCAGCACCGATCCCACCATGCCGCGCCACCCAACCAGACCGACTTTTTTCATTGCCATTCCTTAACCTAAAAATCGTAGAAATCGTAAAAACAAAAAATCAAAATACAAGCAAATCCGGATTGCCTCATCGCGTTTCTTACAGATTTTTCAACACTGCCTCACCCATTTCCCTTGTGCCCAACTTTTGGGTTCCCGGTTCATAGATATCGCTTGTACGATAGCCTTGCGCCAACACTTTTTTGACTGCCGTTTCGACACGTTGGGCAGCCTCTTCCAGAGCGAAGGTATAACGCAGCATCATCGCCGCCGACAGAATTGTCGCCAGTGGATTGGCGAGGTTTTTGCCCGCAATATCGGGCGCCGAGCCGTGACTCGGTTCGTACAACCCTTTATTGTTCGCATCCAGCGAAGCCGAAGGCAACATACCGATGGAACCCGTCAACATCGACGCTTCATCCGACAGAATGTCACCGAACATATTGCCGGTGACGATCACATCAAACTGCTTCGGCGCACGCACCAATTGCATGGCGCAATTGTCGACCAGCATGTGCGTCAGCGTCACCTCCGGATACTCGGGCGCCAGTTCATTCATTACATCGCGCCAAAGTTGCGTCGTCTCCAGCACGTTCATTTTGTCGACTGAACACAGTCGCTTGCCGCGCTTGCACGCCGCTTCGAAAGCCACGCGGCCAATACGACGGACTTCTCCTTCGTCGTAATGCATGGTGTTGTAGCCATAGCGCTGCTGTACGTTATCAATCGAGCGCAATTCAATACCGCGCGGCTGGCCGAAATAGATATCGCCCGTCAATTCGCGCACGATCAGAATATCTAACCCTGATACGACTTCCGGCTTGAGTGTCGAAGCATTCGACAATTCAGGATACAGCACTGCAGGTCGGAGATTGGCAAACAAACCAAGCTGCTTGCGAATACCGAGCAATCCGCGTTCCGGCCGCTGTTCACGCGGCAACCCGTCCCATTTCGGCCCGCCAACGGCGCCAAGTAACACAGCATCGGCGGCCTGCGCCAGCTTTTGTGTCGCTTCCGGATAAGGATCCCCCGTCGCGTCTACCGCACAGCCCCCCAGCAGCGCCTGTTCTATTTCAAAGCCCAGGCCAAGCGCTTCGAGCACACGCACGGCCTGCGCTGTAATCTCAATACCAATGCCATCACCCGGTAGAACACAGATTTTCACTCGCGTTTCCTTTTATTTTGCGTCTTTTCTTTGACCATCATGCAAACAGCCATGGCTGACTGGCGCGCCGGCGTTCCTCAAATGCACGGATTTTGTCGGCATGGCGCAATGTCAGGCCGATATCATCCCAGCCGTTGAGCAGGCATTCCTTGCGGAAGGGGTCGATATCGAAACGGAGTACACGTCCATCCGGGCGCACCACGGTCTGGGATGGTAAATCGACCGTCAGCCGGAAACCGGGCGTAGCTTCCACCTCCCGGAACAGGGCCTCAATTTCTTCGGCCGGCTGCGTAATCGGCAAAATGCCATTCTTGAAACAGTTGTTGAAAAAAATGTCGGCAAAACTCTCGGCCAGAATGACGCGAAAACCGTAGTCAAGCAAAGCCCAGGGCGCATGCTCACGCGAACTGCCACAACCGAAATTCTTGCGCGTGAGCAGAATCGTCGCGCCCTGGTAGCGCGGCTGGTTGAGCACAAAATCAGGGTTCCGGGGACGTTGAGTGCAATCCTCCCCCGGCTGACCGACATCCATATAGCGCCATTCATCAAACAGATTTGGGCCAAACCCTGAGCGTTTGATCGACTTCAAAAACTGCTTGGGGATGATGGCGTCGGTATCGACGTTGACGCGGTCGAGCGGCGCCACCAAGCCTTCCAGGCGATCGAATTTCTCCATGACCGGGTTTTGCGCTTATCGCGCCGCACGTTCGATAGCCTGTCCACCGCGTTCGATATCCCGTCCAACACCCTGTACCGTATTACAGGCGGAAAGCGCCATCAGGGACGCCAGGATAGTAAGCACGCTTACGATTTTTTTCATATCAGTCTCCTTGCAATAAATTACGAACATCGACGAAATGACCGGCAATCGCCGCTGCTGCTGCCATTGCCGGGCTTACCAGATGCGTACGGCTGCCCGCGCCCTGACGGCCTTCGAAATTTCGGTTCGAGGTCGAGGCACAGCGCTCGCCCGGCAATAGCCGATCAGCATTCATCGCCAGGCACATCGAGCAGCCCGGCTGGCGCCACTCGAAACCCGCTTCGATAAACACTCGATCTAACCCCTCTCGCTCGGCCTGCTCACGCACCAGCCCGGAACCGGGCACTGCCAGCGCTTGCTTGATGTTGGCGGCAATTTTTCGCCCTTTCAACACCTGCGCTGCCGCACGCAAATCTTCGATGCGCGAATTGGTGCAGGAACCGATGAAAATCTTGTCTACTGAAATCGCATCAACCGGCATGTTGGGGTTCAGCCCCATGTACTGCAAGGCGCGTTCAATAGCCTCACGCCGAATCGGGTCGCTTTCCCGCGCTGGATCGGGCACCTTACCGCCCACCGGGACAACCATTTCCGGCGAAGTTCCCCACGTCACCTGCGGCTGGATGTCTTCACCGCACAACTCGACGATGCGGTCAAAATGCGCCCCTTCATCGCTATGCAATGTCCGCCAGTAAGCGACGGCAGCATCCCACAACCCGCCTTTCGGCGCGAAGTCGCGCCCCTTCAGGTAGTCGATCGTCACCTCATCGACGCCGACGAAGCCCATCCGCGCGCCGGCCTCAATCGCCATATTGCACAGGGTCATGCGCCCTTCCATCGACAAGCTGCGCACGGCGCTGCCAGCAAACTCAATAGCGTAGCCCGTTCCCCCCGCCGTGCCGATGCGGCCAATCACCGCCAGAGCAATATCCTTGGCCGTTACCCCCCTGCCCAACCGACCATTGACACGAATCAACAGCGTCTTTGACTTTTTTTGCAGCAAACACTGCGTCGCCAGCACATGCTCGACCTCCGAAGTGCCGATACCCAGTGCCATGCAGGCGAATGCGCCGTGCGTGCTGGTATGCGAATCACCACACACGACCGTCATCCCCGGCAGGATGGTGCCGTTTTCCGGGCCGATCACGTGAATTACACCTTGCCGCCGGTCCTTGAAAGGGAAATAGGCCAGCGCGCCCGTTTCGTGAATATTCGTATCGAGCGTTTCGACCTGCAAACGCGACACAGGGTCCTCGATACCGCATTCCCAATGATCCGTCGGCGTATTGTGATCAGCAGTCGCCACGATCGAAGAAACACGCCATGGTCTGCGTCCAGCTAGCTTAAGCCCCTCGAAGGCCTGCGGACTCGTCACCTCATGCACCAGATGACGGTCAATATAAATCAGCGCCGTGCCGTCTTGCTCTTCATGGATGACATGGCTTTCCCACAATTTTTCGTACAAACTTTTCGGCATCGATCAACTACCCGCAAACCTACAAAATGACGAAGCCAAGCCGCCGCTGGGCCTCGCCGCGAGGAGTAAAGATTATCGCATGGACACCTATGACTGTCAGCAAATCCGGGGGGATTGCCGCCCCGCAACGTGCAATACCACAACGGATCTTTCCGGATCGTTTGCCCTGTTGCCCTGTTCGCTCGATGCTTTCCGTTTCCGCAAACCCGGCAGGATCCCGTATGCGCATGGTTTTATGCCGGAGGCTCCGAATGCACCGGCGCTGCACCGCCGATTTTTGGCGTTTGGCAAACCACATCGCCACATTGCCCGCGATGCCGCAACGCATGGTCGATAAGCACGAGCGCGAGCATGGCCTCGGCTACGGGTACGGCGCGGATGCCAACACACGGGTCGTGGCGACCCTGCGTTTCGACCATCACTGGCTGCCCGGCCAGATTGATCGAATGGCGTGGCAGGCGGATGCTTGACGTAGGCTTGATGGCCAGATTGACACGAATGTCCTGCCCGGTCGAAATACCGCCCAATACGCCGCCCGCGTGATTGGAGAGGAAACCGGCGGGCGTCATTTCATCGCCGTGTTCCGAACCTTTCTGCGTCACGGCTGCAAATCCCGCGCCGATCTCGACGCCTTTGACGGCATTGATGCCCATCATCGCGTAAGCAATATCGGCATCGAGCCGATCGAACACCGGCGCACCCCAGCCTGGCGGCACCCCGTGGGCTGTCACGCAGATTTTTGCGCCCGCCGAATCGCCCGATTGGCGCAGCGCATCCATATACGCTTCCAGTTGCGGGACGCACGATGCATTCGGCGCAAAGAACGGGTTATTACCAATTGCCAGCGCATCGACAAAAGGGATCTCGATTTCACCCAGCTGGCTCAGCCATCCCCGGATGCACACGCCGTAGCGCGCCTTTAGCCACTTGCGCGCTACAGCCCCCGCAGCTACGCGCACCGCCGTCTCGCGCGCCGAAGCCCGGCCGCCGCCGCGATAGTCACGGAAGCCGTATTTCTGCGTATAGGTGTAGTCGGCATGCCCCGGCCGGAAAGTCTCGGCAAGACTGGCGTAATCCTTGCTACGCTGATCCTGGTTGCGAATCAGCAGGGCAATCGGTGTGCCGGTCGTCAGCCCGTCAAAGACGCCGGAAAGAATTTCCACTGTATCCGGCTCACGCCGCTGCGTTACATGGCGCGAAGTCCCCGGTCTGCGGCGATCCAGTTCGGCCTGGATATCGGCCTTATCCAGCGCCAGTCCGGGCGGGCAGCCATCGATGATGCACCCGATCGCCGGGCCATGCGATTCACCAAAAGAAGTGACGGTAAACAGGGTTCCGAACGTATTGCCAGCCATTGGATTTTCTCGCGCGTGATAAAAGCAAAGACGGGCGGAGTCTAGCATTCCCCGGCATACCGCAGGCGCTTTTCCTCTGGCCGCTGCCGGCCATACGGCAACAGGCCGGGCAAGTCTGCCCGGCCTGTATCGCTACCCATTGGCGCTGCACCTGAAAACGCGTTCAGGCGCCATGAAAAGCCTGAATTTCAGCTCATTTCAGATCGACCGGAACAAAGAGCCGCACGCTTTCACGCTGGACAAGCAGCGCCACGCGCTTGCCCGCCTTGGCAATGATGCCGCGCAGCTGATCAGGCGTCGATACCGCCTCACCGTTAACCGAGAGGATGACATCGCCGCGGCGAATGCCTGCCCGCGCCGCCGCCCCCTGGGCATTTTCAACCAGCAGTCCACCGCGCAGTTCGAGCTGCCGGCGCTCTTCGCCGCTCAGTGCGCGCGCCGTTACGCCCAGACGGCTAGCCGCTTCGGAAGAATCCTTGTTGCCGGCGCCGGCCGATTTCTCATTTTGCTGGCCGCCGACCTTGACCGACATTTCGCGCGATCCGCCCTTACGCCAGACTTGCAGCTTGACCGTATCTCCCGGACGGGCGGCAGCGACCAACGGCGGCAATTCGTTCGATGAAACGATTTCCTTGCCGTTGATCGACAAAATCACGTCGCCTGCTTCCAGCCCGGCCTTGGCGGCCGGACTCCCGTTTTCGACCGAAGCAATGAGGGCGCCGGCCGGTTTGTTCAGGCCAAAGGATTCGGCGAGCGACTGGTTGACGTCCTGAATCGTGACGCCCAGCTTTCCGCGCTGCACTTTACCGTGTTTGACGATCTGTTCCTGGATACTCATCGCCACATCGATCGGAATGGCAAACGACAACCCCTGATAACCGCCGGACCGGCTGTAAATCTGCGAGTTGATGCCGATCACCTCCCCGGCCATATTGAACAGCGGGCCGCCGGAGTTGCCCGGATTCACGGCCACATCGGTCTGGATGAAAGGTACGTAGCTGTCGTCCGGCAGCGAGCGCGACTTGGCCGAGATAATGCCCGCCGTCGCACTGTTCTCGAAGCCGAACGGCGAGCCGATCGCCAGCACCCATTCGCCAACGCGCGTATTTGCCGAACTACCGATCTTGACCGTCGGCAAATTACGTCCTTCGATACGCAGCACGGCCACATCGGTCGTTTTGTCCGCGCCAAGGACTTTTGCCTTGAATTCGCGCTTGTCGGTCAGCTTGACGACCACTTCGTCGGCGCCGTCGATCACGTGCGCGTTGGTCAGGACAAGGCCGTCTTCCCGAATGATGAAGCCCGATCCCTGGCCGCGGATGCGCTGCTCGCCGCGTTGCTCCGGAATGCGGAAATGGCGGAAAAATTCAAAGAACGGGTCATCCGGATCAAGGCCGGGGAAGCCCGGAAACCCCGATTGGGTTTTCGTCGTACCGGAAACGCTGATATTGACCACCGCGCCGCCGTGACGCTCTACGATGGCGCTCATATCGGGCAGCGCCGAAGCCGCCGGCGCGGCCGCTTCAGCCGGCCAGAGCGGGCGTTCCTGCCATGCCGAAACCGCCATGATCGAGAAAGCGGCGACGGTGGCGACGGCGGCGGCCGTCAGGCCGCGTTTAAAGGTTCTGGAATTCTTCGGCGTCATATCGACATTCTCCTTGCAAAACCAAATACAAAAGAAACAGGGAAGATGAAATACGGGCAGATTGCAGATCACTGACCATTTCTACGGGAGCCATCCTAACAGCGGAAACTTAACTCAGACTTAAGAAAAATAATTTCGGGTAAAACTTAGACCTAACGCAACTGTAGGCATGCTATCCGCAGCGCGCCAAATTGGTCGCCTCCGAGGGGTTTGTTAAAATTTCGCCCTCGCTTGAGTGCATCCTTGGTTCGTCCAGATTTCCGCACAGTATTCGGAAGCGTTCAGGGATTGTTCCTTTCAACATCGCATCCACAATAAAAATCTTCCATGAAAACTTCCGCGTCCACATCCGCATCTACTGCATCTACTTCATGGTCTTCCCGAATCGGGTTTATTCTGTCCGCCGCCGGCTCGGCCATCGGCCTAGGCGCGATCTGGAAATTTCCCTACACGGCCGGCACCAACGGCGGCGCCGTCTTTTTTATGCTCTTCCTGTTATTTACGGTGCTGATCGGCCTGCCCGTGTTGCTGGCCGAATTTTATATCGGTCGCAAAAGCGGCAAAAACGCCGTAGATGCATTCAGAACGCTGGCACCCGGCAGCCAATGGCCGTGGGTCGGGCGCATGGGCGTTGCGGCCTGCTTTGTGCTGCTGTCGTTTTACAGCGTGGTCGGCGGCTGGGTGCTTAATTATGTGGTGCATGCCTTTAGCGGCGCAGTACATCCAGGTGCGGATTTTGGGGCGCTGTTCGGCGCAACCATTGCCAGCCCGGCCAACGCGCTGGCTTACCAAGCGGTTTTCATGCTGCTGACGATCGCCGTCGTTCAAGGCGGCATTGCCGAAGGCATCGAAAAAGCCAACCGGTATCTGATGCCGGCGTTGTTCATCCTTTTTCTCGTGCTGGCCGTACGCTCGCTGACGCTGCCGGGCGCGATGAAAGGCGTCGAATTCCTGCTCAAGCCCGACTGGCGCTACCTGAACCCGCAAACCATGCTGATCGCGCTCGGCCAGGCGTTCTTTGCACTGAGCATCGGCGTCTCGGCGATGATCACTTACGCGGCGTATCTGGGCCGGGACCAGGACGTTTTCCGCGCCGGCAACAGCGTCATGTGGCTCAATTTGCTGATTTCGCTGCTCGCCGGTCTGGTCATTTTTCCTGCGGTTTTTGCCCTCGGTTTCGAGCCGGGTCAGGGGCCGGGGTTGATTTTCGTGGTGCTGCCCGCCGTCTTCATGCAAATTCCTTTTGGCCGGCTGCTGTTCGGCGTTTTCATGGTGCTGGTTTCGTTTGCGACCCTGACCTCCGCGTTCGCCATGCTGGAAACGGTGATCGCCTCTTCGATCCGCGACAACCAGGGCAAACGTCGCAGTCACACCTGGCTGATCGGCACGGCAATCTTTATCGTTGGCATTCCTTCCGCGCTGTCATTCGGCGCGTGGAAAGAGCTGACTTTCTTCGGCAAGACCGTCTTTGATTTGTGGGACTACCTGATCACGGCGTGGATCATGCCCGTCGGCGCCCTGTGCATCGCCCTCTTTACCGGCTGGTGCCAACAAAAGACCGACGTACTCCAGCACATGCGCGAAGGCAGCAGCGCCGCATCCGCCCTGCCTGCCTTGTGGCTGGCCGCATTGCGCTACCTTGCGCCGTTGGCGATCCTGCTCGTCTTCGCCAATACCCTGGGCTGGATCTAAATTCCGGACGTCACCGAAAGGGGCGCCCAGAAGCCCGTATATTTAGGGTATTTCAGAAGAAATGCCCTGAACTCCACGTAAACAGGGCATCTCCGAGCGCCCTGCCCGCCAGCCCGCGTATTTAGGGCGTTTCCGGTGCCACTGCCCTGAAACCCTTTATTTATAAGGGTTACAGAGGTGCCTGCCCGGAAACGCCCTATCCATACGGGGTTGCGGACAGCCTTTTTTAGAAACCAGACAATTTATAGCGGCTCGACTTTGCCAAAAGACAAGGC
>CALAIL010000047.1 GCA_937923255.1 uncultured Propionivibrio sp. | reverse complement strand
CCGCCAAGCTGCCCCGCGCCTGCGGCTGCGCCTAAGGGGTTTTTGGGCGCTTCGTGGTTATCGAATACGCAAAGGGATATGCCTGCAACCCCTTATGAATAGGTACTCTCCGGGTGTGTGCCTCTGAAACCCTTATAAATAGGGTGTTTGCGGACAGGCGCCTCTGAAACTCTTATAAATAAAGGGCTTCAGGGCAGGGGTGCTGGAGATGCCCTAAATACGCGGAGCTCAGGGCATCTCTTTTTGGAGATGCGCCTGCGCTTCTGCCCCCACGTTTTTCCAATTCTCTCCCCCTATCGGAGAGATGCCTCGAAGGGGCAGAGAGGGCAACATGCCGAAGGCTTGGCTTTTGTTATTTCAGATGGAATTTGATTTTCCCCTGTGCTCTTTTTGCTTTTTTATCCTCTCACCAAATTTCTCTCCCAAAGGGCGAGGGGCTTTTCGGGTGCTCCGAACCCCGCGTGGATTGGGCGTTTGCGGGGCGTCTTGATACAGCTGGCACGGTCTTAGCGGTCAAGCCCCTGGTCGATGTGCGAGGCGGGGTCTTCAAACGGCTCGAAATGCGTGATAACCGTCGTCTGCGGCAATGCGGCGCGGATTTCGGCTTCTAGGCGCTCGACGTATTCATGACCGCGCAGAATCGTCCACGCGCCCGGCATGAGGATATGCACCGAAACAAAACGACGCGCCCCCGATTCGCGTGTGCGTAGCGCGTGGTAATCGAGCCCCTCGCTGCGATAGCTGTCTAGAATGGCGATGATCTTGGCGTATTCCGCCGCCGGCAGAGACTGATCCATCAATCCCTGGATTGCCCTTCGGGTTAACGTCCAGCCGGTGCGGATGATATTGGCGGCGACCAGGAGCGCAATGACCGGATCGAGCCATAGCCAGTGCGTCAGGCTTACGGCGCCGACGGCGGCAATGACGCCGGCCGAAGTCCAGACATCGGTCAGCAGATGCCGGGCGTCGGCTTCCAGCGTCAATGAGTGGTATTTGCGTCCGGCGGAAAGCAGCGTCAGCGCCGTTGCCAGATTGAGTACGGAGGCGATGGCGGAAACGGTTAGACCGAGCCAGGCCTGCTCAAGCGGTTGCGGGTTGCGCAGGCGCTCGACGGCGCCCAGGGCGATAGCGACCGCTGCGACCAGGATCAGCAAGCCTTCAAAACCGGCGGAAAAATATTCCGCTTTGCCGTGACCGTAGGCGTGCGCTTCGTCGGCCGGCTGTTCGGCAAGCGAAATCATCGCCAGCGCCATCATTGCACCCGCCAGATTGACCAGCGATTCCAGCGCATCGGAAAGCAGGCCGATCGAACCGGTGAGCCACCAGGCCAGGGCTTTGAGCAAGATGGTGATGAATGCTGCGGCGATCGATAGCCAGGCGAAATGTTTGGCGGACGAGAACATCATGCCGCTATTATCGCCGCCGGAATGCCGTCGTGTCATTTCCGTCATGCTAAACTTCCCGTGTCGAAACAATGTTCAGGATGACGAACGTTGTCCTCACTGCCGAGAAAATTCAAGATCATCAAGGCGGCTGCTGTCGCTGGGATGTCGCCGCGGACGGGGGGAAAAACATGCACGCTGGCGCCGGATTCGCTTGCGTGCAGCCTGTGGTTCGCGGCACAGGCGCTGGTTGGCGTCAGCGGTGGCAAGAACCTTACCGAGGCGCTGGCTGCCATAGCGGATGCGCTGCCGGCCGCGCGTGCGGCGGCCCAGGACATTGCCTACGGCGTGTTGCGCCGGTATGGCTGGGCCGAATTCCTGCTTGCCCGTCTGCTGCGTACGCCGCTTAGCCATGCGGGAATCGAGGCGTTGCTGCGCGCTGCGCTTTATCGCTTGGAGACGCGTCCGGATGCCCGGCATACCGTCGTCGATCAGGCCGTGCAGGCGGCGGGTGAGCTGGCGGGCAGTCCTCTCAAGGGGCTGGTCAACGGCGTGCTGCGCAACTATTTGCGGCAACGCGACACGCTGCTGGCCGCCGCCGCGTGCGACGAAGTGGCTAAAAACTGGCATCCGCGCTGGTGGCTGCAACGCTTGCAACGACGCTGGCCAGCGCAATGGGAATCCATTGTTGCCGCCGACAATGCGCCGCCGCCGATGACCCTGCGCGCCAATGGCCGGCGTGGCACGGCGGCATCTTATCTGGCGCGTTTGCAGGCGGCCGGGCTGACAGCGCGCCTGCTGGGCAAAGCGGGCGGGAGCGCTTTGCGGCTGGAACGCCCCGTGCCCGTCGATGCGCTGCCCGGTTTTTTCGAGGGCGAAGTTTCCGTGCAGGATTTGGGCGCACAGCGCGCTGCCGAACTGCTTGCGCCGACGGCAGGCATGCGGGTGCTCGATGCCTGCGCCGCGCCGGGCGGAAAAACCTCGCACCTGCTCGAACGGGCCGACCTCGACCTGCTGGCGCTCGATGTTGACAGTGCGCGCGCAGCACGCATCACGGACAATCTGCGCCGTTTACAGCTTTCTGCCGAAGTGTGTGTCGGGGATGCCGCTCATCCGGCCGACTGGTGGGATGGCCGTGCCTTTGATGCGATCCTTGCCGATGTTCCCTGCTCCGCGTCGGGCGTAGTGCGCCGGCATCCCGATATCAAGGCGTTGCGCCGGGAAAGCGATGTGCGCCGCTTTGCCCGCGAGCAGGCGGCCATTCTCGATGCGCTCTGGCCGCTGCTCCGGCCGGCAGGGCGTCTGCTCTATGCGACATGTTCGCTGTTTGAGGAGGAAAATAAGGGGCAGGTTGATGCTTTTCTTTACCGTCATGCGGACGCGCGACAGCTGGCGGAAGAATACTGGCTGCCGTGCCCGGAAAACGATGGTTTCTACTACGCGCTGCTGGAAAAGCGACATGCGCCGGAAAATCAAGGTGTTCAGGAGGGCGCGCGTGAAGCCGGCTGAGGGCGGGCGGCAATGCCGGCAGCAACATCGGCCACGGTATTGGCAATCGTGGCTGGCCGTGCTGATGCTGGTTTGGGTCATGTGCCTGATGCCGCAGGCGCAGGCTTCGGGCATTGCCGTGTTTACGCCGCGCATCGAGGCTGACGGCGAGGGCTACGGTCTTTCCGCCGATTTTATGATCGACCTGCCGCCGCGCATCGAAGAGGTCATTAATCGCGGTATCGAGCTCCATTTTGTCGTTGACTTTGAATTGACGCGCAGCCGCTGGTACTGGTTCGATGCGCGTATCGCCCAGCGCAGCCGCACGTACCGGCTCTCCTATCATGCCTTGACGCGCCGGTATCGTTTGTCTACCGGCGGGCTGCATCAGGGGTTTGCAACGCTGAACGAGGCTTTGCGCGTGCTGGCGCGGCTGCGTAACTGGCCAGTTGCCGATCAGGGCGATTTATCGCCGGATGTCGTTTATCTGGCGGCCTTACGCATGCGGCTGGATCTGTCGCAGATGCCCAAGACGTTCCAGGTCAGCGCGCGCGCTAAGTCCGAATGGAATCTGGATTCCGGCTGGCTGCGCTGGCGCTTTCAACCACCAAGCGCCGATGTGTCCGGTGCACCGGCAGCGGACTCCGGGCTGATTCAAGGCGGCAAGGCGCCGATCCATGCCGATCAGGCCGCAGGTGCGGCGGAACTTGCTGGAGAGGCGACCAAGGAACCCGATAAAGTGCAGGACAAAACACTGCCTGCCGACTCGGCGACAGACGTTCCCGCCGTGCCTACCGAGGCCGATTTTGCCGGCGCTGAGGCAAGTGCGGACGGCGCACATTCTCCTGATCCGCCTGCGCCACAACAGGAACAGCAGGAAAAACAGGAGGCGCAAGAGACGCAAAAAATACGGGAGAGCGCCCCATGAAAACGTTGATCATCCTTACTGCTGCATTCGGCGGCATTCTATTGTTCCTACTTGCCTCGGCGAGCGCCGATACGGCGCTGTTCGTCCGCCATTATCCGTGGTTACTGGGGCTGAACGCCATTGCCGCCCTTTCCCTGTTTGCGTTGATTACCTGGCAGGTATATGCGCTGTGGCGGGAACATCATGCCAAGGTTTTTGGCTCGCGCCTCAAGTTGCGCCTGATGCTGATGTTCGTCCTGATCGCCGTGCTGCCCGGCATGCTGGTTTACGGCGTGTCAGTGCAGTTCGTCACCAAAAGTATCGATGCCTGGTTCGATGCGCGCGTCGAAAAAGCGCTTGAATCCGGCCTCGACCTCGGGCGCGAGGCGATTGATTCCATTCGTGACGAACTGATCGAAAAGGCGCGCAGTATGGCGCTTGAAATGAGCGAATCGGGCGAAATGCAGACCCATCTGGCGCTTGGCCGTCTGCGCGAACAAGCCGCCGTGCAGTCGGCGGCGCTTTATGCCGCCAATGGGCTGTTGCTGGCGACGGCCACCAGCGAGCTCGCTTCGCCGCCCTTGCCGCAGCCGTCCGCCGAACTGATCAGCCGCGTGCGTAACGGCCGCGTGTATAGCGAAACGGAATCGGGCGAACGCGACAGCATTCTGATTCGCGCCTACGCGCCGGTTAGCGCCAATGGCCTAGGTGGGGAAACACGCGTGCTGCTGCTCATGCAGAGTGTGCCGGAGGGACTGGCCAGCAACGCCGGGCAGGTGCAGGCGGTTTACCGCGACTACCAGGAACTCTCCCTTGGCCGCCAGGGATTGACGCGCATTTATGCGCTGACGCTGACGCTGACGGTGCTGCTCGCCTTATTCACGGCGATTGCCACGGCGTTCGTGCTGGCGCGCCGGCTGTCGGCGCCGTTGTCAATTCTTGCCGAGGGCACGCAGGCCGTGGCGTCCGGCGATTTTACGCCGCGCCAGGCCATTTATAGCCGCGACGAACTGAGCGTGCTGACCCAGTCATTCAGCCAGATGACGCGCCAGCTCAACGATGCGCACCGGGAAACGGAGCGCCACCGCGCCGAACTCGAATCGGCACGCGCCTATCTGGAGTCCATCCTGTCGAACCTGTCCGCCGGTGTGCTCGTTTTCGATGCGCATTTTCTGCTGCGCACCGTCAATCAGGGGGCGAAAACGATTCTGCGCGATAGTTTGGACGATCTGTACGGCAAGCCGGTCGATGCCTGGACGCGGCAGTGCCCGCTGGGCGGGGCGATCCGGGACGCTTTTGCCAAACATGGACACGCGGAGTGGCAGACGCAGATCGAACTGGCTCGCCAGGGCGAGCTGCCGCAGATCCTGAACCTGCGCGGCACGCAACTGCCCGAGGATAGCGGCGGCGGCTATGTGACTGTTTTCGATGACGTAACCCGCCTGGTTGCCGCCCAGCGCAGTGCCGCCTGGGGCGAAGTGGCGCGCCGCCTGGCGCATGAGATCAAGAATCCGCTCACGCCGATTCAGCTTTCCGCCGAGCGCCTGCAACTCAAGCTGGACGGTAAGCTGACGGGCGGCGATGGCGATATGCTCCAGCGCTCGACGCAGACGATCATCAATCAGGTCATGGCGATGAAGCGGATGGTGAATGAATTTTCCGACTACGCTCGCCTGCCACCGCCTGATCTGACGGCGCTTGATCTGAATGCGCTGATTGGCGAAGTGCTCGGGCTGTACGAAAATTCCGTAGCATGCATCGAGCCGGCGCTGGCCGGGGATTTGCCGCTGGTGCGTGGCGATGCGTCACAATTGCGCCAGATCATCCATAATCTGCTGCGCAACGCCGAAGATGCGCAGGAGGGCATGGAGAATCCGTGGATCGGCATCCAGACCTGCTGCGACGGTTCGATGGTCGAGTTGAGAGTAGCGGATAATGGCGCGGGTTTTCCGCCGGAAATCATGGCGCGTATCTTTGAGCCGTATGTGACGACCAAGGCGCAGGGAACAGGATTGGGGCTGGCTATCGTCAAGAAAATCGTCGATGAACATGGCGGTGTGATCCGCATCCAGAACCGACAGCCGTCGGGCGCACAGATCAGCATTCTGTTACCCTTGGCTTCGTCGGCGGAGGCGAAAGCTTTTATTGGAACTGAAACATCCATAGAGAATTGAATATGGCGCAAATACTGGTTGTTGATGATGAAATGGGCATCCGTGAGCTGCTCTCGGAGATTCTGGCCGACGAGGGGCATAACGTGACGCTGGCAGAAAATGCCGCCGCCGCACGCAGCGTCCGCGCCGAAAAGCGTCCGGATCTTGTTTTGCTCGACATCTGGATGCCCGATACCGATGGTATTTCGCTGCTCAAGGAATGGTCAGCCGCCGGCTTGCTGACGATGCCGGTCATCATGATGTCCGGGCATGGCACCATCGATTCGGCGGTGGAGGCGACGCGTGTAGGCGCCGTCGATTTTCTGGAAAAGCCGATCGCCTTGCAGAAACTGCTGGCGACCGTCAAAAAAGCGCTCAAGCACGATGTGTCGCCCAACCGGCAGCCGCTAACGCTGGAAGCGTTTGCCCGATCGTCCCTGCTCAAGGATTTTCGGCGGCGGCTCGAACAGGCGTCGGGAAAAACCTCCGTGCTCCTGCTCAAAGGAGCCTGCGGCAGCATGGCCGAAATCTGCGCGCGTACGCTCCATGCGCCGAAAACGCCGTGGCTCGACCTTTCCTCGTCGAGCGCGCCGCTGACGCAGGAAATGCTCGAGGACGCCAGCGGCGGCATTCTTTTCATTGCCGACCTGATGCTGCTGGGCAAATTGCAGCAGAAGAATCTGAGCTTTGCGCTGGAGCGGCTGGAAAAATACCACCTGCAACTGGTTGCGGCGCTGGCGCGCCCGCTGTCCGCGCTGACCGAAGCCGGCTGGGACGCGGCGCTGGTTGCCCGCCTGGGCGAAGTCTGGCTGGGGCTGCCGCCGCTGGCCGGCCATACGGACGAAGTGCCGGAAATCGCCGCACTGCTGCTCACCCATATGGTTGAACGCAATGAGGTGCCTGCCCGCACGTTTTCCAGCGGCGCGCTCAACGCACTGCGCCTGCACCGTTGGCAGGGCGACTGGGTCGAACTGCTGGCGACCGTGCGGAATCTCGCGTTGTCGGCGCTGGATGAAGAAATCACGCAGAATGACGTGGAACCGCTATTGCAGCGCGAAGCGGGCGAGGTGCCGGAGCCGCTGCCCATCATGCCGCTGCTCGATCAACCGCTGCGGGAGGCGCGCGAGGCCTTTGAACGCCTGTATTTCGAGCATAATCTGAAAATCGAGAACGGCAACATGACGCGCGTCGCCGAGCGCACCGGCCTGGAGCGCACGCATCTGTACCGCAAGCTCAAGCAGCTCGGCCTGAATCCGGGGCGGCGCAACGAGGAGGCGCAAGAGGCGTAATTTCACGGAATAGCCGCCGCGTGGCGGTTCCGGGACGCCGGAAAATGTGTTGGGAGGGAACGATCCATGAATCTGGAAAAAGTGGTTTTCGGTTTTGTCATTATCCTGGCCTGTACGCTCAATTTTGGCTTTTTCATCGGGGGGGTCGACAGCATTCATGAGCATGATGCCGGCCATCTGTTCGGCGCCGTCGTGGTTAACCTGATTGCGCTGATCATGAAATTTGGCGATCGCACGCATCTGGGCGCCACGCACCTGGCCACCAGCCTGGTGGCCATGCTGCAATTGCTGGCGGCCTCACTCGTCTGGATGTGGCACGTCAATATCCAGCATCTGACAATGACCGGCGAAACCATGTCGAGCATTGTTTCGCTGAGCGGCGGCGCACTGCTTGCCAACGCTATTTCGGTCATTCTTCTGGTCAGCGAAACCCTGTACCAGTCGCGCTGATCCGGCGGGCGCATGAACGAAGTTTCCTTCGTTATCCTGCGGCGTTTGCGCCGTCCACTCATTGCGCTGGTCATCGCCTATGCGATTTCCGTATGGGGAATGGTGGTCATCCCCGGCATTGATGAAAACGGCCTGCCCGATCATCTGAATTTCTTTCATGCCCTGTACATCGTCAGCTATACCGCGACGACCATCGGCTTCGGCGAAATTCCCCATCAATTTACCGATCTGCAGCGCGCCTGGATCATCGTTTGCATCTACCTGTGCGTTGTGGCCTGGGCCTATACGCTTGGTAGCATCTTCCACCTCTCGCAGGACCCCACCTTTCGCCGGGCGATCAGCCGCCGGCGCTTCATGATCCGCGTGCAGCGCCTACAGACGCCGTTTGTCCTGATTGCCGGTTATGGCCAGAGCGGCATCATGCTGGCGCGCATGCTTGATCGCATGGGCTACCGCATCGTCATCATCGAACAGCGGCACGAACGCGCGTCGCGCATCGAGATCGACGAATTCGAGCGGCGCCCGATCTTCTGGGACGGCGACGCCCGCCTGCCCGACGTGCTGGTCGATGCCGGCGTGACGCATCGCCACTGCATAGCGATGGTGGCGATGGCCGGCAACGACGAGACCAACCAGTCGGTGGCCATCGGCGGCACGGTGCTCAATCCCTCGCTACGCATCATCGCCCGCGTGCATACGCCGATGGCGCAGGCAAACCTGAAGTCTTTCCGCAACATCGAGCTGATCAATCCGTACGAAACGTTTGCCAGCAATATACGCCTCGACATGGGGTCGGCGACAAAGCTGCGCGCCATCGAATGGCTTTCCGGACTGCCGGGCGGCGAATGCCCCGAATCGCTAAATCTGCCGAAAGGATACTGGGTCGTCTGCGGGTCGGGCGCTTTTTCGCTCTATGTGGCCGCAGCGCTCGAACAGGCCGGCGTCAGCTATTCGCTCATCAACATCGATACGGCGCACAAAACCGAGGATGATCTCGTTCGGCTGACAAGCTTGCAGGAGATGGAAGACGATGAATTGCACCAGGCCGGCATCGAAAGAGCCGTTGGCCTGGTGGCCGGCACCGACTCCGTCGCCGTTAACCTGGCGCTGATCAACCGCGCCCGTCTGGTCAATGACAATCTCTATGTGGCGATTCGCCAGACGCATGTCGTCAATGCCAGCCTGGTGGACGCTTCAATGGCCAATCTGCGCTTCGTCAAAGCCGAAGTCGTCGCCCATAAGGCGCGGCAGTTGCTGACCTCGCCGCTGCTGATTCGCTATCTGCGCCATCTTGAGTGCGATGACGATACGCTGGCGCAGCGCACGATCGAACTGCTGCAAACGCAAGTTGGCGAGAAGGTGCCGTTTATGTGGGCGTTTAACTGTTTTGCTTCCTATGCCGGATTGCGCGATGCACTGTCGCCGGATATTGATCCGTCGTTATCGATCGCCGACCTGCTGTCGCATCCGACAACGCCCGCCGAGCGCCTGCCTGCCTTCGCCTTGCTGCTGCTGCGCAACCAGACGGAAATCCCCCTGCCGCCGGAAGACACCGTGCTGCGCTCCGGCGATCGTATTCTGTTCGCCGGCCAGCGCGGCGTGGCGGACTTGCAGCGCCGCTTCCAGATCGAACCCGGCGTGCTGGAGTTTGTCCGGACCGGCGTTGAAGTGCCGCGCAGCTGGCTGTTCCGTTATTTCCGTTCGGCGAAAGAACGGCGGCTTCGGTGGGAACGCCTGCAACAACGCCTTGCCGCAGCGCGGCGCGCCAGTGCTGAAAATGCTGAAGACCCCGAAGAAACTGGCGAGGCCAATGACGCCGATTTTACCGATGAGGATCGCCGCAGCGATGGGGTGGAATCTTCCGGGCGGAGCGCGGACGATCGCTGAGTATCCTGGCGCAGCCCGGCCTAGTGTGCCGTGCCGCCGCACCCGCCGGACCACTGCTGGAGCCCGCGTAAACAGGGCGTCTCCGGCACCTATGCCCTGAAGCCCTTTATTTATAAGGGTTCCAGAGATGCCTGCCTGGAAACGCCCTGTTTACGCGGGTTTCCAGGCACCTGCCTCTGAAATGCCCTAAATACGCGGGCGAGCGGGCAGGCGCCCGGCGCGCTTTGTCAGAATGCCATCGGGTCGACTTCCAGATGCCAGCGCAGTCGGGACGGCGTTTTGATTGCCGCAACAGCCGCCCGCCAGGGGGTGAGAAATGCCTGCAAGACCCGCCGTGAAGGCGATTCGACCAGCAGTTGCGCGCGTTCGAGATTGGCGCGGCGTGCCAATCGCATGGGGACAGGGTCGTACAGCATGACCTCCGGATACTCTGCGGCCTGCGGCCAGGCTCGCGCCGTGGCCAGAAAGGCGATGGCATCGGCCATGTGCGGCGATTCGGCGCGGAGCATGGCCTGGTAGGCGTAGGGCGGGAAGCCGGCCTGCTCGCGTTCCTTGAGCTGCGCCTCGGCAAAGCCGGCATAGTCGTGGCGCACCAGCGCCGCGTAGAGCGGGTGGTCGGGATACTGCGTCTGGATAATGACTTCGCCGGGCAGATCGGCGCGGCCGGCACGGCCGGCAACCTGCATCAGCTGGGCAAACAGGCGCTCCGCCGCCCGCCAGTCGGCGGCGAACAGAGCGGCATCGGCGCCCAGTACGCCGACCAGCGTCAGCTTCGGGAAGTCATGCCCCTTGGCCAGCATCTGCGTGCCGACGAGGATGTCGGCCTCCCCGGCGCGAATGCGGGCGACCAGGGCTTCCCATTGTTTACGGCTTTTTGCCGCATCGCGGTCAACGCGCAGCACGCGGGCATAGGGAAAGCGCGCGGCGAGCGCCGCTTCCAGCCGTTGCGTGCCGCGCCCGAAGGGCATGATGTCCTGGTTGCCGCAGGTTGGACAATGTTTCGGCACGCGGCACTCGAAGCCGCAGTGGTGGCAGCGCAACCGCCGGTCCGCCAGATGCAGCACCAGATTGGCGGCACACCGCCGGCAATGCGAAATCCAGCCGCACGCCGGGCAGGACAGCACCGGCGCATAGCCGCGCCGGTTGAGGAAGACGAGGCTTTGTTCTCCGCGCGCCAGACGCATGTTGATCGCCGCCAATAAAGCATCGCAGCATCCGTCCTGCAATTTTTCCTGACGCGTATCAATGCGCCGCACCGCCGGCAGGCGCGCGCCGCCGATGGCGCGCGCCTTGAGCGTGAGCAGCCGGTAGCGCGCGCGGGTGCGCGGGTCGGTCGCATTCGCCCAGCTTTCCAGCGACGGCGTCGCCGAGCCGAGCACGATCGGAATATCACGGGCGCGGGCACGAAACACGGCCACATCGCGCGCCGAATAGCGCATGCCCTCCTGCTGCTTGAACGAAGCGTCATGTTCCTCGTCAACGATGATCAGACCCAGATCAGGCAGCGGCGTAAATACCGCCAGCCGCGTCCCCAGTACGATGCGCGCCGCGCCTTCGAACGCCGCCCGCCAATGTTGCGCCCGCGCCGCTTCGCCCAGTTCGCTGTGCAGGCTGACCAGCGGCACATCCGGAAAACGCGCGGCTACGCGCTCTTCGAGCTGCGGCGTCAGATTGATTTCCGGCACCAGCAGCAGCGCCTGCCGGCCAGCGGCCAGCGCCCGCGCAATCAGGCGTAGATAAACTTCGGTTTTGCCGCTGCCGGTCACGCCATGCAGCAGGTATGGGTGGAAGCCTTCTTCGCCGGCAATGGCCGCCAGCACGGCTTCCTGTTCATCGGTCAGTGCCGGCGTGGGGCAGGGAAACGGCGTTCGGGCGGTACGGCGCGGCGTGCGCGCCCGCGGCGGGTCGATGCGGCGCAGCCTTGCCGGCAGGGTCGAGAGCATGACTTCGCCCAGCGGCGCATGGTAGTAGGCTGCACAGAACTCGCATAGACGAAACCATTCGGCTGGTAGCGACGGCAGGTCACGCAGCACCGCATCGGCGTCCTTGAGCCGCGTTTCGGCCAGTTCGCTGTGTTCGGGCAGCGCGGTCAGCACGCCGATGCGCATCTGCCGGCCGAACGGGACGCGCACGCGCAGCCCGATGTCGGCAGCGCCTAGGGGCTCGCCCGCCGGCGCGTAATAATCGAACAGGCTGTCCAGCGGAACGTCAAGGGCAATACGGATAATCTGGCGCACGCAATAGACTCTTTAAGACAAGCTCAGGCACCCCAAGCCATCAAGCGGCAGCGCCGGCGGCACGGGCCTGAATGGGGCGCGCCTGGCGAAATCTTCCGCCGCACAAACGATGGAACGACTGAAACAACGGAAAAACCACCGCGCGACGGCGCTCCCTTTAAAGACGGGGTAAAAGCAGAATGAAATATCATGTGGTTGGGCTGCCTTTTTCATTTGCTTTCTACGAAACGCGCCTAACGCTTTCTCTCGACAAGATTTTTTCGTTATGCACATTTTCTGTGGATAATTTTGTGGAATTGGTCTGAAAAAAGTGCCTAATTACGTGTTCCATAAGGGTTTTCATTGGCTTGCCTGAAAAATAATCAGAAAAATATCTTTTAATAATCAAGTAGATAAAAATAATTCACTGATTATCAACGAGTTTCTGAATGCGCCGGCACAACAAGCTGATTTTTGTGCATAAGTCAAGCGTCCGCCGCCGGTCTGTTCTACGCCATTTCAGGATGTCCGGCCGGATTTCCGGCTGGATTTCCCGCCTTATTTTCCGATAACAAAGGTTTGCGGCGATAGGCATGGACCGTTTCGACCAGCACGGCAATGTTTTCGGGCGGCGTGTATTGGGAAATCCCGTGGCCGAGGTTGAACACATGCCCGGTATGCCCCGCGCCATAGCAATCCAGCACCTTGATGGCCTCTGCCGCAACGACCGCCGGCGGAGCGAAAAGGACATTCGGATCGAGGTTGCCCTGCAAGGCGACCTTATCGCCGACGCGCCGGCGCGCTTCGCCCAGATCAATCGTCCAGTCCAGGCTAACGGCGTCACAGCCGCAAGCCGCAATGTCCTCCAGCCACAGGCCGCCGCCTTTGGTAAATACGATCACGGGAACGCGGCCGTCCTTTTGTTCACATTTCAGGCCGGCAATGATCCGCTGCAAATACGCCAGCGAAAACGCCCGGTATGCGGCCGTCGACAGGCTGCCGCCCCAGGTATCGAACAGCATCAGCGCCTGCGCGCCGGCTTCGATCTGGGCGTTGAGGCAGGCCGTCACCGCCTCGGAAGTCACCGCCAGCAAGTGATGCAGCAAATCCGGACGCGCGTAGAGCAGGGTCTTGATATGGCGATAGTCGCTGCCGGAAGCGCCCTCAACCATGTAGCAGGCCAGGGTGTAAGGGCTGCCGGCAAAGCCGATCAGTGGCACGCGATCGCCGAGCGCACGCCGCACCTGGGCAATCGCATCGGTCACATAACGCAGGCGATCGTAGGGGTCTGGTACGGCCAGCCGCAGAATGTCCCGCTCTTCACGCAAGGGGCGTTCAAAACGCGGCCCTTCACCCTCGCTAAAATACAGCCCCAGCCCCATGGCATCGGGCACCGTCAGAATGTCGGAAAAAATGATGGCGGCGTCCAGATCGTAGCGCGCCAGTGGTTGCAGCGTCACCTCACAGGCGAGCGCCGGGTTCCTGCACAGATCGAGAAAGCCGCCGGCGCGCCGGCGCAGCGCACGGTATTCCGGCAGATAACGTCCGGCCTGACGCATCATCCAGATCGGCGTATGGTCGGTCGGCTGGCGCAGCAGCGCGCGCAGAAAATTGTCGTTACGGGGTCGAGCCATGACGGTTTTGATTGTTCGATAGGTGTATCAGGACAAAAACGGATTATGCGTTAATTTACAAAATTGAACCGCTATTAAGGCTTCTGGAGCACGTCTCTGAACCCCACATAAACAGGGCATCTCCAGACCCCTTGCTCTGAAGTCCTTTATTTATAAGGGCTCCAGAGGTGCCTACCCGGAAGTCGTTTATCTGCGCGGCTTTCAGGACACCTGCCTAGAGCACCTTTATCCACGCGGGGTTTGGAGCACCCGAAAAGCTCCTTGCCCTTTGGGAGAAAATAAAAAAGCAAAAAGAGCACAGGGGCAATATCAAGCTCCATCTGAAGTAACAGAAGCCAAGCCTTCGGCGTGTTGCCCTCTCTGCTCCTGCGGGGCATCTCCCCACAGGGGGAGAATTAAAAAACCACCGACCGATGATGCGACGGCTCCGTGACGCCTTCCCCAAAAGGAAGCTACCCGCTAGCCCGCGTATTTAGGGTGTTTTAGGGGGAGTGCCCTGAACTCCGCGTAAACAGGGCGTTCCAGAGCACCCTGCCTGAAAACGCCCTATTTATAAGGGTTCCAGAGGCGCCTAACTGGAAATGCCCTATCTACGCGGGTTTCCGGGGTGCTGTTTTTGACCGCGCTTAGGCCAGGGCGTCCCAGATCAGCTTGACGCCGCTGAGAAACAGCAGCAGGTAGCTGATCTGGAAAAAGGCTTTTTCAGAAATACGCTTGTGCAGCCAGATGCCAAGCCAGATTCCGAGTGGCGCCAGCGGCGCAAAAAGCAGTGATAGGGAAAGATGGCTCAGGCTCAATTGGCCGAGAAAATAGTATGGCGCTAGCTTGACGTAATTGGCGATGCAGAACAGCAGCGCCGAGGTCGCGACAATCGCCGATTTGTCCAGACGCTGCGAGTAGATATAAACGGCAAAAGGCGGACCGCCCGCATGCGCCAGCGTGCTGGTAAAGCCGGAAAATACGCCGCAGATTGCGCCCGTGACCGGGCCGGGCGTTTGCTCGCTCATGGACAGGCGGGCGGCCAGACGCTCGGTGAGTGCGAAGTATTTATTGACCGAGAAAAGCACGGCGATAAGGCCGACGATCAGCCGGATTGCATTGATCGGAAGAATGCCGAACGCCAGGCTGCCCAGGGCGATGCCCGTCAGTACGCCGGGGAGCAGAATGCGCAGATGCCGGATCGACCAGCGCCCGCGCCAGGCGTAGACGCTGAAAATATCCATGGCGCAAAGAATGGGCAACATGATACCGGCGGCTTCCGGCGGGACGACGACCAGCGATAGGATCGGTACGGCCAGCCCGCCGGCCGCTGCGCCGAATCCGCCCTTGGAAATACCGGTCAGCAGAATGGCGACGATGGCGACCGGATAAAACGCCAGCGGGGTTTCAGGGAGCGTCATCGGCGGCGGGTTTGGCTTTCTTCCCGCCTTCGAGCGATTCGATCAGATCGAACAGGCGCTGGTAGAACCCGGCGTTGGTAATGGTTTCCTCGCTGATTTTGACCAGCGTATTGCGATCCATCGTCCACGGTAGAGAGAGCGACCCCATGCCGGAAACACTCACGCCGGCGCTGCTGCCGCTCGATTTAAGTTCGTAATGGGTTTCCAGGGCGTTGGCGTAAATGATGGCGCCCCGCCCGCTCGCCAGGCAGACGAGATTGATGCCGAGGCGGACGACTCTTTCCGTTTCGGGTCGGAAGATTTTTTCGCCGTTCAGACTCAGCGTCTTGTCTTCACTGATACGGTAGCCCTGGCTCAACAGCGCGCGCTTGCCGGTTTCGCACGCCGCTTCGGGCGGACGCTTGCTGGCATAGGAAAAAGGCGTATCCGTCGTAAATGTTTCGTTCGCATGGACGCGTTTCTCCGGCGCGCTAGCGCTTTTGCAGGCAGTGAGCGTTAACGCCAGCCCAAGCCCAAGAATCAACGCCGATGCCTGTAAAAGCCGCTGTAAATATGGATGTTGCTTGTACCGGGGTGTTTGTGGAAAAAAGATCGAAGTCATGGCATTCATAAAATCATTGAGGGTCGGCGCACGTCCGGATTTCCATGCCGCCCAGTCGTCCTGGGCGTTGTTCGGGCGATGTCGTATCCCGGGGCAGTGCGTTGATGGCGCGGGCCAATACCCCCTTCTCGGCCTGGCCGACGATGAGCGAGTTTTTCTCGCTGAAATATTTGGCGAAATGCCGTGCAAATGCGCGGGTGGCACGCGAAACGCCGGAAAAGACGGCGCGGCCGCGCTGCGCCCACCGTCGGACGGGTTGGGCGGCAATGTCTCCGACGCTGCGGAGCAGCGCGTCCTCGGCATTCCGGCGCAAATTGCGCAGGGTGAAGGTCAGCGCGTCAGCCGTCAGCATGGTGAGGATTACTGAATCTGCTGAATGCCGGCGACGACCCAACCGCTGCTTCCGTCGACCGGCTTGCTCAGATGCCAGATTTCTTCAAAGGGCGCGGCGGCGCTTTCGGCATCACCAAGGGTTTCCCGAATCATGCCGCCAAAGCGCACGCTGGCGATATAACGCGGGCCTTCCTGGACGACTTCTAGTAAATCGGCCGTAAGCGTCACGATGTCGGTTTGCTGGGGCGTATTGCCGCGCTCGTCCATCTGCAGCTTAATCTCGGCGTAGATTTCGGGCGTGACGAATTCGCGGATGTCGTCGAGGTTCTTCGCATCGTTGGCTGCCTGTAGGCGGACGAAGTTGAGCTTGGCGACACGCAGGAAGGCTTCGTCGTCAAAACCGGCGAGGATGTTGCCGGTAACCAATGGCGGATGATCCGGCGTCTCCGCAGCCCGCATGGATTGGGCGTTTGCGGCCGCCCCGTCGGTATGGCGGGGCGATTGCCCGGGGGCGTTTACGCCCGCATAGCGCATCGGCGCCTGCTGCCCCTGTTGGGGACGGCGGAATAGACGGACAAGGAACATGCCGGCCATCACCAGCAGGACAAGCATGACGAAATTTGCCAGTTCAGCACTCAGGCCGAGATACGAAAACAGCGCGGCGAGGCCGAGGCCGGTCGCCAAACCGGCGATCGGGCCGAGCCAGCTGCGCTGCGCCTGACCCGGCGCGGGCGCAGCCTGCCGCTGCGGCGCGACTGGGCGGGGCGTGAGCGCCCGGCGCTGCATACCGACGGAACGCCCGCCGCCAAAACGCGCGGCTTCCGCATCGTCGACGGTTGACACGACGGCGAGTAAGGCGATGAACATAGCGGCCAAGAATCTTTTCATCAGGCGTTCTCCTTGGGGGTTCTTGAATTTGATTGACTGAAAATTCCTTCAGAACTTGAAGCCCCGATGCAGGGCGACAACACCCAGCGTCAGGTTGAAATATTCGACGTTTTCCAACCCGGCGTGTTCCATCATCCGTTTCAGCGTCATCTGGTCCGGATGCATGCGGATCGACTCGGCAAGGTAGCGGTAGCTTCCTTCGTCTTGCGTCACGAGCCGGCCGAGCTTCGGGATGATTTTAAACGAATAGAAATCGTAGGCCGGCGCCAGCGGCTTCCAGATCCGCGAGAATTCGAGGATCAGCAGGCGTCCGCCCGGGCGCAGAACACGGCGCATTTCGGCGAGCGCCCTGTCCTTGTGCGTCATGTTGCGCAAACCAAAAGCGACCGTCACGCAATCAAAATAATCATCGGGGAACGGCAGCTTTTCAGCGTCGCACTGCGCTACCGGTAATAGAATCCCCTGATCGCACAAGCGATCGCGGCCGTGCGCGAGCATGGCGTTGTTGATGTCGGTCAGCCAAACTTCGCCGCTTTTGCCGACGCGGCGGGCAAAAGCGCGCGACAGGTCGCCGGTGCCGCCTGCTACATCAAGCACGCGCGCGCCTTCGCGCACGCCGCTGCGGTCGATGGTAAAGATTTTCCAGAGCCGATGCAGTCCGCCGGACATCAGATCGTTCATCAGGTCGTAGCGCGTTGCCACCGAATCGAATACACCGGCGACGCGCCGCGCTTTTTCGCTCTCGGCAACGTGTTCAAAGCCGAAATGGGTTTGTTTATCCATGGCAGGGTCAGGGCGATCGACGTTCATATTTTCGGGCAACGACGCAATTTTAGGCGATTGCAGGACGATCGTACGCCGTCAGGCGCGCAACGAGGGCAATGAGCATGGCGAACAGGCAAAGGCGCGGCGTATTCCGTACGCAGCGCTCAGTGTCTGACCAGGCCACATTGGACTGTGGGCGGCTGGGGCGACGGCGGGCATTCGGCTGGATCGCGGCTGCCACCGGCCGCGGCGAGCCGGTCGAGGTAGGCTTGCCACAGCGCATCGCGGTGGCGGCAGAAGTTGTACAGCAGATCCCAGGAATACAGGCCGCTGTCGTGGCCGTCGGAAAAAACCAGGCGAAGCGCGTAATTGCCAACGGGTTCGATGCGCTCGATTTCTACGTCGCGCTTGCCCAGCTGCAGGGTTTCCTGGCCGCGTCCGTGACCGCGCACTGCCGCCGAAGGTGAAAATACGCGGAGAAACTCATGGCTGAGTTCATAGTGCGTGTTCTCATAAACGAGTTCAAGGCGGCGAGTTTTCTGATGCAGCCGAATTTCGGTGGGAATCGGCGTATCGGGAGAAAGTCCGGTCATAGCGAATATCGGTCGATCGAACCCGGCAGAGAAGGCGGGTGGGGACGAAGGAATGCAGGAATGCAGGAATGGGCGTGAATGAGAAACGAATCGGGCAAAACAGCCGGCGCGCCAATCATAACGTAAAACGCCTCGTCCCCGATGGCGATGTAAAGTCAATCAGGCCGAAAACCGGGCAGTTTTACGCCCGCTGTCTGGCCGCCGTGCCTTCCAGATGTCCAGGCAGTCCGGCGCAGCGCACCACAATCCGGTCTGCGGGGCCTTGATCAATCGTCGTCATCGTCGTCGTCATCATCATCGTGATGGCGGCGATGACGCGGGAAGTGGCGATACCCGCGCCAGCGGTAACCGTCGTACATATGGCGCCTGCGCCATTCTTCACGGTAGCGGAAATGGGGCGGGGGCGGCGCATCGTACCCCATGTAGCGTGGCGCGAACTCGCGGCGATACCAGCTATCACGCACGAAATACACCGGCTCGCTGCAAGCGCCGTATTCGCGGCAGTGGCGGCGCCAATGCTTGATGTGCCGGGGAGGAACGCGAAAATATACCGGCGGCCCCATGAATGGCGACGGGGTGACGATGACAGGTTGGGAATAAACTAGGGGTGGGGGTGGATGGCCGCCGATATCAATGCGCCCGTAAAACCCCGGATCCCCGATGCTGAACGAGACTTCGGCACGGATGCTGCCGGCAAAACCGACAAGTGCTGCGAAGGCGAGAAGTCGGACGGCAATGGCAAAAAACAGCGGGCGGTGTTGCTTCAACATGATGAGTCTCCTTTTTTTCCGTTCAGCATCGGCGCGTTTTCCGTACATTGCGTCCCGTCTGTGGCGGCGCGCCTTGCGACTGTTTTTATTCAGTCAACGACATTCAAACAACGCGCTATCTCTGTATCTGGCCGACGTGGCAAAGGTAAAAGATTGTGTCACGCCAATAGTACATGGGATGTGCACCGAATGTACATCGCGTGCGGCATGGAAAAGTACAAAGTGTACGAAATGGCTGCGCCGGAGGCCGGAAAGCCGTGCTGGATGCGGGGCAAGCGATTGGCGATGTGATGCCGTGTATTACGGGTAGTCTCCCGGATGGCTCACTAAAGGCCGTGGGCAGATCAGTGCGGCGATTACACAGAAGGTTTGCGCCGGAAGGGAAAGTATTCCTGGGGGCGGGCTTCTGACAAGTCGGGAGGCGGTGATTCCGGCGGAAATGCCGCTGAAAGGTGTTCCGGAAAGGACGCCGGGTGTGCCCCCGGAAAAGGCATTTCCTGGCAGGTCACGCGGTCGATCCGCGCCAAGCGCGGACCATGATGGGCCCAGGTAATCAAGGCATTGACGTGCGCTTCCTCGCCGCAGAAAAAAGCTTCGACGCGGCCGTCGCGGTGGTTACGCACCCAGCCGCCGACGTCAAGACGCAGGGCTTCGGCACACAGCGCGTTGCGGAAGCCGACGCCCTGCACGCGGCCTTCGATCAACAGCCGGCAGGCAATACAGCGGTTCATTGGGCTTCGCGGGTATCCGGTGCAATGGCGGCGAGGATGCCCTGCATCAGCTGCAGCGGCGTCGGCGGGCAGCCCGGGATGGTGACATCGACGGGAATCACGTTGGCAACGCGCCCGCACGAGGCATAGCTCTCACCGAACGGGCCGCCGGTACAGCCGCAGTCGCCGACGGCGACAACGAGTTTCGGTGCGGGTGTCGCCTCGTAGGCACGTTTGAGTGCGGTTTCCATGTTTTTGGCGACCGGCCCGGTGACAAGCAGCATATCGGCATGACGCGGGCTGGCGGAAAACTTGATGCCAAGCGCTTCGAGATTGTAATAGGGGTTGCCCAGCGCGTGAATTTCCAGCTCGCAACCGTTGCAGGAACCGGCATCGACGTGGCGGATGACCAGCGCACGGCCGAGCAGGCGGTGCATTTCGCTGTCCAGGCGTTGCCGGACGGCGACCAGCATGGCGTCATCGGCGGCAGGCGGCGGCTCGGTGACGATGCCGGTGCGGAGAATCTGTCGGATGAGGGGAAACATGGCTACAAATCCGGCCCGGAATAAGAAAGATTGAACGATTTGTTGATCAGCGGAAAATCGGGAACGATGTTGTCGATCACCGCATGTTCGAGCGCCGGCCAGTTGTGCCAGGAAGGGTCGTGGCAATGGCAGCGGCGGATTTTGCCGTCGGCGCCGGTTTCCAGTACCACCAGCACGTCACCGCGCCAGCCTTCAACCCAGCCGAAACCACGCCGGTTGGGCCGGCTGTGCGGTGCGGTGCGTGTTTCGCCTTCCGGCAGATGGTCGAGCAGCGCCCGGATCAAGGCAAACGATTCAAACAGTTCGGTAAAGCGCACGGCGGCGCGTGCGGCAACGTCGCCGCGCCGCTCGAGCGCCAGCGTCGGCACCATCCGGTCGTAAGGCAGGCATGGGTGGTTGCAGCGCAGGTCCCACGCCTGCCCGCTGGCGCGGCCGGCCAAACCGATGAGGCCAAGTCGGTGCGCCAGATCGGGCGTGACGGTACCGGTGGTCAGAAAGCGATCCTGCAGGCCGGCGTGTTCGTCGTAAATGGCCTTTAGCTGGCGCACTTCCTTCTCGACGGCGTCACACTGACTGTGTAAAGCGTCGATGCCGGCAGCGTCGATATCCACGGTCACGCCGCCGGGAACGATGCGATCCTTGGTGAAGCGGTGCCCGAACAGGCGGGCGTTAAGGCGCACCCAGTCTTCCTTCAGGCGCATGAACTGCATCAGCCCAAAGGCAAGCGCAACGTCGTTGCCCAGGTAGCCGAGATCGCTCAGGTGATTGGCGATGCGCTCGCGTTCGAGCAGCAGGGCGCGCAGCCAGGCAGCGCGCGGCGGCGGCACGACCTCGGCGATGGCTTCGGCGGCCTGGCTGTACGCCCAGGCGTAAGCGACCGTGGTATCGCCGGAAATCCGGCCGGCCAGTAGGGCGCCTTCGGCCAGCGGCATGCCGACGAAACGCCGGTCGATCCCTTTATGTTTCCAGCCCAGGCGCTCCTCCAGGCGGAGCGTGCGTTCGCCCATCGTCGAAAAACGGAAGTGGCCCGGTTCGATGATGCCGGCGTGGATCGGGCCGACGGCAATTTCATGGACGCCCTCGCCCGCGACGCGAACAAAGGGATAATCTTCATTTTCCGCCGGAAACTGGCGATCCGGCGTGTCGCGGCGCAGCGGAAAGTAGTCGGCCGGCCAGTTGGCGTGGCGTAGCCAAGGGCGCGTATCCTCGCCGTCCTCAATGCGCAGGCCGAGCAGGTCACAGGCGGCGCGCTGCAGACGGTTGGCGCTGTAGAACAGCGATGCCAAGTCGGGGAAGGCGGGGTTGTCTGCCGGCAGCGGCAGGCTCAGGCACACCAGCCCTTCGGCCAGATCGAAGGCGACATGCAGGGCAAAGCCGGCGTCAGCCTGCGCAGCGCGGTCGCGCTCGTCACTCCCCCACAGGCTGACCAGCCGTCGGCCGGCGCGATGGACGGCAACGCTGAAATCGACTAACTGCGCGGCACTGACGGTTGCCACGTAAGTGGCCATCGTCTGGCCGGCGACAGGCGAAAAATCGATGGGCTGGTCGAGGAATCGCATGAGGCTATCCGATGAAAGCGACGGCCTGGTGGAACCACTCGGCCAGATAGGGCGGAATCCATAAACCGAGCATGAGCACCAGGCCAAGATGCAGGAACACCGGCAATAGCGCCGGATTGTGCGCCAGCGGCTTGACTGTCGGCTCGCCAAAAACCATGCCCTGCACCTTATGGAACATGGCCGCGAAGGCAACGCCCAGCGCAATCAGCAGAATCGGCGCCGCCCAGGGGTGCTGCCGGATGGCGATGGTCAGGATCATGAATTCGCTGGCGAATACGCCGAAAGGCGGCATGCCGAGAATGGCCAGCGTGCCGAGCATGAGTCCCCAGCCAATGGTGGGCGAGCGTTTGAGCAGGCCGCGGATGTCTTCGATGGTCTGCGTGCCGGCCATTTGTGCGGCATGGCCGACGGCGAAGAAAATGGCCGACTTGGTTAACGAATGCACGGTCATGTGCAGCAGGCCGGCGAAGCTGGCGACCGGGCCGCCCATCCCGAAGGCGAACGTGATCAGCCCCATGTGCTCGATCGAAGAAAAGCCAAACAGGCGCTTGATGTCTTTCTGGCGGGAGAGGTAGAAAGCCGGCACGACGACGGTCAGCAGGCCGAAGGCCATCATTAGGTTTTCCGCAAAGCGGGTGCCCAGCGCCCCGTCGACGAGCACCTTGCCGCGGATGATGGCGTAGAGCGCCACATTGAGCAGCAGGCCGGAAAGTACGGCGGAAACGGGCGTCGGCCCTTCGGCGTGGGCATCCGGCAGCCAATTGTGCAGCGGCACCAGACCAGTCTTGGTGCCGTAACCGACGAGCAAAAACACAAAAGCCAGCGACAGCGTCGTCGGCTCGAGCAAGGTGCGCACGCCGTTCAGATGCGTCCATAGCAGCGCATGTCCTTCGCTGCCGAGCATGCGTTCTGCGGCAAAGTAAATGAGGATGGTGCCAAACAGCGCCTGGGCGATGCCGACGCCGCACAGGATAAAGTATTTCCATGCCGCTTCCAGACCCGCCGGCGTGCGGTAAAGAGCGACGAGCAGCACAGTGGTCAGCGTCGCCGCCTCCATGGCGACCCAGAGGATGCCGAGATTGTTGGTCGACAGCGCCGTCAGCATGGTGCACATGAACATCTGGAACATGCTGTGATAGAGCCGCAATCGCCCTGCCGAAAGGCGGCCGTGATCGTGCTCGATGCGCATGTAGGGGCGCGAGAACAGGGCGGTAGTGAAACCGACCAGCGCCGTCAGCGCGATCAGGAAAACATTGAGCGGGTCGACGAAAAACTGCATGTCGTATGCCCACATCGAACCGTCGGTAATAATGCGCCGGGTCAGGAAGGCAGCGGCGATCAGGGTCAGCAGGCTGCATACGGCATTGATCGTGCCCGCTGCGCGCCAGTGGCCGACCAGCGCCAGCAATATCGCGGCGAAGAGCGGAATGCCGAGAACACAGCCCAGTTCGACCGTCATTTTTCGTGCGCCTTTTGTGCTTGTTCCATGCGGCCGATGTCCAGGCTGTCAAACTGCTCGCGGATCTGGAAGAAGAAGATGGCCAGGATGACCATGCCGACCATGACATCGAGCGCAATGCCCAGTTCGACGACCATCGGCATGCCATACGTGGTGCTTGTGGCGGCGAAAAACAGGCCGTTTTCCATGGCCAGGAAGGCGATCACCTGCGGTACGGCCTTGCTGCGCGTGATCATCATCAGGAAGGAGAGCAGTACGCAGGCCAGCGCGATGCCGACGGTCGAGCGCATGATCGTGCCGGAGAGCTGCGAGATCGGCTGCGCCACGTTGAAGGAAACAATCACTAGCAGGATGCCGACCAGCATCGTCGTCGGGATGTTGAGCAGCGTCTCGACATCCCACTTGACCGACAGCCGGCGGATCAGGCGGTGCAGAATCCAGGGTAGGGCAAGTACCTTGAGGAGCAAGGTCAGCGCCGCCGACCAGTAAAGGTGCCGCTGATGTGTTGCCACGGCAACGATCAGTGTCGAGCAGAACAGGACGAATCCCTGCATCATGAACAGGTTGATCAGTGTCAGGATGCGCCGCTGCGAAAGCATGGCGAAGCCGAGCAGCAGCAGGATTGCTGCGCACAGGTTGATGAGCGGCAGGGCTTCCTGGATGAGCAGCGAGGGGAACGTCATCATGCCCTCAACAGCAGATGAACGAGCATGGCCAGCACGGCCAGCATGAAGGCGGCACCGAGAAATTCCGGCGTGCGGAAAACGCGCATTTTGGCCGAGAGCGTTTCGATCAGCGCCAAGCAAAAACCGCTGACAGCCAGCTTGGCGACCAGGATGAGCGCTGCGCGGCCCAGTGACAGCGGATCGGAGGCATCAGGGATGCCAAAGGGAAAGAACAGCGCGATGCCGATGCACGAGTAGGCGAAAAGTTTGAGGCTGGATGCCCATTCGATCAGCGCCAGATGGCGGCCGGAGTATTCGAGAATCATCGCTTCGTGGATCATCGTCAGCTCCAGGTGCGTCGTCGGATTATCCACCGGCACGCGTGCATTTTCGGCCAGTGAAACCATAACGAAGGCGACGCCCGAAAAAGCCAGGCTCGGGTAGATGGCGAACTCGCGGTTGCCCAGGCTATCGACGATTGTCGATAGCGAGGTCGATTGCGAAATGAGTGAGGCGGTGAAAAACACCATCAGCAGCGCCGGTTCAGCGAGAAAGCCAATCAGCATTTCACGGCGCGCGCCGAGCGAGCCGAATGCCGTGCCGACATCCATGCCTGCCAGTGCGATGAAAACGCGCGCCAGTGCAAACAGGCCGACCAAGGCGATGGCATCGGCGGCCGGCGACAGAATTAGATCAGTAGATAGGGTGGGCACGATGGCCGAAGCCAGAGCCATGCAGGCAAAAATCACATAGGGGGCGGTACGGAACAGCGACGAGGCGTTGTCCGCCAGCACCACTTCCTTGCGGAAGAGTTTGTGCAGTGTGTAATACGGTTGCAGCAAAGAGGGCGCCGAACGATTCTGCAGCCAGGCGCGGCACTGGTTGACCCAGCCGACGAGCATGGGCGCCAGGATAATGGCCGCAGTCAGTGCGAGCATCTGGGCGAAGAATGGGTAAAACCTCATCGCCTCATCCCCGCGTCAGCACCAGCAGCGCGATCAGTGTCACGAAACTGTAAAGCAGATAAATGGCAATCCGCCCCTGCTGAAGCAGCGCTGCCAGGCGCGTGCCGTATTCGACGAAGCGGGCGATCGGCAGATACAGCCAGTACCAGGTCGGGTCTTCGACAACACTGCGGTAGACCGGCGCTTTGTCGAAGGGCGAGGGGTGCATGCGCGTGCGGCGCAGGAATACATCGAAAATACGCCGTACGGGCTGACCAAAGCCCTCGGCCGTGTCCTGCATACGCGGCGTTTGCAGCGGAAAGCCACAGTCCCAGGCCGGCGCGCGCCGATGCCCGGGCATTCCCTGTTGGCGGCGCTGAAAACGGCGCACGGCAAAATAGACGATCGGCGTCAATATGGCCAGGCTGACGAAAAAGGCCAACGCACTGTAACTGGCGCGATCGGCATTGATCGGCGTGAGCAGCCACCAACTGTTGGTTGCCGCATCACGCAGGCTGACACCGACCAGCAGGCGCGTGACCGGGTCGAGCAAGGTCACGACCGCATTCGGCAGCAGGCCGAGCAGAACGCAGCCGAACGCCAGCCAGAGCAGGCCAAGGCGTTCGAACTGACCGGCGTCGTGCGCCTCGGAAAGCTTTTCTTCACGCGGCTGGCCGAGAAAAATGACGCCGAAAAACTTGACCATCGCAAAGCCGGCCAGCGCGGCCACCAGCGCCACGGCCGCCGCGACGACCGGCAGAAGCATATTCAGATAGCCGTGCGGCAGCCCGGAAGTAAACAGAAAGCTTTGCAGCAACAGCCATTCTGAAACAAAGCCGTTGAGCGGCGGCAGGCCGGCGGCAGCGAGCGTGCCGACGAGGGCCAGCCAGGCCACCCAGGGCATACGGTGAATGAGGCCGCCCAGTTTGCCGAGATTGCGCTCGTGCGTGGCATGCAGCACGGAGCCGGTCGACAGAAACAGCAGCCCCTTGAAAAAAGCGTGGTTGAGGCAGTGATACAGCGTAGCGGTAAGCGCCAGCGCCGACAGATAGGGCAGCTGGAAGGTGACGAAAATCAGTCCGAGGCCGGCGCCGACCAGGATCAGGCCGATGTTCTCGATCGAAGAATAGGCGAGCAGGCGCTTCATGTCGCTCTGGATCGCCGAATAGATGACGCCGAACAGCGCCGTCAGCAGCCCGGCGACCAGCATCAGCGCACCCCACCACCAGGTTTCCGCATCCAGCAGATCGAAGCTGACGCGCAGGATGCCGTATACAGCGGTTTTCAGCATGATGCCGCTCATCATTGCCGACACCGGCGAGGGCGCGGCCGGGTGCGCTTCCGGCAGCCAGATATGCAGGGGGAGCATGCCGGCCTTGGCGCCAAAACCGAAGAGTGCCAGCAGAAAAGCGCCTGCCGCCCAGGCGCCGCTGCGCGGGAATTCGCGCATGGCCTCGAAGGTATAGTCGCCGGCGCCGCCAGCCATGACGCCAAAAGACAGCAAAATGCCGATGGCGCCGATATGGGCGATCAGCAGATAAAGATAAGCGGCGCGCCGAATCTCGGCGTGGCGATGCTCGGACGCAACGAGAAAAAACGAGGACAGCGCCATCGATTCCCAGGCGACCATGAAGGCGTAACCATCATCTGCCAGTAAAACGCAAGCCATGCTCGCCAGAAAGACGTGATAAAGAAAACAGTAGAGGCCGGGCGGGGCGCTGTCGTCGCGGTGCATGTAGCCGGCGGCATAGAGGGAAATGCCTGCCGCCGCCGCGCCGAGCAGGAACAGAAAAAACGCCGAAAGCGCGTCCAGCCGCAGATGGAACGGCTGACCGGGAAGACCCAGCGGCAGGATGAGCGTTTGCGGTGAGGCCGCCATGGCCAGCAACGCCTGCACGGCGACCAGCGCGGCGATACCCGCACCGAGCGGGAACAGGAGGCGGCTGATTAGGGTAAAGCGACCGGGCTGTACGAGGCCGATACAACCAATCAGCAGCCAGCCGGATGCGGCCAGCAGGATACTGTCGATTCCGTTGGAAAATAGCGCGCTCATTGTGGCGGCTCCGTCGGCGGCGCCGGCATTTCGAGCATTTCGCGCAATAGTCTGGCAATGGCGTAGACCATCAGTACCAGGCCGCCGCCCAGGGCGATGAAAGCTTCCGCCTTCGTCACCGGAAAGCCGCGAAAGAACAGGGGCACGCCGCGTATCAGCCAGAGCGCGCCTGAAGAAAACAGCGCAATGCCCAAAACATCGCAGGCAATATAGGCCAGCACTTTCGGTGTCAGGCGCAGTCGCATGGTTTTCATGCGGGGCGCCCCCGCCTCATCGCGCGCATTGCCGCCCTCCGGATTACTTGACCTTCATGCCGGCCTGCGCGCCTGCATCAGGCGACAGCAGAAAGATTCCCGGCGTTTTGCCGTCCGCGTCGGAGGCGGCGAGGATCATCCCTTCGGATAGGCCAAACTTCATTTTGCGCGGCGCCAGATTGGCGACCATGACCGTATGGCGGCCGATCAGTGTGGCCGGGTCGTAAGCGGACTTGATGCCGGCGAATACCTGCCGGGGCGTGTCTTCACCAATATCGAGCAAAAGACGGAGCAGCTTTTCCGCCCCTTCGACATGGCTGGCGTCGACGATGCGAGCCACGCGCAGGTCAACCTTCATGAAATCGTCGATGCTGATTGTTCCCTTGCCCGCGTTGTCTGCCGGTCCAGTTTTTCGGGAAGAAGATCCCTCTGGCGCGGCGGAGGCAGGGCGTGCGGCGGACTTGCCGGAGCGCTGCCCGTCTGCGTCGTGATGCGTTTTTGCTTTCGGTCCGGCATCTGCCGGAGCGGCGTTCAGCGAAGCCTTGTTGGCTTCGATCAGGGCGGTAATCTGTTTCGGGTCGATGCGTGTCATCAGATGGCTGTAGGTGCCGATGACGTGACCGGCCGGCAACGGCGCCTGTGCGTCGTCCCAGGCAAGCGGGGGCACGTCGAGGAAAGCCTCGACCGCTTCGGCGACTTTGGGCAGGACGGGCTTGAGGTATACGGTCAGCAGGCGGAACGCCTCAATGGCCTGCGAACAGGCGGCATGTAAAGCTTCCTGCTGTCCTTCCTGTTTGGCGAGTTCCCAGGGTTTCCGGTCGTTGACGAAGACATTGGCGGTATCGGCCAGGGCCATGACTTCACGCAGGGCGCGCCCGAATTCACGCGCTTCGTAGGCGGCGGCGATGTTGCTGGCGGCATCGCGCAGGGGTTGCAGCCACGCCGCGTCGGTCGCAGCCAGGCGGCCGCCGAAGCGCTTGCCGATGAAGCCGGCGCAGCGGCTGGCGATATTGACATATTTGCCGATCAGGTCGGCATTGACGCGGGCCACAAAATCTTCGAGGTTAAGGTCGATGTCTTCCATTGTCGCGTTGAGCTTGGCGGCGTAGTAATAGCGCAGCCATTCGGGGTTCAGTCCCTGCTTCAAATAGCTTTCGGCGGTGATGAACGTGCCGCGTGACTTGCTCATCTTGGCACCGTCGACGGTCAGAAAGCCGTGCGCGAAGACGCCGCTCGGTGTACGGAAGCCGGCGTGCGCCAGCTGGGCCGGCCAGAATAGTGCGTGGAAGTAGAGGATGTCCTTGCCGATAAAGTGATACAGCTCGGTTTGCGTATCTGCTTGCCAGTAGTCGTTGAAGTCGATGCCGTTTTTTTCGCACAGGTTTTTGAATGACCCCATGTAGCCGATTGGGGCGTCGAGCCAGACATAAAAGTATTTGCCGGGCGCCTCGGGAATTTCAAAGCCGAAGTACGGCGCATCGCGCGAAATGTCCCAGTCACTGAGCCGGTTTTCGCCTTCTGCGCCCAGCCATTCCTGCATCTTGTTGGCGGCTTCCGGTTGCAAATGGCCGCTGTCGTGCGTCCAGCGGCGCAGGAAATCCTGGCAGCGCGGGTCGGAAAGCTGGAAGAAATAATGCTCGGACTGGCGCAGCTCCGGCGTGGCGCCGGAAACAGCCGAGTAGGGGTTTTTCAGTTCATTCGGCGTGTAGGCGGCGCCGCACGACTCGCAGTTGTCGCCATATTGGTCAGGGGTGCCGCATTTCGGGCATTCGCCTTTAATGAAGCGGTCGGGCAGAAACATCTGCCGGGTCGGGTCGTAATACTGTTCAATCGTGCGCGTTGCGATCAGGCCGTTTTCCCGCAGACGGGCGTAGATCAGGTTGGCGTAGTGGCGGGTTTCCGGTGAATGCGTCGTGTAGAAATTGTCAAAGCCGACGTGGAAGCCGGAAAAATCGCGGAAATGCTCATCATGCACGCGCGCGATCAGCGCCTCCGGCGTGATGCCTTCCTGCTCGGCGCGCAGCATGACTGGCGTGCCGTGCGTATCGTCGGCGCAGACGTACCAGCACGCCGCTACCCGGTCTTTCGCCTGCATTTTCTGGAAGCGCACCCAGATATCGGTCTGGATATATTCGACAAGATGGCCGAGATGGATCGCGCCGTTGGCGTAAGGCAGGGCGGAAGTAACGAGAATTTTGCGGGACATGACGGTATGCAAGGCATTCTTAGGAATTGGCAAGCCGTCATTTTATAGCGAATGGTGGCTGAAACCTACCGTTCCATGCGCCTGTGCCCGATGAAAATCTTTGTAAACAAGGTGTCTCAGGATGGGGGGCGGAGATGTTCCGGCCACGTGGGTTTCAGTGGGTCATTTGGCCATGATTTTCCATTTTATGTTTTTTGATGCCCTGAAGCCCTTTATTTACGGCGACTTCCGGGCATTTTATGTTTTCTGATCTATTTGTACGGGGTTCCGGCGCACTTTTTTCAGCTAGACTGGTCACAGCCTCCAGGCGTCACGCGCAGCTTTGAATCCGCTTTACCTGCACAGTCACACCGTTAGAAAATATTTCAAGGAACCCGTCATGGCAGTCACTCAGGAAAACGTACTTGCAGCCTTGCAGCAATGGATCGACCCGAATACGCGGAAAGATTATGTTTCCAGCCGGTCGGTCAAAAACCTCCGGATCGACGGCGGCAGGGTCGCGTTCGACATCGCCCTCGGCTATCCTGCCGGAACGCAGATCGAAACGATTCGTCAGGCATTGGTAGATCTCGTGCAGGCCGTCCCCGGCGTGACGGCGGTGGATGCCAATGTCGCCAGCAACATTGTCGCGCACGCCGTCCAGCGCGGCCTGAAGCCGCTGCCAGGCGTCAGGAACATCATTGCCGTGGCTTCCGGCAAAGGCGGCGTCGGCAAAAGTACGACCGCCGTTAATCTGGCGCTGGCCCTGGCGCAGGAAGGCGCGGCGGTAGGGCTGCTCGACGCCGATATCTACGGGCCGTCGATTCCGCAGATGACCGGCCTTTCCGGCCGGCAGCCGGATTCGCCGGATGGAAAATCCATGACCCCGCTTATTGCGCACGGCATCCAGACGATGTCGATCGGCTTCATGATCGACGTCGATTCGCCGATGGTCTGGCGCGGACCGATGGTGACGCAGGCGCTCGAACAGCTGCTCAAACAGACGAACTGGCAGGATCTGGACTACCTGATTGTCGATATGCCGCCCGGTACGGGCGATACGCAGCTGACATTGGCGCAGAAGGTGCCGGTGACGGGCGCGGTCATTGTGACGACGCCGCAGGACATCGCCTTGATCGATGCGCGTAAGGGGCTGAAGATGTTTGAAAAAGTCGGCATTCCAATTTTGGGGCTGGTGGAAAACATGAGTCTGCATACCTGCTCGCAGTGCGGCCACGAAGAGCCTGTTTTCGGCAGCGGCGGTGGCGCTCGGATGGCGCAGGATTACGGCACGGAGCTGCTCGGCGCCTTGCCGCTGGAGCTGTCCATCCGTGAGATGACCGATGCTGGCAAGCCGACCGTGGTCGGCGCGCCCGATTCGCGCGCGGCAGAAATCTATCGTGCCATTGCCCGCCGCATTGCCGTCAAGATCGCCGAGAAAGCCAAGGATATGAGCGGCAGGTTTCCGAATATCGTCGTCCAGAATACCTAAAATACATGCGGCCGTACCGGCGCGATAGGTGATGCCGTGGCGCCGCTTTCCGTTTGCCTGCGGGCGGCAAAACCGCTAGTCTTGATCCTTGTGGGTTTTCGGCTTGCCGCCGTGGCGGCGGGATGGCCGGGAACACGTTTTCAACGACCTCAAGGAGAACGCTATGAAAAAAATGTGGCTATGCCTGCCGATTGTCGCGGCATTGAGCGCCTGCGCAGGCAGCGGTACGGGCGGCGCGAACGGAATGGCGGGCGCGGAAGCTGTTCTAAAGGCGACGCAGGGGAACAGCGTTGCCGGCAGCGTGGTTTTCCGCCAGGAAGGCAATACACTGGTCGTCATGACGCAGGCTTCTGGGCTGACGCCCGGTGCGCATGGCTTCCATGTCCACGAATTCGGTGATTGCAGTGCGCCGGATGCGTCCAGCGCCGGCGGGCATTTCAACCCGACGGGCAAGCCGCATGGCAAGCCGGGTCAGGCCGACAGTCACGCAGGCGACATGCCTGAACTGGTTGCCGACGCCAAAGGCAATGTCCGCCAGATGGATCGCCTGACAGGCGTTTCTGTGAATGATTTCATCGGCAAGAGCGTCATCATCCATGCCGGTGGGGATGATTACAAGACACAGCCGACGGGTAATTCAGGCGCGCGCGTTGCCTGCGGAGTCATCGCTGCCAAGTAGGGCAGCGGTCTGCCACCAGGGGATCATCGGGCGGCGGCGCGTGTTTGCCGCCCGATGTGTGCCGCGCCGCATCCATGGCCTGTTCCCTGGCCTGCTTTCCTCCCGTGCGCCGTTTTGTATGGAAAGCAGGTTTCATCGACTATAGAATACGCGCCTGAGCAATTTCCGATTCATTCTTCCGCTTTATTTCGTTGGCGCAGCAAGGAAAGCGATGTCCATCAAACCCGACAAATGGATCCGCCGCATGGTCGAGCAGTACGGCATGATCGAGCCGTTCGAGCCGCGGCTGGTGCGTGAACTCAACGGCGACAAGATCGTATCCTACGGAACGTCGAGCTACGGTTACGATATCCGCTGCGCCGATGAATTCCGCGTGTTCACCAATATCAATTCGACGATCGTCGATCCCAAGGCCTTCGATCCGCAGTCCTTCATCGAGGTTTCCGGCAAAGGCTATTGCGTCATTCCGCCCAATTCTTTTGCCCTGGCGCGTACGGTCGAATATTTTCGCATCCCGCGCTCGGTGCTGACGGTCTGTCTCGGTAAAAGCACGTATGCGCGCTGCGGCATCATCGTCAATGTCACGCCTTTTGAACCGGAATGGGAAGGCTTCGTGACGCTCGAATTTTCCAACACGACCCCCTTGCCGGCCAAAATCTATGCTGGCGAAGGCTGTGCGCAGGTGCTGTTCTTTGAATCCGACGAGGAATGCGAAACTTCGTACAAGGATCGGGGTGGGAAATACCAGGGGCAGATCGGCGTCACCTTGCCGAAAATCTGATTCCGAGGGTTGATCACGAGCCGCTGTCAGGCTGTTTTTGTGACTATATTTGTCAGACCCGCTGCGGCGGGTCGTTGCTTTCCGGGAGCCAAATGCCATGCGCTTTAATTTTCCGATCATCATCATCGACGAGGATTTCCGTTCGGAAAATGCCTCCGGACTGGGCATCCGCGCGCTGGCGGAGGCCATTGGCGCCGAAGGCATGGAAGTGCTCGGCGTGACGAGTTACGGTGACCTGAGCGCCTTTGCACAGCAGCAAAGCCGTGCGTCGGCGTTCATTCTGTCAATCGATGACGAGGAGTTCAGCGGCGACGAGGCGCAGACGACCATTGAAGAATTGCGCGCCTTTGTGGTGGGTATCCGTCGCCGCAACGAAGATATTCCGATTTTTCTTTACGGCGAAACGCGCACCTCATACCACATTCCGAACGACGTGCTGCGCGAGTTGCACGGCTTCATTCACATGTTTGAGGATACGCCGGAATTTATTGCCCGCTATGTCGTCCGCGAAGCGCGCGCCTATCTGGGTAGCGTGCCGCCGCCCTTTTTCCGCGCGCTGACGCATTACGCAGCGGACGGCTCATATTCCTGGCACTGTCCGGGGCACTCGGGCGGCGTGGCTTTTCTTAAATCGCCGGTCGGGCAGATGTTCCACCAGTTTTTCGGTGAGAATATGCTGCGCGCCGACGTCTGCAACGCCGTCGAAGAGCTGGGGCAGTTGCTTGATCATACTGGGCCGGTCGCCGCTTCTGAGCGCAACGCCGCACGCATTTTTAATGCAGATCATCTGTTCTTCGTCACCAACGGTACGTCCACCTCGAACAAGATTGTCTGGAATTCTGCGGTTGCTCCCGGCGATATCGTCATTGTGGACCGCAATTGCCATAAATCCATTCTTCACTCGATTATCATGACCGGCGCCATCCCGGTCTTTCTGATGCCGACGCGCAATCACTTCGGCATCATCGGGCCGATTCCCAAGGAAGAGTTCCGTTGGGAAAATATCGAGAAAAAAATTGCCGCCCATCCGTTCGCCAGCGGCGTGACGGCGAAGCCGCGCGTGCTGACGATTACCCAGAGCACTTATGATGGGATTCTCTATAACGTCGAGGAAATCAAGGAAATGCTCGACGGGCGTATCGATACGCTGCATTTCGACGAAGCCTGGCTGCCGCACGCGGCATTCCACGATTTCTATGGGGATTATCATGCGATTGGCGCCGACCGTCCGCGTTGCAAGGAGTCGATGGTTTTTTCCACGCAATCGACGCATAAGCTGCTGGCCGGGCTGTCGCAGGCTTCGCAGATTCTCGTCCAGAACTCGGAAAACCGCGAACTGGATCGCGCCGTTTTCAACGAGGCTTATTTGATGCACACCTCGACCTCGCCGCAGTATTCGATCATCGCTTCCTGCGATGTAGCGGCGGCGATGATGGAAGCGCCGGCCGGCACGGCGCTGGTGGAGGAATCCATTGCCGAAGCCCTCGATTTTCGTCGCGCCATGCGCAAGGTGGCTGAGGAATGGGGCGATGACTGGTGGTTCAAGGTCTGGGGGCCGGACGATCTGTCCTCCGAGGGGATCGAGGAGCGCGAAGCCTGGATGCTCAAGCCCGGCGAGCGCTGGCATGGTTTTGGCCGGCTGGCCGATGGTTTCAATATGCTCGATCCGATCAAGGCGACGATCATCACGCCGGGGCTGGATGTGGATGGCGATTTTGCCGAAGGCGCGGGGATTCCGGCTGCCATTGTGACCAAGTATCTGGCCGAGCACGGCATCATCGTCGAGAAGTGCGGTTTGTATTCCTTCTTCATCATGTTCACCATTGGCATCACCAAAGGGCGCTGGAATACGCTGGTGACGGAGTTGCAGCAGTTCAAGGACGATTACGACAAAAACCAGCCGCTCTGGAAAGTGCTGCCGGAATTCGTTGCCAAACATCCCGTTTATGAAAACATGGGACTGCGCGACCTGTGCCATACCATCCACGGCGTCTATGCGCTCAACGACGTGGCGCGGCTGACTACCGAAATGTATCTTTCGGATATGGTGCCGGCCATGAAGCCGACCGACGCCTTTGCCAAAATGGCGCACCGCGAGATCGACCGCGTGCCGATCGATGACCTGGAAGGGCGCATTACCAGCATTCTACTGACGCCCTATCCGCCGGGGATTCCGCTGCTGATTCCGGGTGAGCGCTTCAACGCGACCATCGTGCGTTATCTGAAATTTGCCCGCTTCTTCAATGAGCAGTTCCCTGGTTTTGAGACGGATATTCACGGTCTGGTCAAGCAGACGGTCAACGGTAAGGCCGAGTATTTCGTTGATTGTGTTCGTTGAGGTAACAGGCTGATGCGGCAGCTCAGCGTTGAGCAGGGCGCGGGGCCTTCCAGCCCGGCGGCATTTTCCTGCACTTGACGGCCAGCCTGGTTTTTCCAATCTTTCAAGGGGCACATCCTTATATGTCCAACGTATCCGACACTTCCGAAGCCGTGCATCAGGTACAGCGCCGCCTGAAACTACGACATCTGTCCATGATTGCCATCGGCGGCTGTATCGGCACAGGCTTGTTTATGGCCAGCGGCGCGGCCATCCACAGCGCCGGTCCGGGCGGCGCCTTGCTGGCCTATGCCGCGGTAGGGCTAATGGTTTATTTTTTCATGACTTCGCTGGGGGAGATGGCGACGCATATGCCCGTCTCCGGTTCGTTCAGCACGTATACGGCACGCTACATCGACCCTTCGCTCGGCTTTGCGCTGGGATGGAATTTCTGGTTTAGCTGGACGATCACCGTTTCGGTCGACGTCGCCATTGCCGCAGTGGTGATCAACTACTGGGCGCCGCTGCGTGAGCTGATGCCCACCTGGGGCTGGAGCCTGATGTTCTTGGCCATCATCTTTGCCCTCAACACCGCCTCGGTGCGCGTGTATGGGGAGACGGAGTACTGGATGGCGCTGGTCAAGGTCGTCACCGTCATCCTGTTTTTGACGATTGGCGTGCTGACCATCTTCGGCATCGTGGGCGGGCACTACATCGGCCTGAGCAACTTTACCATGGGCGATGCGCCATTTCTGGGCGGTACGTTGGGCGGTCAGTTCCTGACGACCCTGGGCGTATTTCTGGTGGCGGGATTTTCGTTTCAGGGCACCGAGCTGATCGGCACGGCGGCGGGCGAGTCCGAGCACCCGGAACAAAGCATCCCGCGCGCCATCAAGCAGGTGTTCTGGCGCATCCTCATTTTTTACGTGCTGTCCATCGCAGTTATCGGGCTGATCATCCCCTACACCAGTCCAGAACTGCTGGGCGCTGATGTTAACGAGATTTCCAAATCGCCGTTCACGCTAGTGTTTGAGCGGGCGGGGTTGGCATTCGCGGCGGCGGTCATGAACACGGTGATTCTGACTTCCATTCTGTCGTCGGGTAATTCGGGCATGTTTTCATCGACCCGCATGCTTTACGCCATGGGGCGCAATGGTCTGGCCTGGCCCATTCTTGGCGAGGTCAATACGCGCGGCGTGCCCGTGCCCGCCCTGCTGGTAACGGCCACAGTCGCGCTGGCCGTGTACCTGCTACAACTGATCAATGACGCCGCCTATCAATATGTGCTAGCCGCCTCGGGGCTGACGGGATTCATCACCTGGGTCGGCATCGCCGCCAGCCATTGGCGCTTTCGCCGCGCCTGGATGGCACAGGGCAAACCATTATCCGATCTGAAATATCGCGCCAAGTGGTTTCCCGTCGGGCCGTTGATGGCATTGGCGCTCTGCGTGCTGGTCATCATTGGGCAGGACACGCAACTGGTGTTGCATGGTGATTTTGACTGGGAGCGCCTGGCGATTACCTATATGGGATTGCCGGTTTTTCTGGGCTTTTATATCTATCACAAGCTCAAGCACCGCACGCGGCTGATCCCCTTGCAGGACGTGGATTTGAGCAAACGGGAATATGATTGACGCGATGGTGACTAACACGGTGGCAATTGACACTGTTGATCGCACGCTACCGTGATGCCGCCGCCAGCTGTATCTACGGTTTACGTTGGTACTCGACAAATGCCAATGTAAATGTTCGCCCGTCGTTTGTGCCTGATGCAGGGGGTATGGTCTGGCGGCTGGTTTCCTGCCATTGCGCCGGATTGAGCGTTGGGAAGAACGTATCACCGACAAAATCCGCATCAATTTCCGTCAGGTAGAGGCGGTCAGCCAGCGGTAGGGCCTGCCGATACAGTTCGGCACCTCCGATGACGAAAACTTCCGCCGCCCCGGGAACAAGGCGCGCAGCCTGCTGCAAGGCATCCTCCAGCGAGGCCGACAATACGGCGCCTGCGGCGTGATACTGAGGGTTGCGGCTAACGACGATATTTAGTCGGCCGGGGAGCGGACGGAATTTTTCAGGGAGGGATTCCCAGGTTTTGCGCCCCATGATGAGCGGCTTGCCAGAGGTGATTTCGCGGAAATGGCGCATATCTTCTGGCAGCTGCCAGAGCAGCTGTCCGTCCTTGCCAATGGCGCGATTGCGGGCGATGGCGGCGATCAGTGAGAGCATGTCAGACGGCCACCGGAGCGGCAATGTGCGGGTGCGGATCGTAACCCTCGAGCGTGAAATCTTCGAACCGGAACGCGAAAATATCGCTGATTTCCGGATTGAGCCGCATGGTGGGTAATGGGCGCGGTGTGCGCATAAGCTGGAGGCGCGCCTGTTCAAAGTGATTGCTGTAAAGGTGCGCATCGCCAAAGGTATGCACAAAATCGCCGGGGCGATAGCCGCATACCTGCGCGATCATCATCGTCAGCAGCGCATAGGAAGCAATATTGAACGGTACGCCAAGGAAAATGTCGGCGCTGCGCTGGTAAAGCTGGCAGGATAACTTTGGGCGCGGGTCGGTATCACCGGCGGCGGGCGGCGAGACATAGAGCTGGAAGAGCGCGTGGCAGGGCGGTAGAGCCATCCGTTCCACATCGGCCGGGTTCCAGGCGGTGACGATGTGCCGCCGTGAATCGGGATTACGCTTGAGGTCGGCCACAAGCCGGGCAATCTGGTCGATCTCACCGCCTGCGGGCGTTTGCCAGTGCCGCCACTGATGGCCGTACACTGGCCCCAGATCCCCGTTCTCATCTGCCCACTCGTCCCAAATCCGGACGCCGTGTGCTTTCAAATAGGCAATATTGGTGTCGCCGCGCAGGAACCAGAGCAGTTCGTAGATGATTGAGCGCAGATGTAGTTTTTTAGTGGTGAGCAGGGGAAAACCGGCCGCCAGATCGAAGCGCATCTGCCAGCCGAACACCGAACGGGTGCCCGTGCCGGTACGGTCAGCTTTGTCGACGCCCTGTTCAAGTACATGGCGCATCAGGTCAAGATAAGGTTTCATAAAAAAGTAGAAAAACAGTCCAGATGATCAACGCCAGGCATTGTAATGGAACGAAAGCCAATCGGCGGATAACGTAGGTACAAATCGCCCCGTACGCTTGCGGTCTTAGCGCCGGAATAATACTATTGGAATAAATCTTGGTAGGGCACACGTGCCAGAATAACAAAGGCAAGACTGTGATACTTGATCTGTTTACGCCGCGCCCCATACATCAACTATGTGATGCCGCGGAGTTGAAGCGGACGCTGGGTGCATTGCTGGCTGGCGAGGCTTTTAAGGCGGTTGAAGAAATCTATGGCTGGTTTGAATCGCTGCATCGTGCGGAAGGCGTGCGGCCGATGCAGTTGTTCGATATTGTGCGCCAGCTCGACGAGGTCGGTTATCACAAGATACGTCGGCTGACGCGGGATTACTTGCATTCCGCGCGCCTGTCGAAAGGCGAAGAACGCCGGTTATGGTCGATGTGCTTCAATTACTGGGGCGAGTTGACCAGCCTTTATGCTTATTGCGCCGAGCAGCTTCGCCCCGCTTTGCAGGACAAGGCGGATAAGTCAGAGCAGGCGGGCGAGTCGCTTAAATCCATCATGCCGCTGTTGCTGTCTCGTCAGATGGCGGCGCGGACGAACCAGCTGCGATGGATGGTTTATAGCTATTCTGTGATTGGCGAGGATCTTTGGCGCGGGTTGGGGCATGCATTCTCGCGTGCCGTTGCGGACGGCTTCGCCAATGAGCCGGTACTGCTGTATCCGGGCATGAATCAGACGACGAGCGTGACGCGGGAGTATCTGCATCTGCTGGTGCTTTCGGCGTCCTCGGCGGATAGTCTGATGCCTTTTGAGATCGATCTGGCGGATCGGCTGATCGGCCATCTGTTACCGCATTTCGTTCTTTCGGAAACTTTCCAGAAAGACAGTGTGTATTGGGTCGATATCGCCGAAGGCAAGCCGCCAACCCGCCTGGCGCGTGAGCCTGCCGCACTGACGCCGACATTGCGCTTCTTTTCGCCTGGCCGGGCGCATCAGGCGTTAAGCCAGCTCATTCAGCGTGTCGGTCAGGGGGAGGTGCCTGAGGAGTTAAATCTGGGCGGCAATTATGCGGCCGATATCGTTTTACCGGTGATGCAGCATTTGGCCTTGTATTGGGCGCCTGAGCCGCCATTGCGCCAACATCCGCGCCATTCAGTCAAGGCGCGCATTGCCGCGCTGCAGGGGTTTGAGGATTGCTTTACGCTGTTCTCCGGCGAAATTGCGCGTTTCGGCAAGGAACAGACCGCAGCTGTCTGGGTTGTCGAAAACGTCAGCCTTGGCGGTTTCCTGGCGTCGGCGGATATTGCTGCGGAAGGGCTGAAGATCGGCACCTTGCTTGGCCTGCAGCCGGAGGGCAGCGAGAACTGGGTACTCGGCATTGTTCGTCGTTACAGCAAGGAGACGACGACACAGGCCAGCGTCGGCATCCAGGCGCTGTCACGACAAGCGTGGAGCGTCAAATTGCGTCCAGGCGGCAATGGATTCTCGCCGCACAACGCCATCCCCGGCATTTGTCTGGAAGAGCATGCGGGCGAAAGCGAACTCCGGATTGTCGTTCCTTCGGGGTGTTTCGATGCGCGCGAGACGATCGAGTTCGCCCATGAAAATCGCCACTACATGCTCACGCCCATTGCATTGGAAGAAGTCGGCGATGATTTTGAGATCGCCCGTTACCGATTCACCGTATTTTCCTGATGGGCATATGGGCATATGGGCATATGGGCGTAGTATGCCGCCACACTGCCCGCGGTGTTTCATGCCAATGCTTCATCCTTATCCGCAGGGGCGGGTTGTTCCGTCAGTGATTTGAGTGCCTGAAACAGTGCGCGGTAACTGCGCGGCGGCTTATTCTGCGCCTGCTCCTTGAGTGCGGCGCGGCGTAAAGCGCGTAGTTGCTGCAAGTCGGCGGCAGGATAATCGCGCGCAATCCCGTGAAGCAGCTTTTCGTCGGCCAGCAAATCTTCGCGCCACTTTTCCAGTCGGTGCAGGCTGGCAAGCGCCTGCGCCGATTCGCTGCGTGCTTCGGCCAGGGCAGTGCGTATCGGCTCGGGGTCGACATCGCGCATCAGGCGACCGATGTATTGCATCTGGCGCCGCCGCGCCTCATCGTGTTTTTTCATGGCGCTGACGGTATGGATGGCATCGCGCAGATTTTCCGGTAGATCAATTCGTGCGATGTGCTCGGCGGGTAATGTTGTCAGTGCCTCGCCCAGCGCTTGCAGATCCTGCATCGCCCGCTTGCGTTGGGTTTTGGAAGGAGGCGGTGCCCACCCTTCCTCATTTTCATGATCCGCTCCCATCGTTATCTCCGCAGCCGGGTAATTGTCCGGGCCATTCACCGTCTTCATAGCGATCGCATCATTGAGTAAAAACAGAAAAAACCAACGGGTGTCGTGCGCGTGCGCACCCGATGGCGCGCCTGATAACTGCTATGATAGCGGCTCTTTTGACAGTTGATGGTCCCTATGCTCCATGACCCTGCCGTAGCATCCGCGCAGCCCCTCACCCCCGCTTGCGCGCATGCCTCCTGCTCGCCCTCACGTTTTGCGCATCACTCGTCTGTATTGCAGGCGCTGGCCGGTGATGTGCTTCAGTATGCAAAAATGCTTGGCGCGAGCGACTGCGAGGTGGAGGTTTCCGAAGGCTTCGGGCAGGCGGTGACGGTCCGCTGCGGCGATGTCGAGAATATCGAATATAACCGTGACAAGGGCATTGGCGTTACGGTCTATCTTGGCGCGCGCAAGGGCTATGCAAGTACCTCGAATTTCTCGTCCGCAGCCTTGCGTGAAACGGTCGACGCGGCGCTCAATATCGCCCGCTATACCGCCGAGGATTCATGCGCCGGCCTGCCGGAAACCGGCTTGCTGGCGACGCGCGAAGAGTGCGCGCGTGATCTTGACCTCTACCATCCGTGGTATATCGGCATCGAAGAAGCCGTTGATGCGGCGCGCCGTTGCGAACAGTCGGCCTTTACCGTCAGCCCGCAAATTACCAATTCGGAGGGGGCGACGGTTTCGGTTCAGGAAGCCCATTTCATTGCCGCCAATAGTCGCGGCTTCATGGGCGGTTATCCCAGCTCACGCCACTATGTGTCCTGCTCGGTGATTGCTGGCAAGGACGCGGCCATGCAGCGCGATGACTGGTATTCGACTGCGCGCAACCCGGCGCATCTGTCTTCTCCTGAAGCCATCGGCAACTATGCGGCGCAGCGCGCACTGGCCCGGATGGGGGCGCGTCAGGTCAAAACGTGCAGAGTGCCCGTTTTATTTGAAGCACCGCTGGCAGCCTCTCTGATCGGCCATTTCGTGCATGCCGCCAGCGGCGGCAGCCTGTATCGCAAAAGCTCTTTCCTCACCAACTGCCTTGGCGCGCGCGTGTTTTCGCCTGTCGTGCAGATCAGCGAGCACCCGCATCTGGTCGGCGGCATGGCCAGTAGTCTGTTCGATAGTGATGGTGTGGCGACCCGACATCGTGAGGTCGTGGCCGCCGGGGAACTGCAAGGCTATTTTCTCGGCGTGTATTCGGCGCGCAAGCTAGGCATGCAAAGCACGGGTAATGCCGGCGGGTGCCATAACCTGATTGTGCGGCCGGGCAGCCATGATTTTGCTGGCCTGCTGCGCACAATGCGGCGCGGGCTGTTGGTGACCGAATTGCTTGGGCATGGAATCAATTATGTGAGCGGCGATTATTCGCGCGGTGCGGCCGGTTTTTGGGTTGAAGACGGGGAGATCGCTTATCCGGTTGAGGAAATCACTATTGCCGGCAATCTGAAAGACATGTTCCGTCATATTGTCGAGGTCGGCAACGATATCCTGGTGCGCGGATCAAAGCAGGTCGGTTCGATTCTGATCGAAGAAATGAAAGTGGCCGGCGGCTGAAATATCGTCGATACACTTGATCTTTCCACGAAGGCAGGCCCGGTCTATTTCGCCGGATGAGGATGATCGTCCGCTGCGGTACAGCGGGTGAGCATTACTGTACTTTTGACGATTCTGCCGTCTGTCTGGCAAGCCGGGGCAAACAGGCACCTGTCGGCACCCTGCCTTCCTTGCGCCTTTTTCCAAGCTGAGAGTGAGCGGTGGCGTTCAGTTTGCGTCGGGCGCGCCAAGTTGCCAGCGCTCATTGTCACCATGGCGCTCGATGAGCGACTGTGGCGTGAATGGCAGCGGCAGCAATGCGGAATCGGCGCCGTTATAAAGGCGGCAACGCAGGACGCGCGCCAGTGCGTTGGTCGGCAGAATTATCTGAGATTCGTTTCCCGATCCGGTCAGCAACAGTGCCGGGTATCGGAAAGTCGCGTTTGAGATTTTCTCCGTGATTTCCACTGCCAAGGGCGAAATTTTTCCGGCCAGGAAATGCGCGCCGACCATAATCTGGCCGTCTTGCGTGAACAGGCGACTGACACTTGCTAACTGCAGCTCGGCATCCGGCGTTTGACGAATACCAAGTAGATCGCCGCAGGCTAGGCGCTTTCCTGGCCGATTCACGGCGCGCTGCAAATTCAGCGTTGTCGTTGTGTCCGCCGAGAGTGCGCCCTGCCAGGTTTCAAAAACGATCGACGCTAGGTTTCCGGGATCGGCGATATGTCCGAAAATGGCCAGCCGTTCGGCCTTGATGCGTGCGACGGAGGTTTCCGGCAGGTTTTCCTGAGCGCTGGTGCCGCCGATGAGACGGTAAATGTCTGTCAACGTGCAGAGTACTTCTACCGGCTGCATTGCCGTGGCAGCGCGGGATGGCGTGAGCACAGGCGCGTATAGACGCGCGCCCAGTTTTCCCAGCAGGTCGATGGAGACTTCGGATGTTACGAGCTTGCCTAGGCGGAGATCTTCCGGTGAGGCGCCGCCTTTCAGCGCCTTGATGCGCTTTCCGATTTTGCGGAAGATGGCATCAAATGAAATTTGGCGTTGCGTGGCACTGTCTTTATTGCTATGTGCGGGATCCTGCGGGAAAGAGAGATCGAGGACAACGCTGTGCGCATTGTTATTGAAAGACGTATCTGCCGGCGTCTGTACAGTGACCAGTTCCCGCCAGCGGGAAAGCCACTGAAGGATGGCGAGCAGGTGAACGTGCCGCAGGGTATAGGGGTCGGCCAGGTGTGTCAGTATCGCCATGCCGTACTGGCCGGTTAGCGTCGATTCGAGTGCTTCATTGGGTAGCGGATCGCGGACGAATTCGCTGAGTACCTGCAATTTTTCGGCCGCCAAATAGATGGCGTGCAGCTCTTTCCAGAAATGATTGCCCAGCGCGCTGCCGGCACCGTAGCAGCACAATTGCTCCATACGCAGGCTCGTGATTGCCCGATGTGCAATCTTTCCTGCCAGGCCGTTGAGGCTGGCCTCGCCTTCCAAACAGGCATTCAGGCAATATAGGTAGCCCAGCGTACAGCAGCGCCAGAGCCGGGATGTAGCGAAAAAGGCCGCCTGCTCATCAGCGGTGAGCGGCAATGGTTTGTTTTCAAAATGACGGCAACTTTCGCTGCCGATGGTAAATACCATCCTGCGGAGCGCTTCCAGTGTCTTGAAGCGCTCCCGCGTGGGCAGGGCAAAGTGGTTGAAGGCGTCGATCTCGCGCGTCAGCGCTTCAAGCATGACAGGAACGTTAGCCTGGGGTTGCTTGGTAAGCCATTGGCTAGCAAGGAATGCATCACGGAAGGCGACGGGCTGCTCGGCACTTGTTTTCGGTAGTGAAAAACGAACCATCTCATGCCCCCTGGATGATGTGCGATGTGTTTTTCTGGCAAATGGTGACGCTATGGCTATTTTTCATGCATTCGTCGAATCACTGCGGTGAACCCTCGTTGCAATGCTCACGCCAAAATATCCCGTATTCGTGCCGGTTTTGGTTTTATGTGAGCTTCACGTCATAGCGCATCGTCCGTGTATCTGTCGGGATGTAAAATTCGTCAGCCTATAAAACAATCGGCCAGAACCGTACAGATTCCGACCGATTGTAAATCAAGCCGAATATATTATGTGAATTGCTTATTTTTATTTCTTATTCGGATCTTCGCACAGTTCCATCAATATACCGCCCGTGGTTTTCGGATGAACGAAAGCGATGTTGAGGCCTTCGGCGCCCTTGCGCGGGGTTTTGTCGATCAGCTGGGCGCCCTTGCTAGCCAGTTCGTCCAGGTTTTCTTGCAGTCCTTCGACGGCAAAGGCCAGGTGGTGGATGCCGCCGCCATTCTTTTCAACGTATTTGCCGATGGGGCCGTCCGGCTCGGTCGATTCGAGCAGTTCGATCTTCGACTGGCCAATCTTGAAAAATGCGGTGCGAACCTTTTGTTCTTTTACTTCTTCGATCGAGTAGCACTTCATGCCCAGTTTTTGTTCCCAGAAGGGAATGGCTTCATCCAGGCTCTTGACGGCGATGCCGAGGTGTTCAATGTGTGTCAGTTTCATGTGTGATTTCCTTGTGTTATGAGTGATAAAAAACGGGAAAGAACCCGACTGGAAACCTGAGAACCCTCAACGGGTCGAGCGTTAGCTTATACACCTTTTCCAGAAACAATCAATAAGGGGCTTCCACAGTATCCGCCATACTTCGTTTGAAATCAGTGGATTGAGTTGATGTCTTTATCTTTTTCTTTGCCGGCGATCGGCCCAAAACAGCAGCGCAATGCCGGATAAAACCATCGGCAGCGAGAGCCATTGTCCCATGCTGATGACTTCCGAGCGGCCGAAAATGCCCGCATCGGGTTGGCGGAAGTATTCGGCAACGAAGCGAAAAGCGCCATAGCCGACAAGAAATGCACCGGACACCGCGCCCAGCGGCCGCGGTTTGGCCGAGAACCACCACAGGATAACGAAAAGCGCCAGTCCTTCCAGCCCTGCCTGGTAGAGCTGCGATGGATGGCGCGGCTGTAAATCTCCCGACTGCGGGAATACCATTGCCCAGGGGAGCGACGGATCGCAGACACGCCCCCAGAGTTCGCCATTGATGAAATTGCCGATGCGCCCCACTGCCTGACCGAGCGGTATGAGCGGCGCGATAAAATCGGTGATGGCCAGCCACGGACGCTGCATTTTCCATGATGCAAACGCCATGGCGACCAGAACACCGAGAAGCCCGCCGTGGAAAGACATTCCGCCTTTCCATACGGCAAGGATTTCGAGCGGATGTGACAGGTAATACGCGGGTGCGTAGAAAATGACTTCACCCAGCCTGCCGCCGAGGATCACGCCGAGAACGCCGTAGAACAGCAGGTCGTCGAGCTGCTCGACCGTCCAGCCGTCGGCAATGTACTGCGCATGTGTGCGGATGCGCCGCCGTCCAAGCCACCAAAATTGCAGAAAAGCTAACAGGTACATCAGCCCGTACCAGTGGATCGACAAAGGACCGAGGCGGAGTGCAACAGGATCGAACTGAGGGTGGACCAGCATGCGCGTGATTGCCTTGAAACAAGCCGTTTTGGGCTAGAATCGAAAAGAATTCCGACGAATAATGGACGGGCGTAACTGCGCGGAAATTATAGCGCGCCGCGTTGCTTGCGTTTTTTCTGCTTTTTGTCTGTTCGCCTTTGCATCCCAAGCTGTGTTGACCTGATTCTTGACTTATTGGAGACCCTCATGCCCGCTTATCGCTCCCGCACGTCTACCCATGGCCGCAACATGGCCGGCGCCCGCTCGCTGTGGCGGGCCACCGGCATGAAGGACGACGATTTTGGCAAACCCATCGTCGCCATCGTCAATTCCTTTACGCAATTTGTCCCGGGGCATATGCACTTGAAAGACCTCGGCCAGATGGTCGCGCGCGAGGTCGAGGCGGCAGGCGGCGTCGCCAAAGAATTCAATACGATCGCCATTGATGACGGCATCGCCATGGGGCATGACGGCATGCTTTACTCATTGCCTTCGCGCGATCTCATCGCCGATTCGGTCGAATACATGGTCAACGGCCATTGTGCCGACGCGATGATCTGCATTTCCAACTGCGACAAGATTACGCCAGGGATGCTGATGGCGGCAATGCGCCTGAATATCCCGACCATCTTCGTCTCTGGCGGGCCGATGGAGGCGGGCAAGGTTCAACTGGGTGGCGATCAGGTCGTGCGTACCGATCTGATCGATGCCATGATTAAAGCAGCCGATAAAACGATTTCCGACGAAGATGTCGCCAAAATCGAACGTCTGGCCTGCCCGACCTGCGGTTCCTGCTCCGGCATGTTTACGGCCAATTCGATGAACTGTCTGACGGAAGTTTTGGGGTTGTCCTTTCCGGGTAACGGCACGCTGCTAGCGACGCACGCCGACCGCAAGGCGCTGTTCCTGCGTGCCGGACGCCATATCGTCGACCTGTGTCGCCGCTATTATGAGCAGGACGATGCTTCCGTACTGCCGCGCGGCATCGCCTCGTTCGGTGCGTTCGAGAACGCCATGTCGCTCGATGTGGCGATGGGCGGTTCGACCAACACCGTCCTGCACCTGCTGGCGATCGCGCACGAGGCTCAGGTCGATTTCACCATGGCCGATATTGACCGCATCTCGCGTAAAGTGCCGCATCTGTGCAAACTGGCGCCCTCGACCGAGGTGTATCACATTGAGGATTGCCACCGGGCGGGCGGCATTTTCGGCATCCTGGGCGAGCTTGATCGGCTGGGGTTGATTCATCGCCAGCCCGCGACGATCCACGCGCCGACGCTGGGCGAAGCGATCGACCATTGGGATGTCAGGCGCTCGGACGATCCTGCCGTGCGGCAGATGTACCTCGCCGCGCCGGGCAATAGGCCAAGCGGTGAAGCGTTCTCGCAGGATAAGCGTTATGCGGCGCTCGACCTCGATCGCCAGGCCGGCTGCATCCGCGACCGTGCGCATGCCTACAGTCAGGATGGCGGTCTAGCCGTGCTGTTTGGCAACATTGCCGAGGATGGCTGCATCGTCAAAACGGCGGGCGTCGACGCCAGCATCCTCAAATTCACCGGCCGGGTGCGCGTTTTTGAGAGCCAGGAAACGGCGGTCAACGGCATCCTCGGCGACCAGATCGTCGCCGGCGACGTGGTGCTGATCCGCTACGAAGGGCCGAAAGGCGGGCCGGGCTGCCAGGAAATGCTCTATCCCACTTCCTACCTCAAGTCGCGCCACCTCGGCAAAGAATGCGCGCTGATCACCGATGGCCGTTTTTCCGGCGGTTCGTCGGGGCTGTCGATCGGCCACGTCTCGCCGGAAGCCGCCGAGGGCGGGGCGATCGGTCTGGTTGAGGAAGGCGATGTCATCGAAATCGACATTCCCAACCGCAGCATTCGGCTTGCTGTTTCCGACGCGGAACTGACACGGCGCCGTGCGGCGATGGAGGCCAAGGGGGACAAGGCCTGGAAGCCGGTTTCCCGTCAGCGTGTTGTCTCCACGGCTTTGCAGGCGTACGGCCTGATGGCAGCTTCTGCATCACGCGGCGCGGTGCGCGATCTCGGCCAGTTGCGGCGGCGTTAGCCGTCAAAGGTAGAAAAAAGGCGCCGCAGGGCGCCTTTATTGCAAGGAGCGGCTTGGCGATGAAGAATTTTTTCTATGGCTTTTACTGGAGTGGAGTCTGGATCGGTATTTGTTTCCTTGCTTTTACCGGCAGGTTATTTTCCCCGGAGGCGTTTTTGGCACTTTTCTTTATCGCCCTTGTTCTGAGTTTGCCGTGGAATATCTTCGCCTGCCTGCTCGGGATTCTTCTCATGATGCTAATCCACCCGATAGGTGATTTTTCTGTTTTTGGGAGGTGGGGAAGGTGGAGCATTGGGCGCAATGATAGGGGACTCATTAATTGCGATAGCCATTGGCCTGCATATCAATGGAATGTGGTTCATCAGCTATAGAAAAAAGAGGCAACAGTGCAGAATGGAAAAAGAACAAGAACAAGAACAAGAACGGGAGCAGGCACGGCGGCAAGCGTAGGAAAAAAACTTAAGAACGGGTTTCCCCAGCCCGGCTGCTGGAATAGCGATTGCAGGCATCCGCTGATTGGTTTTCTATCGGTCGGCGTTTTCATTTATGGCAGCGAATCTTTGGCTGGCTTTTCTGGCCGCCTCGACCGCATTCGCTGTTTCACCGGGAACGGGCGCGGCATTGTCGATGGGCAACAGTCTGCGCTATACGGCTACCGGACAACCCTGCACAGCATCGCCCACCGGCAATACGTGCTGGTGCCCGAGATTGGCGTTGCCGCCGCGGGCGGCGGTGCGAGTGTTTCCCGTTATATTGATTGGATGTCATCTGGAAAGGCATGCCGTATATTCAACAAAGAACCGATGAAAAGTGGAGGATGTATCTATCAGGTCGTGGTACTGGCGATTAGCCTTTGCCCTTGCATTGAGCCGCTTGGTCTGGCATAAACAATCGGTGTGCACCCAGTGACACATCTATTATTCATGTACCCCCAGGAGAGCTACCATGAAAATGAATTATCGGATCGGCCAAATCGTTCCCAGTTCCAATACGACGATGGAAACCGAGATTCCTGCCATGTTGCGGGCGCGCGAAACGGTCGAGCCGGAACGCTTCACTTTCCATTCGAGCCGCATGCGCATGAAAAAAGTGACGAAGGAGGAACTGGCGGCGATGGATAACGACTCTGACCGTTGTGCCATTGAGCTGTCCGATGCGCGCGTTGATGTCCTCGGCTACGCCTGCCTGGTGGCGATCATGAGCATGGGCAAGGGCTATCACCGCATTTCCGAGGCGCGATTGCATCAGCGCACGGTCGACAACGGTGGTCCGGCGCCCGTCGTGACCAGCGCTGGCGCGCTGGTGGAAGGCTTGAAAGTCATTGGCGCGAAAAAGATCTCGCTTCTGGCGCCTTACATGAAGCCGCTGACGCAACTGGTCATCGACTACATCGAAAATGAAGGCATTGAGGTTATCGATAGTTTTTCACTCGAAATTCATGACAATCTCGAAGTCGGCGCGCGCGACCCGCGTGCGCCTGCCGAACTCTGGCGCAAGCTCAATCTTGCCAATGTCGATGCCATTGTCGCCTCTGCCTGCGTGCAGATGCCGTCGCTGGCCTCGATTCCGCTGATCGAAGCGGCGAGCGGCCTACCGGTGGTCTCGAGCGCCGTCTGTACGACTTACCAGATGCTGGCTAGGCTAGGGCTGAAAACGATCGTGCCGAATGCGGGCAGTCTGCTATCCGGACGTTACCCGGCGGCTTGAACAGTATCTTAGATGCTATGGCACTAGTAGCATTGGGTTCGCCAACGTGCGCGCTTCGGGTCAAAGCAAACTTCAGATAGGTTGCTAGTGCTGATGCAAGCGGTGCATGAATGGCAGCGCGGCAGCCGTGTAACGAGAGAAAAATAGGCGCAATCCCAATACAGACGTGGGCTGGCGGTAAGTGTCGCCATGCGACGACAGTATCAACGGGCAGAAACGCGGGGAATTTTGTGTGTGCACCCTTGGATGTGTCGCCCACGGGCGACGCCTAAAGGCTTTAAAAACCTGTGTGTTTTTATAACAATTTGAATATAAAGATAAAATTATTTGTGGCACGGGATGTGCTTTAACTCCCTCGGCATAAGCCGTTTCGTACGTGAAGCTGGTTTTCTGATAGTGCTGATTTCTAGCATCGCGTTTCATGGTTATCCCGTGAATGTGCGGGAGAAACTTCCGGCAGATGATGCCTGGGAATTTTCCCGATATGTTTTCCGCCGGATATAAGGAAAGGAGAATCAGAATGAACCTTCTTAAAAAACTCGCGCTGGTCGGTATTTTTTCTTCGTTTGCAATGGGCGCTTACGCGGGCGACATCGGCGATACGGCCGGCGCGATTTCCAGCGTGGCTTCGATGCAAGGAAATGTTGCTGTTGGCGTTAATACCAAAGAGGCAACGATCACGTCGGAAGCCTCGGGTGGCGGTTCCGTTTCCAATGCGGGCTTGGGCGTCGTCGATGCCAAAGCGCGTGGCGGAAAGAGCATCAATGCCGCAGTGGGCGTTAATACCGGCACGGCAAATATCAGTTCGACAGCCCGGGATGGCGCAACGTCTAATGCTGGTCTAGCGGTGGTTCGTTCGCAATAAGCTGCACCTTGTCGTGAGTCTGGCCGTATTTGTCCGGCCAGTGGCATGACGCCCGTTGGTCGTCTGGTCGGATGCAAATGCGGTCAAGGCGTCCAATGGGCGCGGGCGATTGACCGATTAGTATGGGTAACGATTTCTTGCCGGAGATAGCGCATGTTTCATGAACTGAAGAATGCACGCCGCTCGTTGTCGGGTTTTCTGGCGTGCCTGTTGATGCTGGGTGGTGGGCTGGATGTGACGGTCTATACAGCCGGGGTGGCACATGCGGCTGGGCGCGCCGACAGTGTCGTCAAACAGGGCGCTTCCGTCGTAGGTTCCCGCGTTTTCATCGACGGCGTTGAAGTCGATCCATCCGTTGAGCGTTACACCTCGCCGACTTCCGGAGATGTGTACCGCATCCAGCGCAATGGCGACGCGGTTGCCGTGGTGCTTGAACGCAGCGGGCAGAAAAACGGCGTGACGCGGATCGAATCACACGCTTCCGGGCGTGGCGCGACGGCGAATGCCGGGAAGGCGGTGATTACGACCGGGCAGTGAAGACAGTGAATAATTATTGGACGCTATGGTGTAACTAAAAATCAGATACGAGTTGGTGGCTTGCTAGCGGGTTGCGAGGTTTTATTGTCGATTAAATAGAATGTGGAATGAAAACATTGAAAGGAGGCGCAATGAATCGTCGAGAATTGAATCGAAAAGTTTATGCCCTGCAAGAAGGGCAGTGGACGCGCATTGAAGCTTTCTTTCTATCATTTTCCTTAGGGTTCCTTTTGGCGTTTTTATGTGCGCTCATGGCGCCTTCACGAGCAATAGCCGGCGATATTGCGAGCGATGCGTCATCGGCCAATCGGCAGCAGGTTTCAAACCAGAGCGGAATGGTTTCCGGCAAAGTGACCGAAACGGCGGATAGCGTCATTATTGATGGCGCGACTTTTGTTTCCAGCGGAAATGATCAGCCGGTCGTCAAAGTCGATGCGGATACCCGGAAAAAGGTCATCCTGCACAACGTCAAGATCATCAGCAACAACCAGATGGTTTCGGATCTGAACGACACGCACAAGGGCACGGCTGGCATCGTTGCGGTCGACAATAGCCTCTCGAAGTCCAAGGTGGTTATGAGGAATGTCCGCGTCGTGGCGCGCAACGCTAATGTGAGCAGCGTCAGCGAGGAACGCGATGGCTGTGCTGGGCTGGTGTGCAGCAAGGGCGGGCGTTACGACCAGACGCAATCCGTTTCGACAGCCGCAGTGGGGCGGACGAATATTTCATCGGTGCAGGGCGCGCGCCCGGATTACCGCAAGGTTGCCGCCACCAATAACACGCGCTATGGCACGCAGCGCACGGCAGCGGCCGCTTCGGCCTCCAGCGTTTCGCCCGTGACGGCGACGCAGCGCGCACGGCCAGATTACCGCAAACTGCCGCAAACCAACTGATTAACCGGGCCTTCAGGGGCGCCTTTCAACAACAAGAACCGATTTTATGAAAACCAGACACTCACGTTTATTGCCGCTTGCTGCTGCACTGTTGTTGGGCGGCTGCGCCACCGTTGACCTGAAAACGCCGCGCGCTGATGATTACAGCGATTCCAGCAAGGAGAAGATTCGCGGCATCGCCGAGCTGCGTTCAAAAACGCTGGCCGACAACGAAACCTATTTTACGGATCACCTGCGCTGTATTGGTAAAGGAAAATTACTCAATGATCTGGCATTGCGGATCAGTGTTGCGCCTATCTACGATAAAACGGCCAAGGTTTTTCCGAGTGGTTCGACGGCTATTTCAGAAATGGTGCTGAACGCCCTATCCTACGTTAAAGGGCTTCACATCGTGGATACGCCGTTTGGTGAAATTACCGAGTCGCGCGTCAATCTGCTCAGCGATAGGTACGTCTTTCTTGCCAAGGGGCTGAAAGACAACATCGTTCCGATTTCCAACAAGATCGCCCCCCTACCCTACGGCATCCTCTTCCCCAGCCAGATCAGCATTTCCGGCGCGCTTGTCCAGTATGATGAGGGGACGGAAACGGTCTCGCCGGAAATCGGGCTGGATATTGATGCGTTTTCCGGCAAGCGTAGAGTCGAAACCATCTCCGTCGGCCTGCACCTGCGTCTGATTAACGCTAACGACGGCGAGATCCTCAGCAACAGCGCGCTGGGTAAGCGCGGCAGCGTGCTGCTTTCCAACAAGGTCTACAAGATCAAGACCAGCGGCAGCTATTTCCGCCTGATCAGCGCCAAGCAGTACGGCCTGGACGTATCCGTGTCCGTGGATGACCCCAAACACTATGTCATTCAGGAAATGGTCGAGCGGGGTGTTGCCGAACTACTCTCAGTTCTGCCAAGCGATGTCGTATGCCCGGAAAAGAAGAACGATGCTGCTGTAAATGCCCAGGAAACAGCGAGCGTAGCGACCCCTCAGGGTCTGAACGAAACAGCTCAGTGAGAGGTGATGCTTATCATGCGTAAACAATACTGGATGGCGTTGAGCGTTTTTCTGGGGACACTGTTGCAGGCCCCACTGTTGATGGCCTCCGATGAAGTGCTTGTTCCTTGGGCGCCGGCGGTGATTGATTCTGATGAACAGGCGGAAACGGAGCGACGCGCGCGCGCGAGTGCTCTGGAAAATCTGCGCACGCCCGAAGAAAACAGCGAAGAAGCATGGCTGAAAAAATTTAATCCTGAATTGGAAGATGCGGCGACGGAAGAAACGTCACAAACGGGTTCCCGCTATTCTTCTGCAGCAAAAGCATCCACTAAGGATGTAGCAGGCAAATCAAGAAAACAGAAAAGTACGGGTGCCGAAAAGAAATCGCTACAAAATACGCGCGGCTCAGGTTCCGGGATCCACGGTACTGGCGGAGGCTGACTGAGCGAAATACAAAGTGGCAGCGTGATCAAGCGCCATGGGAGATGCATAAACTGAATGAGGAGCGGGTAGTCTCATAATGTTTTATGGTTTCCGCTAGGGGCGATGCCTTGTCCCGTATCTCCAAAAAAGATACGGGACATTTTTTTGCGCGATAAAAGTTCAGAAGATATTGCGCATGATTGCTCACCTAGTGCAGTTCGAAAGATTTGTAACGTAAGTAGGCAGAATATGGCTCGATGTCATAAATAAAATGCAATGTCCCCTTTTGTGTTTGGCTATAATCCTTACAGTGTTGACGCCGTATGGATTTTTATTGGCACGACCGTTGTTCTCAATATCTGGAGAAAATTATGGAAAGACGTTCTTTTCTGAAAACCGCTGGGCTGGGCCTTGCTGCCGGCACCGTGGCGACGCCTGCGCTAGCGCAGAATTTACCGACAATCAAGTGGCGTATGGCTTCGAGCTTTCCCAAGAGTCTGGATACGCTGCATGGCACGGGTGAATTCCTCGTAAAACGTATTTCAGACATGACGGGCGGAAAGTTCCAGATCCAGCTGTTTGCCGCCGGCGAACTCGTTCCGCCGGCTGGCGTACATGATGCCGTTAGGGATAATACGGTCGAAATCGGCTTCACCTGCTCTTACTATTATTTCGGCAAGGATCCGACGTATTGCATCGATACGGCGATCCCGTTCGGCATGACGGCTCGTCAGATTTCCGCCTGGTACCGTCAGGGTAATGGCGCCAAGTTGATGGGTGAATTTTTTGCCAAATCCAATATTCTCTCTATTCCGACCGGCAATACCGGTGCGCAAATGGGTGGATGGTATCGCAAGGAAATCAAGAGTGCCGCTGATTTTAAAGGGTTGAAAATGCGCGTGGCCGGTCTGGCGGGGGCGATTTTATCCAAACTGGGGGTTGTACCGCAGCAGATCGGCGGTAGCGATGTCTATCCGGCGCTTGAAAAAGGCACGATTGATGCTGTGGAATGGGTGGGGCCTTACGATGACCTGAAACTAGGCTTCAACAAGGTTGCCAAGTATTACTATTACCCGGCATGGTGGGAAGGCGGCCCGCAGGTTTCTACGTACGTTAACCTCAAGAAATGGGCTGAATTGCCGAAAGAATACCAAGCGGTTCTCTTGGCGGCGTGTGCTGATGCTGATACCGAAATGGGAGCGCGCTATGATGCGAAGAACCCGGCGGCAATCAAGCAGCTGCTTGCCTCGGGGACAAAGGTTCTGCCCTTTCCAAAAGATGTTATGGAAGCTAGCTATAAAGCTGCGATGGAGTATTACGCGGAGACTTCGGCATCTAATCCAGGATTCAAGAAGATTTACGAGGATTACAAGAAATTCATGGATGATCAGAATTTCTGGTATCGCGTTGCCGAGAATGAATACACTCGCTTTATGCTCAGCCGCAAGCACTAGCTAAATCTGAAATAGAAGGCATGTAAAACGGGGGTGATGCCCCCGTTTTTATTTCATCTACTGAATATTGTGCAGATAGTAGCAGCGTCCAGGAGTCTCTGTTTATTCAGCCGGCAAGCTAAGCGCGGGCGGCTCGACGGTCTCTGGGTCATCGTAGTGCGTATCAGGTATTTCCATCTGCACGGAATCAAGATCAACCTGTGCCTGATTGTGATCCAGGCCAAGCGTTACCAGCTGCGGTATGGCAATGACGAGCAGCACCATCAGCACCTGGATGCAAACAAAAGGAATAGCTCCCCAGTAAATATCGCTGGATTTCACTGACGGCGGCGCAACCGAGCGCAGAAAGAAGAGCGCAAAGCCAAACGGCGGGTGCAGGAATGAGGTCTGCATGTTAATAGCCAACAGAACACCAAACCAGATCAGGTCAATTCCCAGTTTTTCGGCAACTGGCCCGAGTAATGGCACGATAATGAATGAAAGCTCGAAATAATCGAGGAAGAATGCCAGTAAAAAAACCAGAATATTGACCGTGATTAAAAATCCATACTTACCGCCGGGTAAATCGACCAGTAGATGCTCGACCCAGACATGGCCGTCGACGCCGTAAAAAGTCAGCGAGAAAACGCGCGAGCCGATCAGGATAAAGATTGCAAAAGTGGTCAACTTTGCCGTACTTTGCATGGCTTGTTTGAGCAGTTTTAAATCGAGGCGCTTGCGTAGCAGAGCCATCAGTAGCGCGCCGGTCGCGCCCATGGCACCCCCTTCGGTTGGTGTGGCGATGCCGAGATAGATCGTGCCGAGCACCAGGAAAATCAGTGCTAGCGGCGGAATCAACACAAAAGTGACCCGCTCGGCTATGACTGAAAGCAGCCCCAGTTTCAGTGCACGATTGATGAGTGCCATGAGGAAAGGGACACTGACGCCCACCATGATGCACATGACCACTAGTTCATCGGTCGGCGTATTGTCCGGGCGTGTTTTCGCAAAGACTGTACCGACGATCAGTGCGGTGACAGTCAGAACAATCAGCGATGTACCTCCCATCGTGCCATTAGGTTCGCGGAAAGTACGTGCTTCCGCAGGCAATGCTGGCGCCCATTTGGGGCGGAAAAGCGCAATCAGAATGACGTAGAGCACATACAATGCGGTGAGCACCAAACCGGGGATGAATGCGCCCCTATACATGTCGCCGACTGATTTGCCGAGCTGATCGGCCATGACAATCAGTACCAACGAGGGTGGAAGAATCTGTGCCAGCGTTCCCGATGCGGCAATGACACCGGATGCCAAACGCTTGTCGTAGCCATAGTGCAACATGATCGGCAGCGAGATCAGTCCCATCGAAATCACCGATGCTGCAACAACACCGGTCGTTGCTGCCAGCAGGGCGCCGACAAAAATTACGGCATAGGCCAGACCGCCGCGGATCGGACCAAATAACTGACCAATGGTATCGAGCAGATCCTCAGCCATTCCGGAACGTTCTAGGATTAGCCCCATGAACGTAAAAAATGGCACGGCCAGCATGGTTTCATTGGTCATTACGCTGTAAATACGGTCGGGCAGCGCTTGAAAAAGCTGTGGTCCTAGCAGTCCCAGCTCGATGCCGATCAGGCCGAAGACGATTCCATTGGCCGCCAGTGCGAAAGCGACAGGAAATCCAAAGAGCAGGAATACGATCATCGAAACGAAGATGATCGGCGCCATATTGGCGATCACAAAATCCATCATTTTTCGTCTCCTGCCGCAGTTTCGTCATTCTGGCGCAGGCGGATCGTTTTAATCAGCTCATCTTCGGCGCTGGCTTCCTCGTTTCTTTGCGTCGGGTCAGGGCATAAGCCTTTCAAAAAACCGATGCGCTTGATGAGCTCTGAGATAGCTTGCAGGATGAGCAGGAAAAATCCAACGGGAATCATCAAGCGCGCCGGCCAGACAATCAGGCCGCCGGGGCTATTGGACATTTCATCGCTCAGGAAAGCATTAATGAATACCGGCCAGGAGAGCGTCATGATGGCGATTGCCATCGGCATCAAGAAAAACAGGATGCCCAGAATATCGACCCAAATCTGTCCACGCTTTGGCAGTTTGTGAAGGATCAGATCGATGCGGACGTGTTCGTTGCGCAGTAGCGTGTACCCCGAACAGGAAAGAAAAATCAGTCCAAATAAATACCACTGTGCTTCGAGAAACGCATTCGAACTGTAATTGAACAGATAGCGTAAAACGGCATTCAGGGAACTAAATAGTACGATGACGAGAACGAACCAGACTGCAATTCTGCCAATACATTCCGTGCAGGCATCGATATACCTGGATAATTTGAGTAAAGCGTTCATGATATGAGTAAAGCAAAAGCCAAAATTAGCGCCGTGAAATCAATAGAATAACACTGCGATCACGGACTGCGGACAGGCAGGCGATGCATCAAGCAATTCCTTGATACATCACTTTCTGCAATTCGTTATACAAGCGAGTTTTCCGGTCGCGCAGAGAGCTTTTGGCATCTGCCTGACAGGCAGTCCGGCATGGGTATGGCCGGTTTGTCACGCATGACCCGATTCATTTTTTGAATGATTTTAAAATTATCCCACAGAAACTTTCTTTCCGCATTCAATTGCAAAAATGCAAATGAATTTCTAATGTATTGATTATGCTGGCTTTATATCATCGGAAATAAAAACGCCTACTCTGGTCATGATACAATTTACATATTTTCAGTACATCAAATAACCGTATTTTTCATAAACAGGTCACGAGGAAAACGATGTTCTCAGCGCAAAACACTCTGGCAAAAGTCGACCCTGAACTTTGGCAGGCAATCACATCTGAAAACCAGCGTCAGGAGGACCATATTGAGCTGATCGCTTCCGAAAACTATGTCAGCAAGGCCGTCATGGAAGCGCAAGGGTCACAATTAACCAATAAATACGCGGAAGGCTATCCTGGCAAGCGTTACTACGGCGGCTGTGAATATGTCGACATCGCCGAACGAATTGCCATCGATCGCTTGAAGGCGCTGTTTGGTGCCGATTGTGCCAATGTTCAGCCCAATTCCGGTTCGCAGGCCAACCAGGCTGTCCTAATGGCTTTTGCAAAGCCGGGGGATACGCTCATGGGCATGAGCCTGTCTGAAGGCGGGCATTTGACGCACGGTATGTCGCTCAATATGTCCGGCAAGTGGTTCAACGTTATTTCTTATGGCCTCAATGCCGATGAGGAGATCGATTATCCGCGCATGGAAGCACTGGCGCGTGAGCATAAGCCGCGCATCATCATTGCCGGCGCATCGGCGTATTCGCTGCGTATCGATTTTGCCCGTTTTGCCGCCATTGCCAAGGAAATCGGCGCGATTTTTTGGGTGGATATGGCGCATTATGCCGGCCTGATTGCGGCGGGTTGCTACCCTAATCCGGTGCCGTTTGCCGATGTGGTCACCTCAACGACGCACAAGACCCTGCGCGGCCCACGCGGTGGTGTCATCCTGATGAAAGCGGAGCACGAAAAGGCCATCAATTCGGCCGTATTTCCCGGCCTGCAAGGCGGGCCGCTCATGCACGTCATTGCTGCCAAGGCGGTGTCTTTCAAAGAGGCCGCTTCGCCAGAATTCGTCAAATATCAGGAGCAGGTGCTCGCCAACGCCCGTGCGATGGTGCGCGTATTGGCCGAGGAGCGCGGTTTGCGCGTTGTTTCCGGGCGTACGGAATCCCATGTTTTCCTGCTCGATCTGCGCGCTAAGAACATTACGGGCAAAGATGCTGAGGCGGCTTTGGGCAAGGCGCACATCACGGTTAATAAAAACTCGATCCCGAACGATCCGCAGAAACCGATGGTGACATCGGGCATTCGCATTGGTTCGCCTGCCATGACAACGCGCGGCTTTACCGAGGCCGAGGCAGAAATAGTCGCCCATCTGATTGCGGATGTACTCGAGGCGCCTACCGATGAGGCAGTGCTGGCGCGGGTACGACAACAAGTGGCTGCCTTGTGTGCGAAATTCCCGGTCTATGGTGACTGATCGTTGTGGTCTATAAATGGTCTGGTCATGCCGGCTTGCTATGTCGATCATTACGTAAAAGCAGATTCGGCATGATCGACTTACCCGCGGGCCTGCTCTTATCCGATTTCGCTGACTTCTCATGAAATGCCCATTCTGCGGAGCTGCCGAGACGGCGGTTGCCGATACCCGTATCAATGACGACGGTGACATCATTCGCCGCCGCCGCCGTTGCCTGCGTTGCGACAAACGCTTCTCGACCTATGAGCGTGCTGAAATCCGTTTGCCGCAAGTCGTCAAGCGCAATGGCTCGCGCGTCGATTACGATCGTGAGAAGCTCTCTGCCAGCCTTTGGCTGGCATTGCGCAAACGTCCGGTGACGGTAGAGGCCGTCGATGCGGCAATCATCAGGATTGAGGAGAAACTACTCACGTTTGGCGAACGCGAAGTCATTTCGGAGAAGATTGGCGAATTGGTCATGCGTGAACTCAAAAAGCTCGATAAAGTCGCCTACGTTCGTTTTGCCTCGGTCTATCGGAATTTCGAAGACGTGGATGAATTTACAAACATTATCCGCGAAGTCTCACCATAACGCGCAGCCCGGCAATTGCGGCGTATCTTCGCCATTGACAACCCGCCATGTTGACTCCTGAAGATCACCTTCTGATGGCGCGCGCCCTGCGCCTGGCTGAACATGGCTTATTGACGACGACGCCCAATCCGCGCGTTGGTTGCGTCATTGTCAATCACGGCAAAATCGTTGGTGAAGGCTGGCACGAAAAGGCCGGTGAGGCGCATGCGGAAATCCGCGCCTTGCAGGCTGCGGGCAATGCGGCGCATGGCGCAACTGCTTATGTAACGCTGGAACCCTGCAGCCATTACGGGCGTACGCCGCCTTGTGCCGAGGCATTGATGGCCGCCGGCATTCGACGCGCTGTCGTCGCCATGGCGGATCCCAATCCGCTGGTATCCGGACGCGGACTGGCCCGGCTGGAGGCCGCCGGTATTACGACCGTCTGTGGCTTGCTGGAAGAGGAGGCGCGAGAACTCAATATCGGTTTTGTCAGCCGTATGACACGCGGCCGGCCCTGGGTGCGGCTGAAAGCCGCTGCCAGTCTTGATGGAAAAACCGCGTTGAATGACGGCCAGAGTCAATGGATTACGGGGAATGCCGCGCGTCAGGATGGACATCGCTGGCGGGCTCGTGCCTGCGCCATTCTGACGGGCATCGGCACTGTTCGCTGTGACGACCCGCAATTGACCGTACGTGGTCTCGATACGTCCCGCCAGCCGCTGAAGATCGTTGTTGACAGCCAGCTCGAACTCTCGCCGCAAGCACGCCTGTTCGACGGAAATTCAGTGCTGATCGTCACCGCTACGGGGGCAGCCGAACGCATCGACAGATTACGCGGCTGTGGCGCGGAAGTGCTTGTTCTCCCCGATCGGAACGGGCGGATCGACCTGAACGCATTGATGCTTGAACTTGGACGACGCGGCATCAATGAGCTACATGTCGAAGCGGGAAGCACGCTCAATGGTGCGCTGCTCGATAGCGGTCTGGTCGATGAACTGCTGCTTTATCTGGCGCCTTGCCTGATTGGAAACTGTGCCCGCGGCCTGTTTGACCTGCCCGCGCTTGCATCATTAGGGGCGAAGAAGGTGCTTGCTGTGCGTGAATGGCGACAAATCGGCGAAGACCTACGCTTGCTAGCGCGTTTGGCCTGAAACGAAAGATCCCTGAAGGCGCTGCGTAAACGGTGTAAAAATTTTGCGACACAGACAGCAAGGCGTGCGTAAAGCGGACATTACGCACAAGCCATGCACCTTCGGGCGAGCGACGGGCGTCTAGCTATTAACCTGGGCGCGCAGTGCAGGCATAGATCAGGTCTGGCCTACCTTCCTCTATTCCGCCTGATCTCAACATCCTCGAATTTACCGGCGTTTTCTGCCGGTATGGTCAGCGGAACGGTCGCTTTTTTATCTCGGCTGAATGATTTGTAAGCCCTTGAGCAAATTGAGCGCCTGCATGAACTGGTAATCTTTCTTCGAAGCCAGTTCCCGCGTCGTGATCGGCGCATCATCCTGATCGTCGGAGCGACTGTTGTCATCCTTATCGTTCTTCGGCGAAGAAGACTTGGTTTTTTCCGACGTTTTATTCTGTGGTGATTTGTCTGGCGCTGGTGTTTGTGCTTTTTCTTCCTTACCGTTTGCCAGATGGTGTTCGAGATCGGCCTCGCGCAAACGCATGGAGGAATTCGAATTTCCATTGGGGCTTTCCTCGACAACGATGTCCGGCTCGATGCCTTTGGCCTGAATCGAGCGTCCCGATGGCGTGAAGTAACGTGCCGTTGTCAGCTTAATCGCCGTATTGCTGGGCAGCGGCAATACGGTTTGAACAGAACCCTTGCCGAAACTGGTTGTGCCCATAACGATTGCCCGCTTGTGGTCCTGTAGAGCGCCGGCGACAATTTCGGAGGCAGAGGCCGACCCCCCGTTGATCAGCACGACGATCGGTACTTTGCGTACCTCAGGCGGCAGATTTCTCAGGTAGTCATCACGCGTGCCGCGCAGATAATCCTCTGGCGTAGCAAAGAATTTATGCTTGGAATCTGGCGCGCGGCCATCGGTCGAAGTGACGAGCGATTTCGGCGGCAGGAATGCCGCGGCAACGCCGACTGCGGAGTTAAGCAGGCCGCCCGGGTCGTTGCGCAAGTCGAGCACCAGGCCTTTGAGCGCACCCTCCTTGTACAAATCCGTCAAATGCTTAGCGACGACGGCTCCCGTGCTTTCCTGGAAAGAGGTGATGCGCAGATAGCCATAGCCCTTTTCAACGAGCTTGGATTTGACGCTTCGTACCTTGATAATCTCGCGTGTCAGCGTTAGCTCAATGGGCTTGACCTCGCCTTTACGCATGATCGACAGCTTGATCCGGGTTTTCGGCTTGCCGCGCATGCGTTTGACGGCGTCGGAAAGTGTGAGCCCCTTGACCAGAGTGTTATCGATCTTGAAGATCAAATCGCCCGTCTTGATGCCGGCGCGATCAGCCGGCGTATCCTCAATAGGCGAGATAACCTTGACCAGGCCGTCTTCCATGCCGACTTCAATGCCGAGGCCGCCAAATTCACCTTGCGTTCCGACCTGCAATTCCTTGTAGGCGTCGGCATCAAGATAGGACGAGTGAGGGTCGAGATTACCCAGCATGCCGCTAATGGCGTGCGTAATCAGTTTCTTGTCATCGACTTCTTCGACATAGCCTTGCTTGATGGCATTGAATACTTCGGCAAAGATGCGCAGATCTTCGATCGGCAAACGATTGCGCACATCTTCTTTTTCCGCCAGCGCCGGCAATTGCAGGCTAATCAGGATGCCGCCCAGCATTCCTGCACAGACCAGACCGGCGTGTTTCAATTTACCCATCAATTTTGCTCCAGAACGAAGTCATTACAGGCTGACCCACCTCAACGGGTCAATCGGTTTTCCCTGATGACGTATTTCGAAGTATAAACCGGATTCCGCGTTGCCACCGCTGCTTCCTGCCGATGCAATGACATCACCGCTGTGCAATGTGTCGCCGGTCTGTTTGAACAAGGCGTCATTATTGCCGTAAATCGACAGGTAGCCCCTGCCGTGGTCAATAATCAGCAGATTGCCAAAACCGCGCATCCAGTCGGCAAAGACAACCCGCCCGCCGGCGATGGCTTTGACATCGCTGCCTGTGGCGGCGCGGATGAATACGCCCTTCCATGTGCCGCCTTCCGGCCGCGCGGCGCCGAAACGGTTGGTGACGGTGCCGCGTACGGGCAGACGCATCTGTCCGCGCATTTGCGTGAGATTGCTTGTGGGCATCGATGCAGGCGCCTGTGCGACGCGGGTTTCTGATGTCGAAGCGGGCGCGTTATCTTCGGCAGGCGGCGTACCCGCCGGACGGCGTGACCGCTGCATACGCCGCGCTTCTTCCTGCTGCCGTGCCGCCTCGCGTTGGGCGGCTGCCTGACGCGCCGCTTCCCGGCGGGCGGCCGCTTCCTGGGCGGCGATTGCCCGATTCAGTTGATCGACTAATTGCGATAGCTGCTTTTCATCGCGTTCGAGATTCCCGATTTTTCGCCGCTGTTCGGCAAGCTGCGTTTCCATTTTACCCAGGACAATTTTGCGTTGTGCATGCTGGACGACGAGTTTGTCACGCTGCTGCTTATGCCGGTTTTCAACGGTAGCCAGATCGTTGGCGCGCGCCTGCGTCGTCTCGGCCACATCGCGTTTACGCTTCAGTGTCGTTTCGATATCCGCCACCATTTCGCGGCGCGCTTGCCCGACGGCTGACAGGTAGTACAGATCACGCATCGACTGATTAAGGTCATTTCCATTCAGCAAGGTTTGCAGCGCATCCGGGTGGCCTTGCAGATACTGGCGATAGACGAGTTGTTCCAGTTGTGACTGCTGGGCGGACAACTGGCTTTCCAGATCGTGTGCCTGCTGGTTGAGCGCTTTCAGCGTTGCCTGCAATTTACTGCGTTGCAGTGACAGGGTTCTCAGATCCCGTTCGCTAGAGGAAATCTCTTTCTCGATGCTTTTCAACTGGTCGGTCGCGCTGGCATGCTTGTCCTCGGTATGTGCCACTTCCTTGCGCAGCGCTTCGAGTTGCCCGCGTAGCTCACGTAAGTTTCCCTGCTTTCTGGAGACTTCCTGCTGCGTTGAAGAGACGGCCTTTGCCGGCGAGGATTTTCGTGTCGGCTTTATTTCCCGGGTGCCTGCTTTAACGCCGGATTTTGTGGCGACCGTCTTTGTCGTAATAACTTTCTTCCCAGGTTTTCTGGCGTTATTGTCCGCCTTGGCAAAAGCGGGTACAGAGGTCTGTAATGCAAGCGCAATCATCAACAACAAGCACGCCACGCCGCCGCATGAAGTGCGGAGAACAGACAACGCATGCCCTGCGGCAGGAAACATGCCGGGCAATACAGCGGAAGTCAGGCGAAGTAAGCGCATGATGCGGATGAATGGCGTAGAGGGGAACAGCCTCATAAACAGGAAATATTTTATAATGGACTGACTTTTTGAACGAACGTTGGCACGACGCTTTTCGCAAACAAGGCGTTTGCGCCGACTGGAAATTTTTCCTCTGGGCCTGTACTTTCTGACCATGCGTTTTTATCTTGATTCGTAGGGCGGAATTTGCCTGCGGCGGGAAATATTTCAGGTTTCAGACCTCAGCCTGCATGCCGTGCTTTCAGTGCCTATCTGGCTAACAAGAATTTAGGGAGTGGATTTGGAATTTATTCAGCAGAATATTTTATATGTCGCAATGGCCACCATCAGCGGCAGCCTCTTTTTATTTTTGACGTTTCGCCGTCCCGACGCCAAGTACATGATCGATGCGGCGCGTGCGACACAACTGATCAACCGTGAGGATGCGGCGATCGTCGATGTCCGCGAAATGTCGGAATACGTCGAAGGCCATTTACCGCAGGCGCGTAATATTCCCCTCGGGCAGCTCGAACAGCGTCTTGGCGATCTGGAAAAACGCAAGGACGCGCCAGTTATTTTGGTATGCCAGTCGGGCGGGCGTTCGGTCGAAGCGGGGAAAAAGCTCGCAGGACTGGGTTTTTCTCGTGTTTACGTTCTGGAAGGCGGCGTTGCGGCCTGGCGCGGCGCCGGCATGCCACTCAAGAAAGGAAGCAAAAAATGAGTACCCCTCAGGTTGTAATGTATTCGACGGGAGTATGTCCCTATTGCATGCGCGCCGAACAACTCCTGCGCGCGCGCGGCGTCACTGAAATCGAGAAAATACGTATCGATCTGGATCCGGCGCGGCGCGATGAAATGATTGCGCGCACTTCACGGCGTACCGTGCCGCAAATTTTTATCGGCGATACCCATGTAGGCGGTTTCGACGATCTTGCCGCGCTGGATCAGGCCGGCAAGCTGGCGCCGCTGCTTGCCGGGGAATCACCGGCCTGAGCATCTGCCTGCCTCGGCGGCTTTTGGAGTATTTACGCCCTATTTTCCCATCTGACAGGAAACCTTCATCATGACTACGGAACAAGAACCCGCAGCACAAGAAACCCCGGCATTTGCCATTGAAAAACTGTATATCAAGGATCTTTCGGTGGAAGTGCCAAACGCGCCGGCCATTTTCCTTGAAAATCAGGCGCCTGAAGTTGCTCTGCAATTGCAAACCAAAGCGCAGCACCTGTCCGACGAGGCTTTTGAGAGTACGCTCACCGTGACGGTGACGGCCAAAATTGGCGAAAAAACCGTATTTCTTGTGGAAATCAGCCAGTCGGGCATTTTCCTTATCCGTAACGTTCCGGAAGAAAATCTCGAGCCGTTGCTCTCGATCGCTTGCCCGAACATCCTGTTCCCTTACGCACGAGAAGTGATTTCCGATACGGTTGCGCGCGCCGGCTTCGCGCCGGTCATTCTTCAGCCGGTCAATTTCGAGGCGCTCTATGCCGCGCAGCAGCAGGAACAGGCGCAAAAAGCCGCCAATGGCGCGACAGAGCCGACCCCTTGATTTTTCGGCCGCCTGGCGGAGTGGTGAGAGCTTTCTCCATAGTGGCATTCGATGAAAGAACTGCAATGAAACCTGTGACGAAACGTATACCGCTGCTATTGGCCGTATGTTGTGCGCTGCCTGTTGCTTCGCCCGTTTTTGCCGCCGATTTCCAAACGGTCGATACGGCGGCCATCCTGTATGACGCACCCTCGCAGCGCGGCAAAAAGCTGTTCGTCATTAGGCGCGGTACCCCCGTAGAACAGGTCGTCAACCTCGAGGCATGGGTCAAAGTACGTGATGCTGACGGCGGTTTGGCCTGGATCGAGAAAAAACATCTGTCGGGTCGGCGTACCGTCATCGTGACGGCCACGCACGCCGAAATTCGCGAGCGTCCGGACGCGAGCGCGCCGCTGGTATTTTCAGCCGAGCAGAAAGTCTCGCTCGACTACCAGGAGACGGCACCGGGCGGGTGGGTCAAGGTGCGTCATCGTGACGGCCAGTCTGGTTACGTGCGCACGAACCAGATCTGGGGCGTCTAGGTTTTGCGCCTTACGGTTGCGGGTGCCGGCGCCTGGGGCACGGCGCTCGCCATCACCTTCTGCGCCAGACATCACACCACCTTGTGGGCGCGGGATGCCCATGCTGCGCGCAGACTGGCAACGATCCGGGAAAATCAACGCTATCTTCCCGACTGCCGCTTACCCGAGGCGCTCAATATCGAGGCGGATTTCTCTGCCGCAATTGCCGAGACCGATCTGCTGATATTGGCCGTGCCGCTTGCCGGCTTACGGCCGCTCTTGCGCCGTTTGCGCGATCTCCATTACGCCGGGCCGCTGCTCTGGGTCTGTAAAGGTCTGGAGTCGGAAACCGCTTGTCTCCCCCATCAGATCGTCAATGAGGAATTGGCGGGAACGGGCGCTTCCGGAGACGGACGTTATGGTGTCCTGAGCGGCCCGAGTTTTGCCCAGGAGGTTGCACGGGGCTTGCCGACTGCGCTGACGCTTGCTGCCAACACTCTCGCATTTGCACAACAAACGGCCGCCGCGTTGCATAGTCCGCATTTGCGCATTTACGCCAATAGCGACCTGACTGGCGCGGAAGTCGGCGGCGCCGTCAAGAATGTCATCGCGATTGCTGCCGGCATCAGCGACGGCCTGGGGTTCGGCCACAATGCACGGGCAGCCCTGATCACGCGCGGCCTGGCAGAGATCGCCCGTTTAGGCATGGCCCTGGGCGGACAGCCGGAAACCTTTATGGGTCTGACCGGCATGGGTGACCTGCTGCTGACGTGTACGGGCGACCTTTCACGTAACCGGCGCGTCGGGCTGGCGCTGGCTGCGGGTAAAAAATTGCCAGAAATTCTTGCCGACCTTGGGCATGTTGCCGAAGGCGTCAATACCGCGCAGGCGCTCATCCGTCTTGCTGAGCGGTTGGCGGTCGAGATGCCGATCACGCAGGCGGTAGATGCCATCCTGAATCACGACAAGCCGGCGGTGGATACCGTCGCGCAGTTATTGCAGCGCAACCCTAAAACAGAAGCGCTGTAATCACCGGCCGCCCCGGCCCATAGGCCGCGCCGCGCCGGGGTGAAGCATCACCGTCCGAAGCGCAGCTGCCGCGACCGAAGACCCGCAACGACGCCTACTCGGAACCCCGCGTAAAATGGGCATCTCCGGAGGGGCTGCCCGCTAGCCCAGTGTTTACGGGTGCTCCAGACCTACCTATCCGCAAACCCAGTATTTACAGGGGCTCCCGGGCTGCCTATCTTCAATCCCACTGTTTACGGGCACTTTCAGCCTACCTGCCGGCAAACGCCCGACTGACACGAGTTTTGGAAGCGACCGGGCTGGAACGCTCAAAAGACGCAGGGTCCGGGCCGGCCGATCTAGCCAATTCCAGCCAACTGCGCATTACCGCCGGAACACGCGGATAAGGCAGCGCAACAGCATCGCCGCAGAACAAGCAGCGTTTCTCGTCGCCGTTGCCACGAACCAGCGCTTGCCAACGCGGCCGCGAAAAAAGCGAAGGCAAAGTTCCAGTGACTGAAGACCGGCAACAATGCCTGCCCCGAACCCCGCGTAAAACGGGCATCTCCGGAGGGGCTGCCCGCTAGCCCACATTTCTCACACTCTCACGGTTCGGCCCCCGTTGGCGCGGCTTTTTCCTTC
>CALAIL010000046.1 GCA_937923255.1 uncultured Propionivibrio sp. | reverse complement strand
AATATATAGCGGCTTAACTTTGCCAAAAGACAAGGCGGCGAGCCGCTGACAGTACGGCAAGGCGAAGCCAACGCCGTATGTTGGCAAAGGAAGCCACTATCGCCTTTGCCCGTACCACACGCATACGGCAGTAGCGGTCATCGTCAGCAGCATGCCGCAGGCCGTTATCGACGACGGGCTTTCCCCCAGGATCACAATGGCAAACAGCACGCCCAGTACTGGCTCCAGGGCAATCAGAATACCGGACACGCTGGCAGGAATCGCCCGCAATCCTTTATTCCATAAAAGGATCGCCAGCCAGCTACAGGCAATGGCGAGATAAAACAGGGCGAAGACCCCGCCGGGATTGGGCGTGATATGCCAGTTTTGCGTCAGCAGAAAAGTAAAGGGCAGACAGAACAACGCCCCCAGTACCAGGGTCGTCACGGTATAGGTCTTGGCGGAAATGCTTTGCATGATATCCCGCCCCAGATACAGGCAGAAGACAAAACTAATCCCCGCGCCGAGAACCAGCAGGCTGCCAAACAGGCTGATTTCACCGCCGCGTTCACCGCCCAGAACGATCAGCCCGATGCCGGCAAAGGCTGCCACGGCGCTCAGCCAGTTCAGCAGATGCGTGCGTTGTTTGAAAAAGAGATAACCGATCAGCGTCGACAGCACCGGCTCGGCGCCGATGATTGTCGCCGCGCTGGCGGCCGAAGTGTAATTTAGGCCGATGAACTGCAAGAGGTACACCAACGGAAAATTCATGAACGCCAGCAGCCACAGACGCCTGCGTAAATGCACGGGAACGGCGCGATAACATTCGCCAAAGGTGGGCGCAACGATCAGCGCTGCAACCACCAGACGAAACTGCACCGTCAGTACGGGGTCGGCGACGGTATAGGAATATTTGCCCGCGACAAAGGAACTGGCCCAGATCACAATGGCAAGCAGGGAATACATCATGGCGGCGGAAAAATCTTTCTTGTTTCTTGTTTCCTGTTTTTATCGTTGATGAACGGGCCGGGCTTTCCCGGCGCGTTCCGATGCGTTCTTCTCCGGCGGCATTGACTCGCCCGGCCGGATTCATCGCATTGTATCTGCCCTGTACGGTCTTTCAGTCGGCAACCCGCCGCTTTGCCATGATTGCCATCAAAATGTGTCCGATTGATGGCACATCAATTTTACCGACGATGGCCGGCCAACAATCCGGCATCCCCGGTGTGGACAGCAGGCTGATGCGAAAGGATGTGAAAGGCATGCCGTGAAAGACATGGGCCGCTGCGCTAAACACCGGCTGCCCGCCATTTTGCCGTCACGGCCACAAGCGCCATCGGCTGCGGGCATGTGCGGCAAGGCTGGCAAGCGCACGCGCCGCTAGAGCGGCGCCAGTTCGAGATCAACGCAAAAATTCTGCTTGCCCTTGACGGCGGGCTGTCCATACTGGGCAAGCGCCGTATTGGCCGTGCGCAGGCGATCGAGCACCTTGGCAATGAGCACATCGCGGAAGCGCGCCAGCACCTCTTCGGAACTCAGCTCGAGCGCTGCGCTGTTGATTTCCAGAAACAGCGTCGGCGCCAGTGTCGTCACCGTCGCCCAGCGCGTGCTGTCGCGCGGGTGCAAAAACGCCATTTCGCCGATCACCTCGCCCGCGCCCGCCCGACAGATTGCTTTGCCCTCGATGGAAATTTCCACCTGTCCATCAATGATGATGCCGAACAGACGGCTTTGCTCTCCTTCGTGGATCAGCGTCACCCTCTCAGCCAAGTCGCGCCAGACGCTGATGCGCAGCACTTCCCAAATCTCAATATCCTCAAATTCGGTGAAAAAAGCCAGCCGGCGCAGCTGTCCGAAGCGGGAGAGATCGAGCTCGGTATCGTTCTCATCGAAAATCTTGTAACGCACCGCCGACAGATCTTTGGCAAATTCGGCGCCGTTGCGGTAACGATTGTAGAGATCCTTTTCCAGCGCCTTGCGCAGGATCGGATCGAGTTTTTCCGGCAGGTTGGGGTTGAGCGCACAGACGGAAGGCGGATCCGTATTGACGATCTTATAAACCAGCGCGCCGGCATTGTTTGCACGAAACGGCAGGCGGCCAGTCAGCAACTGAAAAAGCACGACGCCCAGCGAATAGAGGTCCGTCTTCTGGTTGAGCGGGTAATTCTTGATCTGCTCCGGCGACATGTAAGACGGCGATCCAACCCCCATGACGAAGGTCGAATCCTTGTTGCGATCCTTGTTCAAATTAAGCGCCAGGCCAAAATCGGTAATCTTGGGATTGCCATCCTGATCGATCAGGATATTGGCCGGTTTGATGTCGCGGTGCACAACGCCCTGCCGGAATGCGTGATCCAGCGCCAGACAGCATTTAAAGATGATTTCTATGGCGCGATGCATCGGCAGGAGCTGATTGATGGCGCAAAAGCGCTCGACCGATTCGCCATAGACCGGCTCCATGACCAGATAGGCGTAGTCCTCCTCAATATGCGCATCGTAGACTTTGACGATATTCGGATGATTGAGCCGGCGTCCGATCGAATTTTCCGTCTGAAACAGCTTGCGCAGACGGCGCGATACCGCCTCATTGTCGCCCTCGAAACGGATCAGCTTGATCGCCACCTCGCGCTCCAGTTTCGGGTCACGCGCGAGGTATACAACCGCCGTCGCCCCCTTGCCCAAGCGACGAATGATTTCGTATTTGCCGATTTTTTCCATTATCGCGTCATCACGGCAGCTATTGCGCCAAGTGAATTTTTTCAGCCATCATATTACCTAGGCCATCAAAGAAATGCCACAAATGCCCCGCACGGTCGATGCTCCGCTACACTTGCCCAATGCGCTGCTCAATCACTGCGGCCGCATTGCCTCAAAAATTTTTCCTACCCCTTGAAAAACCGGACAGCGCCCCCAGCTGGAAGGAAAATTCCGGAGAAATTTCATTATGCGAAACCACCCTCACAAACATCACCACGGCCACGAGGCCGCCGCATCCGACGCGCAAACGCCTTCCGCTCCGCCCGACGTAGCGGCGGAAGAAGCCGCCGCTACGGCAGGCGTGCCACCAACGGAAGAAGCACAAACGCCGACGGAAGATGCACTGGCGGCGCAACTGCGTCAGGCCGAGGAAAAGGCGGCTGAACATCACGATGCCTGGCTGCGCGCCAAGGCGGAGACAGAAAACGTTCGCCGCCGCGCACAGGAAGACATTGCCAAAGCCTCCAAATTTGCCATTGAAAGATTTGCCAAAGAGCTGATTGTCGTCAAGGATAGCTTGGAAGCCGGACTGGCTGCCGAAAACCCGAGCGTAGACAGTCTGCGCGCCGGGACCGAACTGACGCTAAAACAGCTCATCGCGGCGTTTGAAAAATCCCAGCTCCGCGAAATCAACCCGGTGGGCGAGAAATTCGATCCGCACTTTCATCAGGCCATCAGCATGATCGAGTCGGATCAGGAACCGAATACGGTCGTCAATGTGCTGCAAAAGGGTTATCTGCTCGCCGATCGCGTGCTGCGCCCCGCGCTCGTCACTGTGGCTCAGGCTTAAATGACCGGAAAGCTTGAAAAAGCCGCACTAAACCGCATATAGGCAACGACCCGGCGTTTCTCCGGACATTCTTCAGACTTCATCTGGATTTCATTGCGTTTTGTAAAGGATAGAGATATGGGAAAGACCATCGGCATCGACCTCGGCACCACCAATAGTTGCGTCGCCATCATGGAAGGCGGCACACCGAAGGTGATTGAAAATTCGGAAGGCGCACGCACGACGCCTTCCATCGTCGCCTACACTGAAGACGGCGAAATTCTCGTTGGCGCGCCAGCCAAACGGCAGGCGGTCACGAACCCCAAAAATACGCTGTTCGCGGTCAAGCGCCTGATCGGGCGCCGCTTCGAGGAAAAGGAAGTCCAGAAAGACATCGGTCTGATGCCTTTCAAAATCATCAAGGCCGACAATGGCGATGCCTGGGTGGAAGTGCGCGATCAAAAAATCGCGCCGCCGCAGGTTTCCGCCGAAGTGCTGCGCAAGATGAAAAAGACGGCCGAAGATTATCTCGGCGAAGAAGTGACCGAAGCCGTTATCACCGTCCCCGCCTACTTCAATGATAGCCAGCGTCAGGCAACCAAAGACGCCGGCCGCATTGCCGGGCTGGAGGTCAAGCGCATCATCAACGAACCGACCGCAGCCGCGCTTGCTTTCGGCATGGACAAGAAACAGGGCGACAAGAAAATCGCCGTCTATGACCTCGGCGGCGGCACCTTCGATATTTCGATCATTGAAATCGCCGACATCGAGGGCGAACAGCAGTTTGAAGTCCTCTCGACCAACGGCGACACCTTCCTCGGCGGTGAAGACTTTGACCAGCGTCTGATCGACTACATCATTGAGGAATTCAAGAAGGAATCCGGCGTCAATCTGAAGTCCGACGTACTGGCGCTGCAACGCCTCAAGGATGCGGCGGAAAAAGCCAAAATCGAGTTGTCGTCCAGCCAGCAGACCGAAATCAACCTGCCTTACATTACGGCCGACGCTTCCGGCCCGAAACATCTGGCGCTGAAAATCACGCGCGCCAAGTTTGAATCGCTGGTTGACGGCCTGATCGAACGCACGATCGATCCATGCCGCACCGCCCTCAAGGACGCCGGCCTCAAGGTATCCGACATCGACGACGTGATCCTCGTCGGCGGGCAAACACGCATGCCCAAAGTACAGGAAAAGGTCAAAGAATTCTTTGGCAAGGAACCGCGCCGCGACGTCAATCCGGACGAGGCCGTTGCCGTCGGCGCAGCCATCCAGGGCGGCGTGCTGCAAGGCGATGTCAAGGATGTGCTCCTGCTCGACGTGACTCCGCTCTCGCTCGGCATTGAAACGCTGGGCGGCGTGATGACCAAGCTGATCCAGAAGAATACGACGATCCCGACCAAAGCCTCACAAGTCTTCTCGACGGCCGACGATAACCAGTCGGCGGTGACTATCCACGTTCTGCAAGGCGAGCGCGAGATGGCTTCCGGCAACAAGAGTCTCGGCCAGTTCAACCTGACCGACATTCCGCCGGCGCCGCGCGGTATGCCGCAGATCGAAGTCACCTTCGACATCGACGCCAACGGCATCCTGAACGTCTCGGCCAAGGACAAGGCGACCGGCAAGGAAAACAAAATCCGCATCCAGGCCTCCAGCGGGCTGTCCGAGGAAGAAGTGCAGCGCATGATGCAGGATGCCGAGCAGCACGCCGAGGAAGACAAGAAGGCGCACGCGCTTGCCGAAGCACGCAACCAGTGCGACGCACTGGTCCATATGGCGAAAAAATCGCTGAGCGAGCATGGCGCCGAACTTTCCGGCGAGGAAAAATCGGCGCTCGAAGCCGCCATCAAAGAGGCCGAAGAAACCGCGCGCGGCAATGATATCGACGCCATCAAGGCCAAGAGCGAAGCGCTTGGGCAAGCGGCCCAAAAGCTCGGAGAAAAGATGTACACCAAGCAGCAGGCTGCCGGCGCCAGCCAGCAAGATGCGGCGGGAGATTCCTCCGGCGGCGCGTCCCACCAGGATGATGGCGACGTTGTTGATGCCGAATATACGGAAGTCAAAGACAAGCATTGAGATCACAACGCGGCAGCTAAAAGGTGGGGCGAAACATTCGCTCCGCCTTTTGCTTTTGTGCATCTTTGCCCTGCCCGACGGGGGTACGCAGCAAAATGATCGATGAAACGATGATCGTGAATCACGCGTAGGCACCGGATTCGGGGAAATTATTTTTATTTACGCAGTCACCAGCAATGTCAAAGCGCGACTACTACGAAACGCTCGGCGTCAACCGCGATGCATCCGACGATGAGCTGAAAAAGGCCTACCGCAAGCTGGCCATGAAATACCATCCGGATCGCAACCCCGACAACCCCAAGGCCGAAGCCAACTTCAAGGAAGCCAAGGAAGCCTACGAAGTGCTCTCGGACAGACAGAAACGCGCCGCCTATGACCAGTTCGGTCATGCCGGCGTCGACCCGCAGGCGGGGATGGGCGGTTTCGGCGGCTTTGGCACCGGCGGTTTTGCCGATGCCTTTGGTGGAATTTTCGACGAAATCTTTGGCGGCGGTCGCGGCGGCGGCCGCACCAGTGCCTATCGCGGCGCCGACCTGCGCTACAACATCGAGGTCACGCTCGAACAGGCCGCGTTCGGCACCGAGACCAAAATTCGCATTCCCACCATGGAAACCTGCGAAACCTGCAAAGGCACAGGCGCCAAACCGGGGACGCAGCCGACAACCTGCACGACCTGCCACGGCAACGGTCAGGTGCGGATTCAGCAAGGTTTTTTCTCGATCCAGCAAACGTGCCCGCAATGCCACGGTTCCGGCAAGATGATTTCCGATCCCTGCACAGACTGCCGCGGCGCGGGGCGCGTCAAGCGGCAGAAAACGCTGTCGGTCAAAATTCCCGCGGGGGTCGATGAGGGCGACCGCATCCGGCTTTCCGGTGAAGGCGAACACGGCATCAATGGCGGCCCGCCCGGCGATCTCTACGTCCAGATTCAGCTCAAACCCCATTCGGTCTTCCAGCGCGAAGGCAACGACCTGCACTGTGAAATGCCCATCAGTTTTGCCACAGCGGCATTGGGCGGCGAAATCGAGATTCCGACGCTGGACAATGCCGCCAAAATCAAGATTCCGGCGGAAACCCAGTCAGGCAAAACTTTCCGCCTGCGCGGAAAAGGCATCAAAGGCGTACGCAGCCACGCTCCCGGTGACCTGTTCTGCCATGTCGTCCTCGAAACGCCGGTCAATCTCACCGAACGCCAGAAGGAACTACTGCGCGAACTCGAAGAAAGCACGCATGGAGAGGGAAAAGGGAATCGCCACAACCCGCGTGCCTCCTCATGGATAGACCGGGTTAAGGAGTTTTTCTCGGCGGACTGACAGCCTGACAGCCTGCGCCGCCGTTTTTCTTCTACCCATCCGGCCTTTGTCTCTATTTTTTCGCCTTCCGCCACCTGTTCCGTCCTATCGCTTCATAGGCAACGCCCCTCTCTGTTCCACGTATAGCGGCCGTTTCAGGGCGGGCAGGCAGCTGCTCGATCCATCATTTTGAGGAAGCGGAAGAACGCGAATCGAGCGGGGAGCTGGGCAAAATTCATGCTGAAAATCTTTGTAACCCGTACGCTGTAAGACTCCCATGAGCTAAAAACTTTGAACGCAAAGAATCCTTCTCTGCCTCTCAAAACTCGCAGAACAGCATGCATGCCCGAAAACCATCCGCCGCCATCTCACCAAAGCGAGCGCCAAGCCCCACCCCAAAAATAACCGGCGTGTATTGGCGCGTCTCGCCGTACAACCGATACAGCCGTTGACGGCCTGCCCCGAACCCCGCGTAAAACGGGCGTTTCCGGAGGGGCTGCCCGCCAGCCCAGTGTTTACGCGGGTTTCCGGATTGCCTGTCTGTAAGCCCAGTATTTACGCGCGTCCCAGATTTGCCTATCCGCTAGCCCACTATTTACGTGGGTTCCCGGCCTGTCGGCAAATGCCCGATTGACAAGGGATTCAGAAGCGACTCGGCTGGAACGCCCAAAAGACGCGGAGTGTAGGCCGACGGATCATTCCCCTCCGCTGCGGCCGGCAGGCTCGCACCGATCCATACAGCCGCTGACGACCTGCCCCGAACCCCGCGTAAAACGGGCGTTTCCGGAGGGGCTGCCCGCCAGCCCAGTGTTTACGCGGGTTTCC
>CALAIL010000045.1 GCA_937923255.1 uncultured Propionivibrio sp. | reverse complement strand
ATAGACTGCCAAAAGTTCTCCTTTAAAACTGTCTCAACTCAGGGGAAGGCTACGCTGCCACGCGCAGCAGCATCGCCAGCGCTTTTGTCAACTACGCCGACCTGTCTGTCATCCCCAACGCCCCGCATCCGGTCTTTATTGCAAATTTCTCGGCGATATGGGCAGTAGTTGAGCCGTTTTTGGCGGGCAGGAAATAAGCTTGCCTGCAAGGTACGCTTGGCAGACTACCCATCCCAGAAAATAATCTGAGGGTGTTGGTGCGCCTAATCGAGCACCCATAAAATCGCTGTGTGATTTTCATGAGTAAGCCTCGCCGTACTACTTGTACTGTCTTCGGCGCGCCGCATTCTCAGCTTAATTTCTGGGATTGGTATAACCTTGTTTTTACCAAGCATACATTTTTAATCGGCTATTTATCATAAGGGGCAGGCCGATGGACTCTCTTTCTTTTGCGCATTTGTGGCAGGCGGTGCTGGAGCACCTGTGGCTGTCGGCGCTGTCGCTGGCGGCGGCGATTGTTATTGCCGTGCCGCTTGCCGTGTGGCTGGCCGAAAAGCGTCGCCCGGCCGAGCTGGTGTTGCAGGGCACCGGCGTGTTGCAGACGATTCCGTCGCTGGCTCTGCTGGGGTTGTTGATTCCGCTGGTCGGCATTGGCTCGCCGCCGGTGCTGATTGCGCTCACGCTCTATGCCCTGTTGCCGATTTTCCAGAACACCCTGCTGGGCTTGCGCCAGATTGACCCCGCCATCAAGGAAGCGCACACCGCCTTCGGCCTGTCGCGCGCGCAGGCGCTGGCGCGGATTGAGCTGCCGATGGCGTTGCCGGCGATTATTTCCGGCATCCGCACCGCTGCCGTGCTGGTCATTGGCACGGCGACGCTGGCAGCGCTGATTGGCGCAGGCGGGCTGGGCAACCTGATTCTGCTCGGCATCGACCGCAACGACATGGTGCTGACCTTTACCGGCGCGGCGCTGGCCGCTGTGCTGGCGGTGCTGATGAGCGCGTTCTTCGCCTGGCTGCAAGCATCCCGCCACAAGGCGGCATTGCTGGGCGTGCTGTTGCTGGGGCTGGGCGCGGTCGGGCTGGCGCAATTCGCCGCCGCGCCAACGCGGCAGACGGTAGTGGTCGCGGGCAAAATGGGCAGCGAGCCTGAGCTGCTGATTCATATGTACAAGCTCTTGATTGAGCAGCACGATCCGCAGCTGCGCGTTGAGGTCAAGCCCAATTTCGGCAAGACGGCCTTCCTCTTCAACGCCCTGAAAAGCGGCGACATCGACATCTACCCTGAATTTACCGGCACGGTGCTGGAAACACTGGTGCAAGTGCCGCCCGGCGAAAACAGCCGCGCATTAAGTCAGGACGAGACCTATCAACTGGGCGCGCGCCTGCTCAATGAACAATTCGGCCTGCGCCTGCTGCCGCCGATGGCCTACGAAAACACCTACGCCCTCGCCGTGCCGCAAAGCTACGCCACCGCGCACCGCTTGCAGCGCATATCCGATCTGGCGCGCGTGCAAAACAGCATCCGCGCTGGCTTTACCCTGGAATTTATGAACCGGCAGGACGGCTACCTCGGCTTGCAGCGGCACGGCATCCGCTTCGCCCACGTCGTCAGCCTTGAGCCGGCGCTGCGCTACACCGCGCTAGACAGCGGCCACATCAACCTGCTCGAAGCCTTCTCTACCGACAGCGAGCTGCGCCAATACCACCTCACCGTGTTGCAAGACGACATCGCCCTCTTCCCCCACTACCAAGGCGCACCGCTGATGAAGGCAGCCTTCGCCGAAGCGCACCCCGGCATCGTGCAAGCGCTGAACGTGCTGGCCGGGCATATCAGCGCGGAAGAGATGAGCGAGATGAATTACCGCGTCAAGGCGCAGGGCAAAAGCGCGGCGACGGTCGCCAAAGAATATTTGCAGCAGAAAGGCTGGTTAACACAGGGGAAATAGCATGAAAGCCATCGTTATCCACGAACCCGGCGGCCCGGACAAGTTGATTTATCAAGACGTGCCGACGCCGCAAGTCAAAGAAGGCTGGTCGCTCGTCAAAGTCAAAGGCTTCGGCATCAACCATTCCGAAATCTTCACCCGCGAAGGGAAAAGCCCCAGCGTGCGGTTCCCTCGCATCCTCGGCATCGAATGCGTTGGCGAAGTTGCAGAAAGCAGCACGCCCGCCCTGCAAGCGGGGCAGAAAGTTGTCTCCATCATGGGCGAGATGGGGCGGGCGTTCGACGGCAGCTATGCCGAATACGTCCTGCTGCCGAACGCGCAGATTTACCCCATCGAAAGCAACCGCGACTGGGCGACCCTCGCCGCCATCCCCGAAACCTACTACACCGCCTTTGGCTCGCTGCAACAATTGCGCATTGCGCCGCATGACCGCGTGCTGGTGCGGGCGGCGACCAGCGGTGTTGGCGTTGCCTTTGCCCTGATGCTGAAAGCGCGCTTGCCGCACATCACCCTGCACGGTGCCTGCCGCAAGTTAGAAAAGGCCGAACGTTTGCGGGCGGTGGGTTTCGATGCCGTCATCGCTGATAGCAACGGCGTGCTGCAAACCGATGAGCGCTACGACAAAATCCTTGAACTGGTCGGCCCCGCCACCCTGCGCGACAGCCTGGCACATATCAATGAAGGCGGCATCGTCTGCCAAACGGGGCAACTCGGCAACCAGTGGTACCTCAACGACTTCGACCCCATCGTCGAACTCAAGCACAACAGCTATCTCACCACCTTCCATTCCGCCCTGGTGTCGGACGAGCGGATGGCTGCCCTGTTCCGCGACATTGACGCGCACAACGTGCCCGTTCCCATCGAACGCCGCTACACCCTCGAACAAGTGCCCGACGCACACCGCTTTCTGCAAAGCGCGGGCAGCTTCGGCAAAGTCGTGGTGGTGAATGAATGAAGCGAAAAGCAGCCTGCAAACTTCGGCAAATCTTTTGTCTATCTGCCTAATATTTCGAAAATGACCGCCTGCATTAACCCATGAATCCAAAGAAAAACGATGGAATTCAAAATCCTGGTACTCACTACCCTTGCCACCTTACTCACCGCCTGCGCCGCGCCTTCACAAAGGGAACAGGCTAAAGCCCTGTTGGATGAAGGCATTGCCCTGTATCAAAAACAGGATTACCAACACGCCATGCCTTACTTTGAGCAGGCGCAGCAGGCGGGGCATATGAAAGCGCCGCGTTATCTGGGTTTGATGTATCTGAACGGCGAAGGCGTAGCCAAAAATACGCAAACCGCTTTTGCCTACTTCACACAGGCGGCCGAAGCGGGCAACATCACTGGGCAATACTGGCTGGGCTATTGCTACGAAAACGGCATCGGCACGGCAAAAGACATGACCCAAGCCGTGCGTTGGTATCAAAAATCCGCAGCACGCGGCGACCATGTTTCCCAACCCGCCATTGACGCGCTGAACCGCTTGGGCATAAAAGCGGATTAACCGTTTCCCTCAATCTTTCAAGGAGTTTCCATGAAAAAGACCGCCGCTATCATCGCCGCCGGCCTGCTTCTGGCAGCCTGCGCCGCCACGCAAAACACCGCTGAAAACAGCCCCGCCGCCCAAAGCGCGCAAAATCCCGCGTGGGACAAACAATACGGCGGCGCGGATAAATCCTACGACAGCCGCCTGCTCGCCCTGCGCGAGCAAATTGCCCCGCGTTTTGAAGTGCTGACCTTCAAAGACCCGCAAACGGGCAAAGCAATGCAGTACAACCTGTACACGCCGAAAAACCTCGAACCCGGCCGCAAATACCCGCTGGTGATGTTCATTGCCGACGCCAGCACCGCAGGCAAAGGCGTGAAAGCCCCGCTGATGCAGGGCTATGGCGGCATTATTTGGGCAACCGACGAAGCGCAGGCGAAACACCCCGCCTTCGTCCTCGTGCCGTCCTACACCGAAGCGGCGGTAAACGACCAATGGCAAACCACGGACGAAGTCGGCATGACCCTGCGCCTTGTCAGAAGCCTGATGGCTGAAAAACCGATTGACCCCGACCGCATGTACACCACAGGCCAATCCATGGGCGGCATGATTTCCTTCTACCTGAACAGTATCGAACCGAATCTTTTTGCCGCTTCGATGTTCGTCGGCAGCCAATGGGACATCAACGTGTTGAAACCATTGGCGCAGGCGAAATTTATCTACACCGTTTCCGCCGCCGACCCGAAGGCATCGGCAGGCATGGCGCAAGTCGGCGAAATGCTGCAACAAAACAAAGTCGCCTACGCCGAAACCGAGTTTTCCGCCAAACTGCCGCAGGCCGAACAAAGCGCGAAAGTCCAACAAATGCTTGCCCAAGGCAAACGCATCAACTTTATCCGCTTCACGCCGAATACGGTGATTCCCGCAAATACCACCCATAAAGGCGCGGAGCATATGTATTCGTTTGATTACGCCTACCTGCTTGAACCCGCCCGCGACTGGCTGATGCAGCAGCGGCGTGGAAAGTAAAAAGGGCGCACATTTGCCGCCTGTATGCTGTTTGCGCTTTCAGCGCTAGATAGTGCCGTCAAATTATTTCTGCCCACAACGAGATACATCTGATTTGTACGGCGGCGAGGAAGCGTAGCCTTCCCCGTCAAGTAGACGGTTGTAAAGGAGAATTTACCCGTTCGCATT
>CALAIL010000044.1 GCA_937923255.1 uncultured Propionivibrio sp. | reverse complement strand
ACTCAACTTCAACCCCTCCTCAATATATATTTAACCTCACTTGGTATCTTCGTAATACCCAAAAAACGAGACCTTATGTTCTCTACCCAAACTTTCTCCACTTTCAATACTCCTAAATAGATAGCGATGAGCGGTAAGGTACGGCCAACGCTTAGCTTGCCTAAGATTCAGCGCGAGGTTAACCCTCGGTGCAAATCGATACGCACTTACAGAGTTGATCGTCATCACAAGTCTTCATCATTGGAGAGCAAAGGAGCTTTGCCAGAATTTCGCCCAGAGTTACAAACTGACATTAGGAATTTTTCTGATAAACGTAAAAAACTTTCCGTGAGTGAAATGGCGTGTTTGGACAAACTGCCACAGAATAAAACGCAAGCAGGTGTGCGTATCTCTAAGCTGATGGCGGAGCGCGGTTTATGCTCTCGCCGAGAGGCTGACGTATATATTGAACGCGGTTGGGTTTATGTGGATGGTCAGCAAGTGACAGAACTTGGATCACGCGCTCAACCGTCAGCTAAAATTTCATTGGATAAGACGGCGCAAACTGTTCAACGTCGACAAGTGACTATTCTTCTGAATAAGCCTTTGGGTTATGTTTCTGGGCAGCCCGAACCGGGGTGTATTCCTGCGGTGACGCTGATTCGACGGGAAAACCAGTATTCCCCTTCTTTTGGCGGTGCGCTGTTCAGTTTGGCGCATCTTAAGGGCTTGGCTCCGGCAGGGCGTCTTGATGTCAATTCAACGGGACTGCTCGTATTGACGCAGGATGGCCGGGTTGCCCGACAATTGGTGGGCGAGACTTCTGATATCGAAAAAGAGTATTTGGTACGCATTGAGGGTACACTGGATGACATGAAACTGGCTTTGCTTAAACATGGTTTGAGTCTTGATGGTAAACCGCTGAAGCCAGCAAAGGTTGAACCGATCAATGCAGATCAATTGCGTTTTATTCTGAACGAAGGGCGCAAGCGCCAGATTCGCCGTATGTGTGAACTTGTCGGTCTGCGCGTTGTTGGATTGAAACGTGTGCGTATCGGTAGCGTCAGACTGGGTCGCTTGCCGCTTGGTAAGTGGCGCTATCTGTCTAAAGATGAATCATTCTAGCGAGGGTGGAATGAAGAGCGAAAATCTGAAAATCATCAAATCGCTTGGCTTGAAAGCGACCACACAACGTGCCCGGATTCTGGAGATTTTTCAGAATTCGCAACAGCGACACATGGGCGCCGATGACGTTTTTCGTATTCTTTCGCAGGAAAATAGCGGTATTGGCCTTGCGACGGTTTATCGGGTGCTGACCCAATTTGTTGAAGTTGGTTTACTGGAGCGCCAGCAGTTCGAGTCAGAAAAATCAGTGTATGAACTGAAAGGTCGCCAGCACCACGACCATCTGGTTTGTGCAAAATGTGGTCACGTCGAAGAGTTCTATGATGAAAGTATTGAGCGCCGCCAGCAGAAAATTGCTAAGGAACACGGCTTTATCATTCAAGAACATTCCCTGAATTTATACGTTGATTGCCTGGACGAAGCCTGCACGCGGCGCAAAGATCAGGAACAGCGCTAACGCGCCGGCCTGCCGTCCCGAACATTATCTCCAAGCTCCAGCGAATAAAGCGGAGTTAAGTGGAGTTTTTGCAGGCGGCGCAGAGCGGCTGAAAGTTGCTGCGCGCGCTGTCAAACGCCTACTCGCCAGCACGCATATTTCGGCCATTTCCAGAGAGGCGCCCTGAAACCTTTATAAACAGGGCATCTCAGAAGGGGGTGTCCGGAACCCCTTTATCCACGCGGGTTTCAGGTGCATCTGCCCGGAAACGCCCTGTTTACGCGGGCTCCAGCGATGCCCTTGCCGGGGCAAGGTGAATTAACCGCGCGGGTGGTGCTGGCTGTGCAGGGTTTTCAGACGTTCGCGGGCAACGTGCGTGTAAATCTGCGTAGTTGAAATATCGGCATGTCCCAGCAGTAGCTGTACGGCGCGCAGATCGGCGCCGTGGTTGAGCAGGTGGGTTGCAAATGCATGGCGCAAGACATGCGGCGAAAGTTTTTTTGCATCAATGCTTGCTATAACCGCGTAGCGCTTGATGAGTTGCCAAAAAGCCTGGCGCGTCATGGCGCTACCACGCGCCGTGACAAATAGATCATCGCTTTGCCGTTCTCCTAGCAAATGCTGACGCGCTTCAGCGAGATAATCGTCGATCTGGTCGATGGCCTTTTCGCCGAGCGGCGCCAGCCGCTCTCTGCTTCCCTTCCCGAAGATACGCACAACCCCGTCATTCAGGCTAATCTCATGCAATTTAAGCGCTACGAGTTCGGAAACACGCAGGCCGGTTGCATAGAGTGTTTCGAGCATTGCTCGGTCTCGTTGCCCGAGTGGCGTATCGGCAGGAGGCGCAGCGAGCAAAAGTTCCACCTGCTTTTCGGAGATCAGTTTCGGTAGGCGTGAAATTTTGGCAGGTGCGGCTAACTTCAGCGTCGGATCCTCGGTAATTCGCCCGCTGCTTAACAGATGTCGGTAAAAGCGTCGCAATGTTGCCATCATGCGGGCCTGGGAGGATGCCTTATGAGAGGCTGCAATCTGGGCGATAAAGCTGATCAGTGTTGTTTCCCCAGCCTGTTCGAGCACACCGGCGTAATAACCGTTATGCTTCAGCCAGTCCGCATAGAGAATCAGGTCGCTACGATAGCTGGCGAGTGAGTTTTTTGCCAGGCCGTCGCTGAGCCAGAGTGCATCGCAAAAATCGTCGATAACCGCGAGATCTTCAGGATACGGCGAGAGCGAGGCGGAAGCCTTCATGAGTTAGTAGCCAGTGTTTGATGTCAAGCAGAAAACCGCCATTCTGACGGGCAAAGCCGCCAAGACCGCCATTGGCAGCAATAACCCGGTGGCAAGGCACGATAAGCGGAAAAGGATTGGCGCCGCATGCTTGCCCGACGGCGCGTGGCGCGCTGCGCAATATTTTGGCCAGTTCGCCGTAGGAACGGGTCTGATGGCAAGGGATTCTGGCGATTTCTTGCCAGACGCGGCGCTGAAAATGCGTGCCGGAAGGGTGTAGTGGCAGGTTGAACACAAAATCCGGATCGGCCAAATACGCGTACAACTGTCGGACTGCCTCTGTCGCCAGTGCATTTTGCGGCGCGATTTCCGGGCAGGGGGCAAGATAATGTACGCCCAGCATTTCGCTTTCGTTACAGCGGACGCCTATGCAAAAGCTCGGTGCGGCGATAACAGCTTGATAGTCCATCTGGCTTGTGCTTTGCCTAGCTGCGAATCTGGCCGGTGCCAAGCACGATCCATTTCTGGCTGGTCAATCCTTCCAGGCCGACGGGGCCGCGCGCATGGATCTTATCCGTCGAAATGCCGATTTCTGCGCCCAATCCGTATTCAAAACCATCGGCGAAGCGCGTTGAGGCATTGACCATGACCGAAGAAGAGTCGACTTCGCGTAAAAAACGCAGCGCTTTGTCATAGTTTCCGGTCACGATGCTTTCAGTATGGTGCGAGCTATAACGGTTGATGTGCTCGATGGCCTCGTCCAGGCCGGCTACGACTTTGACTGCGATGATGGGGGCCAGAAACTCCGTGGCGTAGTCCTCTTCGCTGGCCGGCAGCGCTTCCTTGACAATCGCCCGTGTCTCTGCGCAGCCGCGAATCTCGACGCCGTTGTCAAGCAGCATCGCCGCGACGGCCGGGAGCAGATCCGCGGCGCGTGAGCGCGCGACGAGCAGGGATTCTGCCGTATTGCAGGTCCCGTAACGCTGCGTTTTGGCGTTTTCGACGATCTTGACGGCCATGGCGGCATCGGCCTCGTCGTCGAGATACACATGGCAATTGCCGTCCAGATGCTGGATCATCGGTATGCGCGCTTCGTTGAGCAGGCGCGTAATCAGGCCTTTGCCGCCACGCGGTACGATGACATCAATGTATTCGCGCATTGTGATCAAATGTCCGACCGCAGCGCGGTCAGTCGTTTCGACGAGCTGGATGGCCGTCGCCGGCAGGCCTGCCGCTGCCAGGCCTTTCGCAATCAATCCGGCAAGGGTGCGGTTACTGTCGATGGCTTCCGACCCCCCGCGCAGAATGGCGGCATTGCCGGTTTTCATGCATAAGGCGGCAGCGTCGGCGGTCACATTGGGGCGCGCCTCGTAAATGATGCCGACGACGCCCAGCGGTACGCGCATGCGACCGACCTGAATGCCGCTCGGTCGGCGGCGAAGTTCCTGGATTTCTCCAATCGGGTCGGCCAGCTCGGCAATCTGGTCGATGCCTGTTGCCATTTGCTGAATGCTTTTTTCGGTCATCGTCAGCCGATCGATCATGGCAGGCGCTAGCCCATTTGCCGTGGCGGCCGCCAAATCACGGCGGTTGGCTTCGAGAATGGCCAGTGCCTGGCTGCGGATATTGTCGGCGATGTGGCGCAGTGCCTGATTTTTGGTGTTGCTATCGGTATTTGCCATCTGGCGTGCCGCCCTGCGCGCCTGTTGTCCAAGGTGGCGCACGTAGCCTTCAATATTTTTCTCGATGTCCATGTTTTTCACTTTTTCCTGCAATTTTTCTATGGTTTGATTATATCGTCGGTGAAATGAATTTTTTCATAAGGCATCGATCCGAAATCGGGCAGAGCGAATAGCGAAGCCGCGCGGTATGACGACTGTTTTTTAGCACCGGGCTGATATAGCGGACGCTTTGCAAAATTCATGGAACCAATAGAAAAAATACTACTCCGAGTAGGGGAGAAAATAAGTCCTCATGAAAAACCATGGCTGAAAAATTAATTATTCCGGCTGAGCTTAAAATCTGTGCGACATGCAGCTATTGGGATGGCCTGCGCAAGGTGGATCCTGAATTGCGCCTCGTCGTCATTGATGAATGTGCGGAAGGCGAATGCCTGGTTAAATGCGCGTGCCGCCGGGGATTAAACAATGAGGGCACGGGCGAGCACAATTGTTTGTGGGAGCATCTGGCGCCAGATGCCGACCCGACGCAGGGCAGTGACAACGACGCCCAGTGAACGGCAGTTGGTTGGCGCCCTGGCGTTGCCATCGATTTGGCTTAGGTTGCGCAGAGCGGTAGTCCGAGGCGTAGGAATTCGTCCCACGGATCGCCGGCGCCGATGCCCTTGATCAAACCGTCGATTCGCGCCGCTTCCGCCAGCAGCGTATCTGCCACCCCTGCTTCGAGGCGTTGCAGCGCCTTGCGAAACAAAGTCTGACGCGCCCCCCAAATACGCGCTTCCTTGAGCAGCGTTTCCAACGGACGCCTATTCTGGAGCCCGCGACTGACCTGCGCCAGCGCCCGAATTTCCTCGGTCATTGCCCAGAGTACCAGCGGCGGCGCTTCTCCTTCCTGACGCAGACCATCCAGCGTGCGCGTCAGGCGCGCCGCGTTACCGGCGAGCAGCGCTTCGCGCAGCGCATCAAGATCATAACGGGCAACATTGAGCACGGCTTCGTGGATTTGTGCCAGAGAAAGTGCGCCGGGGGGATAGAGCAGGGCAAGCTTGAGGATTTCCTGATGGGCGGCCAGCAGATTGCCCTCGACGTGCTCGGTGATAAAGCGCAGACCATCGCGTGCTGCACTTTGCCCCTGTTGTTGCAGCCGCCGGGCAATCCATCCCGGCAGCTCAGTCAGGCCGGGCGGTGTCAGTTTTACGGCGGCGCCGGCATCGGCAAGCGTTCTGAGCCAGGCTGCCTTCTCTTCCGTCCAGTCAAGGCCCGGCAGCGTTACCAGCAGGAGCGTATCGGGGCTGGGCCGGGCGCAGTAACGCTGGAGTGCGGCGGCGCCTTCGCGTCCGGGTTTGCCCGTCGGAATGCGCAGATCGACCAGCGTCCGGCCGCCAAACAGGGAAAGATTCCCCGCGGCGCGTTGCAGTTCGCTCCAGTCGAAACCGGCCATTGCCGTCAATACTTCGCGTTCGTCGAAGCCTTGACGCCGCGCGGCGGTGCGGATGGTATCAGTGGCTTCGATGACGAGTAAAGGCTCATCGCCATAAACGACGTAAACGGGCTGCAACTCTCGTTTGAGATACTCCGTCAATTGCTCGCCGCGTAACTGCATCGCAGCTTATCCGCTATTTCCGGCGGCACGAGCTTGATCGATGCCGTTCGTATCGCCGGCGCGGCCGTCGGCATGGTCTTCCGGCCAGTCCGGCCGGGTCATTGACAGACGGCGCATGACCTGTTGCACGAGGTCGTTTTCCATATCCTGCCAGAGCAGTTCTTCTTCCTGTGTCTTGGCCAGCACGTCGGAATCGGCGTAGGTGATGTCGCGGAACAGTTCGACGCTGACGGGGAGCACCAAATCACGACCCTTGCGATCGACAACGCGGTAGTTATAAAGATAAACCAGCCGTTTTTGGCGGACGCGGCCTGCGCTGGAAAGCGCCAGGATGGTTGATGTACGCGACTCGCCGGCAGGCTGGAAGCTGGCCTGAGCGTCCTCGGCCGATTCCGCGATGCGCGTCGAGGTGTTGCGGATGGCGCGCTTGAGTCCCGCGCCGATGACCGAATAATCGGGGACGGCGACGTACAGGCTCTCGTAGGGCAGCGTATAGGCGCCGCGCAGCTGGAAACCGCATGCGGCGAGCAATACGGCCGCCAGCACGGGGAGGAAAAAACGTGCGGGAACGCGCAATAAAAGAGGGATGGCGGGAAAAACGGAATGCACGGTCAATCCTTCCAGGAGCATGGATGATAAATGGGCCAGAGTGCGCTATACGACGAGATTGACGAGCCGGCCAGGCACGATAATGACCTTTTTGGGCGTTCTGCCTTCGAGATGGCGCTGTGCACCTTCGTTGGCCAGGGCGGCGGCTTCGATCGTCGCCTTGTCAGCCGAGATCGGCACGCGGATCGCACCGCGATGTTTGCCGTTGACCTGTAGAACCAGCTCGATTTCCTCGCGCGCCAGTGCGCTTTCGTCGGCTTGCGGGAACGTTTGCCCGCCGGCGGTTTGCCCCGGCCTCAGTTCCGCGTAAAGCGCCTCGCAGATATGCGGCACGATCGGATAAAGCAACAGGGTTACGGTTTCCAGCGCCTCCTGGCGAACGGCGCGAACCATTGCCGGGTCGCCATCATTATTCCCGTTGATGCGGCCATAAGCGTTGAGGAGTTCCATGACGGCGGCAATGGCCGTATTGAACTGCTTGCGCCGGCCATAATCATCGGCCACCTTGCCGATCGTCTGGTGAAGCTGGCGGCGAAAATCGCGCAGTTCGGCGCTTAGTTGCCCGCCGGTAGCCGATGTATAGGCGGTTGCCGGGCCATTATTTTCGATGTGCTCGAACACCAGCCGCCACAAGCGCCGCAAGAAGCGGTACGCGCCTTCGACGCCGGCATCCGACCATTCGAGCGACTGATCGGGCGGTGAAGCGAACATGATGAACAGGCGCGCCGTATCGGCGCCGTAGCGGTCGATCAACGCCTGCGGATCGACGCCGTTATTCTTTGATTTCGACATCTTCTCGATGCCGCCAATCTGTACCGGCTGACTGTCGGCAGCCAGCGTGGCGCTCACCGGGCGGCCGCGTTCGTCGCATTGCAGCTCGACATCGGCGGGGTTGATCCAGATGGCCTTGCCGTCCGCGCCTTCGCGGAAAAAGGTGGGCGCGACGACCATGCCTTGCGTCAGCAGATTGGCGAACGGCTCGTCGATTCGCTCGCCCTTGAACAGTCCGGCATCGCGCATCAGCTTGGTCCAGAAGCGCGCATACAGCAGATGCAAAATGGCATGTTCGATGCCGCCGATATATTGATCGATGCCGCCTTTGCACCAGTAGGCGACGCGCTCGTCCACCATGGCCCGGTCGTTGTCCGGGCAGCAGTAGCGCAGGAAGTACCACGAGGATTCGACGAAAGTATCCATCGTATCGGTTTCGCGTCTGGCGGCTTGCCCGCATTTGGGACACGTCGTTTCATAAAATTCCGCCATTCTGGCGAGCGGACTGCCTGCTCCGGTGACGGCAACGTTTTCCGGCAACACCACCGGCAGCTGATCATCGGGTACGGGAACGTCGCCGCAGGTTTCGCAGTGGATGACCGGAATCGGGCAGCCCCAGTAGCGCTGACGCGAGATGCCCCAGTCGCGCAGGCGGAATTGCACTTTCTTCTCGCCCAGCCCTTTGGCGACCAGGTCGGCAGCGATGGCATCGACGGCGGCTTTATAGCCAAGACCGTCGTACTTGCCCGAATTGACGCAGAAGCCATTTTTGCTGGCGTACCAGTCTTCCCAGCGTTCGTCCGAAAAGATTTTGTCCTGCGTCCCATCCTTTTCACCGATGACCTGCGTGATGGCCAGGCTGTATTTCTTGGCGAACGCGAAATCGCGCTCATCGTGCGCCGGCACGGCCATGACTGCGCCGTCGCCATAGCCCATCAGCACGTAGTTGCCGACCCAGACTTCAACTTTTTGACCCGTTAGCGGGTGATCGATAAAAATGCCCGTCGGCATCCCTTTCTTTTCCATCGCCGCCAAATCGGCCTCGGCGACGCCGCCCTGCTTGCATTCCTCAATGAAGGCGGCAAGCGCCGGATTATTGCGCGCAGCGTAGGCCGCCAGCGGGTGTTCGGCGGCCACGGCGACAAAAGTGACGCCCATAATCGTATCTGCGCGCGTGGTGAACACCCACAGCTTTTCCGGCTTGCCATCCAGCACGTAAGGGAAGGCAAAACGCACGCCCTCGCTCTTGCCGATCCAGTTCTTCTGCATCAGCTTGACCTGTTCCGGCCAGCCGGGCAGCTTGTCCAGATCGGCCAGCAGCTCTTCGGCGTAGGCGGTGATCTTCATGTAATACATGGGAATTTCGCGCTTCTCGATCAGCGCACCGGAGCGCCAGCCGCGGCCATCGATGACCTGCTCGTTGGCCAGCACGGTCTGATCGACCGGGTCCCAATTCACCGTACCGTAGCGCTTGTAGATCAGCCCCTTCTCGAACAAGCGGGTAAACAGCCATTGCTCCCAGCGGTAGTAATCAGGCTTGCAGGTCGCCAGCTCGCGATCCCAGTCGAGCGCGAAACCCAGACGGTTGAGCTGCCCTTTCATGTAATCGATATTGGCGTACGTCCATTGCGCGGGCGGCACGTTGTTCTGGATGGCGGCATTTTCCGCCGGCATGCCAAAAGCGTCCCAGCCCATCGGTTGCAGGACGTTGTAGCCAAGCATTTTGTGGAAGCGCGAGAGCACATCGCCGATCGTGTAATTGCGCACGTGCCCCATGTGCAGCTTGCCCGAAGGGTAGGGGAACATCGACAGACAATAATATTTCGGCTTGCTGGCATCTTCGATCGCGCGCGCTGCGCCGGTTTTCTGCCACAGTTGCTGGGCGGCCAGTTCGATGTCTTGAGGTTGATATTTTTCTTGCATGGTTTAAATCGCTGAAAAGGCTGGAAGGACGGGAATTGCTGGAATCGCCGGAATCGCTAAAACGGCGGAAAACAACCCAAGAAACAGGCCGGAAAGCAGGCCAGAAATCTCATGGTTGAACGAACCCGTGAATTATACGCGCTCGGCCGGCCCGAATCGTAGAAGGCAGAAGGCAGATGGCAGAAGGCAGATGGCGGATGGCGGATGGCGGATGGCGGATGGCCGCGCGGACGCAGACTGCGCCTTCAAGCGCACTGCGATGGCTGATATTGAAACCGGATACCGCACGGACTTGGGCGGCGCGTCAAACGCCCCTCGTGTGGATGCGCGGGTAGAAGATCGCCTCTCCGCATGCAGCGAACGCCCGTCGGAAAACCGACCACGCGCTGAAACGGGCGCAAAGCGTGGAATGAGCGTTGGCCGCAAGCCCGCGTCAATAGGGCGTTTGCGGGCAGGCAGGCCGGAAACCCGCGTAAATACTGGGCTAGCGGGGAGGTAGGCTGAAAACGCCCGTAAACAGTGGGCTGGCGGGCAGGGTCTTCGGAAACACCCGTTTTACGCGGGGTTCAGGGCGGCGTAGTGGCGGGGGTGTGGTGGGTTTGCGGCAGGCGGCGGCGATTCAAACGGTGATGCTCCCTTGCCTCACGGTCGGCAATGCAAGGCAAGGCAAGGCGTAGCCTTCCCCTGAGTTGAGACAGTTTTAAAGGAGAACTTTTGGCAGTCTAT